>NZ_JAZGLV010000003.1:0-356665 GCF_036409085.1 Mycobacterium sp. 050134
GGGAAGAAGATCAACGATCAAGGCCCACTGGGCATCGGTAAGCAACTGAAACCGCGACATACCCCAAGCCTCACGCACAACACCCGAAACCATTGTCAGACACGCCCTAGCGGTCGGCGATCAATCCCAGCGTCCCGAGGTCGCGGATCGACCGGCAGCCGCGGCGCAGCATGGTCAGCACCATGTCGTCACCCCGTTGGGTGGAGGTGGCGAAGGCAAAGCCGAGGGCCGAGATGAGCAAAGCCTGCGGCATGCCCAGCCGGTAGTCGCGCCAGCACGTCTCGCGGTCGTAGTCGGCGACGCCGTGGTCGACCAGCGTGCGGTGGTAGTGATCGACGAGGCCCCGCTCAATATCCGAGCGCAGCCCCGAGTTCATGCTGGTCGCCGTGAAATAGGCGAGGTCCCGGGCGGGGAGTCCCACGCCGAGCGTCTGCCAGTCGACCACGCTCACCCAGCGCTGGTCCGGGTCGAACAGCAGGTTGTCGAGGCGGAAGTCGCCGTGCAGCGGGGCGAAGCGGTCGTGCTCAGCGAGTAGCCAACTTCCCACCAGTGCCATTGTGTCCGTGAATGTTTCGCGGTCCTCACCGCTCAGTCGGTCGCCGAGCTTGTCCAGGGTGATGTCGGCGCTCAGCTTCGCCACGTCACCAAGGCCTTTCGCCGAGTCCTCGTTGGGTCGCGCGAATGCCAGGCCGGGTAGGTCGAGCCAGACGGGATCACACCAGCTGGGTCCGTGCAATCCGGCCAGCGCCGCCACCGCGAGCCGTGCCTGATGCTCCCCGCAGCCGGCGATCTGGTCGCCCTGCGCGGCGGGCGCCTGGTCGGCAAGGAGCAGCGCGTAGTCCAGCCCGTCGTCGGTGATGTCGCAGTAGAAGCATCGCGGCGTCGGCACCCGGACGCGATCGGCCACGGCGGCGTAGAACGCGCACTCGCTGCGATCGCCGATTGCGACCCGCTCGCGCACGGCGTCGTCCTGGGCCGGCAACTTGATGACGAACGTTCGCGGCAGGTCCGCAGGGGCGGTGGTGTAGCGGGCGGTCACGCGGAACGTCGCGCCGGTCTGTCCCGTGCCGATGGCGGTCACGTCCACGTCGGCGACCTCGACGGGCGGGCGATGCGCGCTGAGCGCGGCGGACAACCATGCGGCGGTCACGTCGCCAGGATGGCGCGGTACGGACACCACGGCGCTCATCACACGCCTCCACTACCCGGACGGCACCGTCCGACGCAGCTACTGTAGGGCATCCGGCATGGACCGCGGGCTGCCCTATTCAGCGACGATGCGCCATTCGGCGGCGTCGCGCTGTTGCCGCCAAAACTCGCTGAAACGCCCGCCCTTGCCAAGCAATTCGTCGACGGCGCCGTCCTCGACCACCCGGCCGCCATCGAGGAAGAGCACACGGTCGGCGTGCCGGATACTGGCCAACCGGTGGGCGACGATCACCTGGGTGCGTGACCGCGGGCCCAGAGTGAGCGCATCGACCACCGCGGCCTCGTTCTCGGTGTCCAGGGCGCTGGTCGCCTCGTCGACGAGCAACACCGGAGCCGGTTTCAGCAGCGCCCGGGCGATGCTGACGCGCTGACGTTCACCGCCCGACAGCGCCGAACCCGCCTCGCCGACGACGGTCTCGGGCCCCTCGGGCAGTCGCCGGGTGAGCTCGTCGACGCGCGCCAACGCCACCGCCCGCGCAAACCGCTCGTCGTCCGCCGCCGGGTCACCGGCGAGGACGTTCTCGCGGATGGTGCCGTGGAACAGGTAGGGATGCTGGAACACAACGGTCGCGGCCGCGCGCCGGGAGTCGGGGTCGAGTGTCGCGGCATCGAGCCCGTCGATGAGGATCCGGCCGCGCGTCGGCTGATGCAGGCCGGCGATCAACGCGACGACGGTGCTCTTCCCCGAGCCGGACGGCCCCACGATCGCCGTCGTGCTGCCGGGCGCCAGCGCGAAACTGATCCCGTCGAGCACCGGCGTGCGCGCGCCGTCGTAACCGAATGTGACGTCGTCGAATTCGACGCGCGGGGCCGCGCCCGCGCCGTTGAGCGCCCCGCCGCCGGCGGGCATGGCCGGCGCGGTGAGCACCGCCCTGATGCCGGCCAACGTGGCGCGCGTGCTCTCGAGCGCGGGCGCCAGCTCGCTGATCGTCGTGAAAGGCTCCAAATACCGTGCGATGACCACGATCAGGGCGATGGCCTCGGGCACGGTCACGGCGCCCGACACCGTCAGCGCCGTCGTCACGCCGGCCAGGAGGATGAGCGCCAGCTGGCTGGCGAGGCTGAACAGCAGCTGGCCCGGCACCTGCATGGCCAGCAAGCGCATGGTGGCCCCGTGCTGGGCTGCCAGCGCATCGCCGACCAGGCTGCGCGCCGGCTCGACGCGTCGCGCGGCTCGCAACGCCTGCTGGGTGCGCGCGAATTCGATGATCCGCTCGGTCAGCGCGGTGTTGGCCGCGGCGGCCGCCGAGTCCGCGCGCCGGGCCAGCCGCCCGGAAGCCCACAGCGCCCCCAGCATCAGGGGTACGCCGGCCAGGGCGGCGACCCCGAGCTGCCACGAAACCGGCAGCAGCGCAAGGGCGATCGCCCAGGGCAGCGCAACGGCGGAGATCAATGGCGTCAGCAGGTTGACCACAAGCCCGACCAGCTCTGGGCCCGTCGCGGCGATGGCCTGCCGCGCCGTCGCGGTGTGCTCGGCGGTGAACCAGTCCAGTCGTACGCCGGGGAGCCGGTCCGCGACGTCGTGCTGGGTGTGGTCGAGCACGGTGAAACCCAGCTCGAACCCGATTCGCGCGGTCGCGGTGTCGATCACCCACCCGAGGACGGTGGCCGCGGTGAGCCAGCCCAGCCACACCAGCGCCCGGTGCGGGCTGTCGCCGAACAGCGCGCCCAGCAGCGGAACCAGCAGCACCGTCGCCACCGCACGCACCGCGACCGACAGCAACGCCAGCGAAGCGTACGCGACGAGCTTGGTGCGGCGGTGCGCCGGCACGAGGCCGAGCCAGGTGCGAATCATCGCGCCCCCTCCGTGGTGACCGCCATCGGGTTGCGGCTCCCGCTCTCCCACAATCGGCGGTAACGGCCGTCGGTCGCCAACAGCTCGTCGTGGGTGCCGCGTTCGGCGACGCGGCCGTGATCGAGCACGACGATCTGGTCGGTCCCCACGATGGTATGCAGGCGATGTGCGATCACCAGCACCGTGCGGTCTCGAGTGAGCCGGTTGAGCGCTTGCTGCACAAGGTATTCCGATTCCGGATCGGCGAACGCGGTGGCCTCGTCGAGGATCAGGACCGGGGTGTCGGCGAGGATGGCCCTGGCGATGGTGAGCCGTTGCCGCTCGCCGCCCGAAAGGCCGGTTCCCGCGCCGAGCATGGTGTCGTAGCCGTCGGGCAAGCGCGTGATGCGCTCGTGGATCTGCGCCTCGCGCGCGGCGGCCTCGATTTGCGCGGCGGTGGCGCCGGGCACGGCCAGCGCGATGTTCTCGGCGACGGTGCCGTGCACGAGCTGGGTCTCTTGCAACACGAAACCCACGCGCGCATAGAGCTCGTCGGCGGTCATCGACCGGATGTCGCGTCCGCCGACGCGAATCGCGCCGTGCTGCACGTCGTGGAAGCGGGCCAGCAGCGCGGCCAGGGTCGACTTGCCCGAGCCGGAGGGACCGACGAGCGCGGTGACGGTGCCCGGGCGCAGCGTCAACGACACGTCGTCGATCACCGGCACATCGGGGCGATAGCCGAAGGTGACCCGGTCGAACACCACCGTGGCCGGTGAGTCACCCGCCGTGGCCCCGCCCTCTCGCACCGCCAGCTCGGGTTCGTCGAGGGTGTTCTGCAGCCGACGGGCGGCGAGCATGCCGGCGCGGATGCCCCCGAGCCCGTAGGCGATGCCGAGCAGCCGCGCGCCGAACGCGGTGCCCAGCAACAGGAATGGCAGGAGGTTCACCGGGTCCATCGAACCCGTGACGGTCAGCAGCGTGCCGGCGACGGCGATCAGCCAGAGGAACGTCGAGGGGCGGGTGGCCAGGTCCATCAGCGTCTTCTTGCCGGCCAACGGGCGTTGCCACGCAGTGAGGAAGCCGACGTACTCGTCGAGGCGACGCCGGAAACTGGACGCGGCGGCACCGCCGAAGACCCGAACCACCGGTTGGCCTTCAAGGAACGCGCCGGCCTCGCCGCTCATCCTGTCGGCCCAGCGTTGCGATTGCGGGATGCGCGGACCCGACTGGATGGTCACCGAGGACGTGAGCACCAGGTAGACGAAGATGGGCACGAACAGCACAAGCGCCACGCGCCAATCGACGACGAACAAGTAGACCAGCACCGCCACCGGCGCGACGACGGCGGCGACAGCATCGGGGATGGCGTGCGTGATCAGGTAGTGCAGGGCGAGCGTGTCGTCCTGCACCAGCTGTTTGATGGGGCCCGAACCGCGCGCGGTGAACCAGCCCAGCGGCAGTCGGGAAAGCTTGCTTAGCAACCTCTTTCGAATGTCAACGGCGAATCGCGCGTCCACGATGTGCAGCCACAGCGTGAGACCGGCGCTGAGCACGGAACCCAGCCCCAGCAGCGAGACGGCGGCCACGCCCACGCCCCACAGCCGCGACGCGGGTGCCCCGGACAGCAGCAGCCGGGACAGCTCGACCAGCAGCAGGAACGGCGCCAGCTGCACCAGGGTGATGACGGCCTGCAGCAGGCCGGACAGGATCAACGCCGGCCGCAGGGGCGCGAGCAGCCGGCCGGCGGCCTGCGCGCGCCAGCTGCCCCGGGGAGGCGCGGCGGGACGGGGCTGGTCGCGCTGGTCTTCAACGGCTTCCGCCGCAGCCGCGTGGGCTACTTCGCCCTCGGCCGCGTCGGCGTCGTCACCGCGGCAGGTGCCCATGGCGCGGCCGGCGCTCCAGTACGCCTGGGCGTGGATGGCCGACTTGGGGAAGCCGAAATCGTCGCGGAGCCGAGCGCGCACGTGCTTGAGGGTGGTGGCCTCGGGGGTCGCCCACGCGTACCAGTCCGACCAATCCCGGCTCTCGATCGCGGCGGCCAGCGACCTTTCGTCGCGGCGCGCCACCCAGTGCACGCGCAGCCGCGGGTGCCGCGCGAGCGGGATCAGGGTGTCGTCGTCGTGGTGCTGCTCGAAGTACATCTCGATCGGCACGTCGTCGGGGACGACCCCGACGATCCCGTTCATTCCCGGGATCGACGCCGAGTCACCGATCAGCAGGTAGCCGGCCGGCTGCTCGTCGGGCATCTGGAAACGCGACGAGCCCATCAGCGACATGACCGCGATCGTGGCGCCGGGCTGCACGGTGCGCGCCCAGCGCGACGCCGGGCCGGCCGGATCGTGCAGGACGACGTCGACCGCGAATCGCCCGGTTGCGGCGTTCGACTCCGAAAGTGTGTAGGCACGCTGGAACTCGGTGGTCGATCCGTCGGGATCGGGGAACCAAAACCGCAGCCACGCCGCGGGTTCGGCCTCGATCTCGTCGAACAGGGTCGGCGACACCATCCGCACACGCACGAAATGCGGTGCGATCTGCAGGGTTTCGACCACCGTTGCGGTGTGGTCGCGGGCGCCGAAGCCCCGCAGCATCACACCCTGGAACCCGCGTGCCATCAGCGGTCCTCTCCCGCGGAGCTCAGCTCCGCGACGGCCTCGCCGATCGGTCGGCCCGGCGGGATGACCGCGACCAGGCCCCGAATGGAGGCGGCGAGCAGCAGCCGGACGAACTCCGAATCGGACACCTGGGGCAGCCGGGCATGGGCCGCGCCCAGCCGCGCGTCGCCGGCCAACCGCTCGGCCGCGGCGTCACGCTCGACGGCGAAGGCGCCGGCCTGGTCACCGTCGGTGGCGTTGGCCGTGTTCTCTTCTCGCGCCGCCAGGCTGATCGCGAGGGTCGCCACGGCGCTGCTCAGCACCATCGCCGCGTCCGCGGAATAGCCCCGCCGGCGCAGCGCCTCCACCTCCTGGGACAACACCCGAGCCCCCGCGTCACCGCGCGGGAAGAGCACCTGGAGGTAGGACGCCAACCCGGGGTGCTCCGCGGTGAAGTCGCGCAGTTGCAGCCCGAAGGACACCAGGTGCCGCTCGATGTCCGCGCCCGGGTCGTCGCGTAGGTCGAGTTCGGCGAGCACGCTCTCGCCGACGAGACGTTCGAGCTCCCAGCGGTTTTCGACGTGCCGATACAGCGCCGTGCCGGATACCCCCAGCCGCGCCGCGACCGCGTTGATGCTCAGCCGTCGCATGCCCAGGTCCCGTCCCGCGCGGACGACGTCATCCAGCCCGATGAGCGGAGGCCGCCCGCCCTGCCGCGCCGCGACACTTTGCACCTGGCACCACTCCCCGACGTAGGTAAGTTACCCCCACAAACTAAGGGTCGCCTTACCAAAGGTCAACCTCGGGTGGGCCGCCGCCACGGCCGCCGCTCGGTAACCTGGCGTCAGTGAACGCCGAAACGCCCCCCATCCTGCTGTACGACGGTGTCTGCGGCTTCTGCAACTTGGCGGTGCGGACGATCATTCGGTTCGATCGAAAAGGCACCCTGCGCTTCGCCGCCCTGGACACCGACTTGGCGCGGGCGATCATCGACCGGCACCCGTCGATCAAGGACGTGGAGTCCGTCGTCTTCGTCGACCAACCCGGTGACCACGGGGAACGCGTCGCCGTGCGGTCCGAGGCGGCCCTGCGCGTCGTTGATTATCTCGGCGGCCCGTGGCGCGTCTTCGGTGCCGCCCGCATCATTCCCGCCCCGCTGCGCGACGGGCTCTACGACCGGGTCGCCGCCATCCGCTACCGCCTCTTCGGCAAATACGACACCTGTCCGATACCGCCGCCGGAGGTGCGAGCACGCTTTCTGGGCAGCTGACCTGACGTGCCTACGAGAGGTCGGCCTCGGACTCTCTGCGCTTGAGCTCGGCGAGGTGCCTGTCTTCGGCCGCCGCCTTCCGATGGAGCCTGGCGGACTCCCGATGCACGTCGGTGTGGGGCACGCCCTGCCGAACGCCCTCGTCCTCGACCTCCGCGAAATGTTCATGCCGCCGCGCGGACTCCTCGAGGCTGTCGGCGGCCGAGAATCCCGCCTGGGCGGCGCGTTCGCGCGCCCGCCGGGCGCGGTCTTCCGCGACCTCGATCTCGTCCGCGATGAAGTCTTCCTCGCCCGCGGGCGGGGGCTCTTGTCCGATCGTCATGGCGTCTCCCTTGTGTCCCGTGCACCTTGACGTACCCGGCAAGAAGGGTTTGACGCGCATTTGTCGCAACGGCCAGCGGCCTGCCAGATCGGTGCGGGCGGAGGGACTCGAACCCTCCTTGGCTATCCTGGCCAGGGGCTCGTATGGCCGTCTAACTGGACAGACATGCTTCACGCTTTAACGCTAGTTATCTGTGATTGTCAGATTTTTGTGTCCATTTGGTGTCCACGGAGCTGTTTGCTGGCACGCTCTGCTGCGGGCCGCAAATCAGCCTCAGCAGCGCGCACCTAACCCCCCTGGTAGGGGGCTTTTGGCGGGGTATTCCGGATATCTCTGCTCAACTTTGCCCATCGCCATCGTTCGATACACAGCGGTGATCCGAGTCGACTACGGTAGAGAGCTGAAGTGGGAAAACATGACGAACAGAGCGCGGTGGTGGCCGAGATCACGGCGCACGGATGGTACGAGGTCACCAGGAAGGGGAACAACTATCGCAAGTTCCGGTGCTCGTGCGGGAGCCACCAGAAGATGATGCACAAGTCACCTTCTGATCCGAACTACTTCCGGAACTTAATAGGGTGGTTCCGTCGTCAGTCATGTTGGGAAAGAGGTGAAACGCAATGACGAGCTACTACATCGAATTTACGTTCGGATCGGACCGTCCGTTTGATGAGGCTATAGAAGGCCACCTAGACGACCTTGCCGAAGCCTTCGCTGGGATAACCGACGTAGATGGCGACGTTGGCGCTGACCTCAAGGCGGGCCGGGTCGATCTATGCATGACCGTCAACGCATCTGACCGATCTGAGGCGCTACACAAGGCGTTTGTGGCAGCTCGAACAGCAGTGCACGCCGCAGGCGGTCACACTGGTACGTGGGACGGGTGGTTACAGAAACTGCTGGAATCCGATGAGTACCGCACGACCGTCGCGCCTAGCTCCCTCAGGGACTACGCCCTAGGGTGTTAAGACCCCTAGGCTGAGACGCTGCTTCTCCGTTTGACCCTCAGGACACGCGGTTGCCCGGCGTGTCGAATCCCTGTGGCGTGTTCCCGTTGGATGAGTCCAACCAGTTCTAGAGTCCTATGGCCCGAGGTCGGGTCAGAAGGGACGATGAAACGTATGGCTGGTCGGAAGCGGCATTCCGCGGAGGACATTGTAACCAAGCTGCGCCGGGCGGATGAACTGGCCGCGGAGGGCAAGACCGGCGAGGAAATCGCCGCCGAGCTGGGTTTCTCCGCCGCCACGCTGTACAACTGGCGTCGCACCTACGGCGGAATGGACATTGACGCCGCGAAGGAGCTTTGCGAACTGCGCATATCCAGCCGCCGAAATGCGTCATAAGGACTGTTCTACGCCGGGAGTACCCGTGAGGCAGTGTAGCGAAGTCCCCCGTCCCACATGTGTATTGAGATGGTGGACCCATCCGACCCACGCATAACAATCATTGCAGATGCATCATCTAGCGCTTCGGTTTCAGACAACGAGTGAGCAACTAACACCAGATCCGATTTCATGAGGTCGGGGCATTTCTCGAGCGCGATCTCCCTTGCGCGGTCCACTGCCGGTGACAGGATATGCAGTCGCTTCTCGAACTTCGTCCTCGCACCACGGGCCGAACGGTCAGTCCATTTGGTGCGCGTCCAGGCTTTGTGGGACTTCGCTTCTCGCGCGATTCGATTGCCAAGCTGCTCAAAACATTGATAAACCGTCGCAGTGCCCTCCGCGCGGAGAGCTTTTACAAAAGCCTCGCAGTTAGTCCAGTAGTAGTTAACGGTTCCACCGAGTGAGTCATACACAATAGGGAACGTAATCGCGCGATACCTAAGCAGAATCGCAAGATCTTCGAAGTAATCCAGAATTGCGAGTAGGTCGTAGTAGTCCTTCGAACCAGCGGCGCGAAGCTTCATCATCTCGTCGCGGAGCTTCTCTGGCCCTCCGGTAGCGATCAGACCCCGAAATCTCGCACGTGCATTCCGGAAAGCTTCCTCATTCCATCTGTTCGCTGCTTCCGTTGTTGCCTGTGCGTGCCCAGCGCGCCGCGTTAGGATGATCGTTGTTAACGCGAATAACGCCGCGATCGCGAGCACAACAGTTCCTACGCCCGTCAAACACTCTGCCCAGTTCGGGTCGGCACTAGCAACGTCCACGGCTACCGGTCCTCTACGGTGATGCCAAATTGTCGCGTTATGCAGAATGTACGCCCGTCTCCGGGATGAGTCGATATCGTTGCTCCTGGTCGTCTCGCTAGATTTCGACCATAAAGGGCGCGGCTGGTGGCCCGCCGAAAGTGCTGCGCTTGGACAACGGCCCAGAGATGGTTTCTCAAGCGCTGCAACGGTTCTGCGAGAACAAGACCGGAATGGTGTACATCCCGCCGGGCTGCCCGTGGGACAACGGCTACATCGAATCGTTCAACAACCGCCTACGCAAACAGTGCCTCAACCGCAACCACTGGAACAGCCTGTTCGAGGCCCGCGTAGTCATCGGCGACTTCAGGACCGAACACAACCATCGACACCGGCACTCGGCCCTGGGCTACATGACGCCGGCCGAGTACGCTGCCGCATGCAGGTGTACCCACACCCCGGTTGCCTGCAGCGTCAACTGAGCACGGATCACACCAACCCGACTCTAAGACGGGGCGGACTCAGTAACGGGGACTCGCCAGTTGATACAACGGACTTAAGGGTCACCCCGCCGCTATGTTCAGAACGATCGACGCGAAGTCGTCGTTGACCGTGATGAATCCACCACTGGTGAGGTAAACCATCGCGTAGAACTTTTCCTAAAGTGCGTTTGCTTCTATGTCGGGAATCGGGCCCAGCGTAGAGAGCCGTGCTCGATTGGTGAGACTGGCTGGTGTCCGACCTCTGGGATGCATGGGATGACTTTCACCCGTCCATCGCCTGGGGCAACATCGCCACGGTTACCGTCGCCATCGCCGCGATCGTCGTTAGCGCCCGATTCAATGTCTTGACGCTGCGTAGCGCCGACAAGCGATTCCAGCGGGAAAGGCTCGATGCCCGCGACGACAAGTTGCGAGGCGAGCTCGCCGTATTGCTCAGCGCGGTTGGCGAGTTCAGATCGCAGCAGGATGACGTATACGGTCAACTGTTTGACTTCATAAACACTCTCGACTTCGACAAGTTGACCGATGAGCAGTTGCAGGAGCCAGCAAGCAAGGCCAGATCGTTGGTGTTCGCCAAAATGGGGAGCGTTCGTAGACGAATCAATATATGCGGCATCACTATTCACATACTAACCACCAATGCTGCCATAACGCGCCCCGTGGAACTTATGCGCGAAGCGGTGCGCAGTGAGCAGCGCATTTACGGGAAATTACTTGCGGTGCCAGCGATTCGAGGACTGACCCCGAACGCTCTCAAGCAGGCACTCATCCAACCCGACACATGGTTTGAGCTTGCGACTCAGAGAGTGATTGATTTCTGTATCCAATGTCTCGGCACCGACATGCCCCACAGGCGTTCACCCTCAGTCTGGAACAACCCCTGGGGATGAAATGTTGCGTTCCATGCCGTCGAAGACCGGGGAATGCGGGCTCTACGATTGCAGCGAGCAGCCAGTCGACCTTGGCCAGCGGCGGTTTGATACCCGACACGCCCGACTCACCTGGACGCTGAACACACCGTGCAGATACCTCGGGCTGTCGGTGTGCCGACTTAGCGTGAACGGTATCCGAAACGGGACGAATTAGGTTCACGCTTCGAGGGTTTGGTGACGTGCAAATACAGCCGTGGCAACAGGTTTGAAAATCCCGCAATCTTGGATTGGGACAGTCACTTCAACACACTCTTCGTAGCCGACAATCCGAGCGAATCCGCCAAAGCGATAACCGAAAAGCTTGCCGACATGACGAAGGTTCTCAAGAGCTACCGAGACGAACACGATGGGATTTGGGTCTACCCCGTTCGCGGAGACCAAGAGCGCCAATACCGTGCCGCAGAGGCAGCAGAGCGCCGCGCGCGCATAGAGGCAGTACGGCGCATAACCGGGCTAGACCGATTAACCGCTCCACCGGACCAACAGACGCCGCCACCAGAGACACCACCTGACGATCCGAAAACCGACGCTGAACAGACGACCGACTGAGCCGAGAACCCAGGTGGAACAGTTGGAACAGTTGACGACAGCAGCGATGCCCGTACTCTGAGTGCATGTAAGCCCCCGCACCCTGCGGTAACAGGGCCGGGGAGGTTGGTGTGCTGGTTTTCCGCGTTTCACGGCGGTTGTTGCCGACAATGTCACCATGCGACAGGTCCGACTGAAGGGCAAGAGCTACCCGCTACCCAGCGGAGCGACCGTCGAAATCACCGACGACACATGGGTGGCGATGGGCGACGGCGCAGCGTACCGGCTACTCACGTACCGAACCGACACCGCCGAAATCGTGTTCGAGGTACGCGACCGGATACCGGGTTGTGTCAGCATAAAGCTAGTAGCTGGCGAAAACGCCATCAGGGCAAAGGATCTACTGGCCATCAAGCTTGATCGGATTCGCGACGAGGTATACGCATTCGCCGGGGTCGCCGGATTCACGCCAGACGGCACCGACGACTACGAGCAAACTGGTAGCGATGCTGTTCGCGCGGTACGGCGCATCACCCGGCGCAAGATCACGCCGGATTTTTTGTGTGACGTTGCCGAGGTTCACCGGGCCGCACCCGAGGGCAGTCGGCTCGCGGCGGTGCAAGCCGCATTCCACGTCTATGAGCGCCAGGCGCTCCGCTACATCGCCAAAGCCCGCAAGGAAGGGCTGATCTGAAGATGGCGACCATTGAGAAGTACCAAACCAAAGACAGCGCAACGCTTTACGCCGTCCGTTATCGCACTCCCGGTAACCGGA
The DNA here is from genome assembly GCF_036409085.1 of Mycobacterium sp. 050134. Lineage (NCBI taxonomy): Bacteria > Bacillati > Actinomycetota > Actinomycetes > Mycobacteriales > Mycobacteriaceae > Mycobacterium > Mycobacterium sp. 050134. Next base: position 12,033 of record NZ_JAZGLV010000003.1, read on the forward strand.
CCACCCGTAAGTGTGGCTTCACCACCAAGCGTGTCGCGCAGATTTTCGCCAACGATGTCGAGGTCAACAAGCTGACCGGCGACTCCACGTGAAACCCGAGTGGGGCGCGATAGCGGTGGCGGATATCGACGTGCTCGGCGTCGAGCCGTGGATCACCCGCATGACCCGCAAGGGTTCCGGTGCGACAACCGTCATTCGCGCTGAGGGTGTGCTCTCGGGCATCTTGGCCGATGCGGTGAAAGGCAAACGTCTGGCCGCCAACCCGTGCAAGGGTGTCGGTAACCTGCCCCGCAAATCGGGAAAGCGCCGGGTTTACCTGTCCGCTGACGACGTAGCACGGCTGGCCGACAAATCCGGCGAGCACCGGACGTTGGTGCTTGAAACGCCACGACACCATCGACCAATTCGGCAAACTCACCCTGCGCCACGGCAGCCGCCTACACCACCTCGGCGTTGGCCGCACCCACGCCCACACCCCCACCCTGATCCTGGTCACCACCGACACCGTCACCGTCGTCAGCAAAACCAGCCACCACGTCCTCAGCAGCCACCACATCAACCCCGAAAGAAACTACTGGCGCAACCAAAACAAAAACCCCGGCCGACGGCCGGGGAATCTGTAACCCATGACGCGACTCATCTGTCACCTATGACACGACTCATCACATCGGTGCGGGCGGAGGGACTCGAACCCTCACGCTCTTTCGAGCACCGGCACCTAAAGCCGGCGCGTCAGCCAATTGCGCCACGCCCGCGCGCTCAGCGATCGTACCGCCTCGGTGCCGCCCCTAAGTGGCCGGCGGTCGCGGCCGGCTCGACGAGTTCGTCGGCGCCAAATCGCGGGCGGTACCTTCAAGGGGTGTCCACCACACGTCGTCACCGGCCCGCGCTGATCGTCTTGGCGCTCGTCGCGGCGTGCGGCTGCCTGGCCCTCGGTTGGTGGCAGTGGACCAGGTTTCAGTCGACCTCGGGCACCTTCCAGAATCTCGGGTACGCGCTGCAGTGGCCGCTGTTCGCCTGGTTCTGCATCTACGCCTACCGCAAGTTCGTGCGCTACGAGGAGACGCCGCCGGCCCCCCGCGGCAACGGCGCGGCCACCGAGATACCCGCCGGACTGCTGCCGGAGCGCCCCGCGTCGATGCAACCGCCCCCCGACGATCCCGCCCTGCGGGAGTACAACGCCTACCTGGCCGAGCTCGCCAAGATGGATACCGAAAAACAGAACAGGACAACCGCATGACGACCCCCGAGACCCCATCGACAGCTGCGGCCCCGGCGGACAAGATCCGCTCCGCCCTGCTCGCCTACCGCGTCATGGCGTGGGCGACGGGCCTGTGGCTCATCGCGCTGTGCTACGAAATCGTCTCCCACCTCGCCTTCCATCATGAGATCCGGTGGATAGAGGTGGTACACGGCTGGGTGTACTTCGTCTATGTGCTCGCCGCGTTCAACCTCGCGGTGAAAGTCCGCTGGCCCATCGGGAAGACGATCGGCGTGCTGCTGGCCGGCACGGTTCCCCTGCTCGGCATCATCGTCGAGCACTTCCAGACGCGAAACGTCAAAGCGCGCTTCGGCCTCTAGACCCGTGGCGCCGCCAAGTTGCGCAGCGCGGGCACCAAGAGCGCCAGCGCGCGGCCGCGATGCGACGTTGCGTCCTTCTCCGCCGGGCCGAGTTGTGCCGCGGTCCGGTCGTCACCGTCGGGAATGAACACCGGGTCGTAACCAAATCCGCCGTCGCCGCGGGGCGCCCGTGCGATGCTGCCCGGCCACTCCCCGCGGACGACGACCTCGCCGGATGCCGACACCAACGCGCACGCCGATACGAACGCCGCCGCGCGCCGGTCGTCGGGGACGTCACGGATCTGCGCCAGCAGCAGCGCGGTGTTGGCCGCGTCGTCGCCGTGGTTTCCACACCACCGCGCCGACAGGACGCCGGGCATCCCATTCAACGCCGCCACCTCCAGCCCCGAGTCGTCGGCCACCGTAGCCAGGCCCGTCGCGGCGAACCCGTCACGCGCCTTGGCCAGCGCGTTGTCTTCGAACGTCGCGCCGGTCTCCGGCGGCTCATCGAATGGCGGGACGTCGTTCAGCGACACCAGCGTGAGCCCCGACAGGCCGGCGCCGTCGAGCACCCGGCGCAACTCGGCCAGCTTCTTGGGGTTGCGGCTGGCAACCAGCAGCCGGGTCAGGTGCCGAACGCCTTCGGCGCCGGGCCGCTCTCGGGCAGCACCCCCGGATAGGGCAACGCCAGCGCCTCCCGCTGCGCCGCGAACAACTGGTCGCAGGCCCCAAGGGCGGCGTCCAGCAGCTTGTCCAGCGTCGAGCGCGGGAACGTCGCTCCCTCCCCGGTGCCCTGCACCTCGACGAGGGTCCCGGTGTCGGTCGCGACGACGTTCATGTCGACCTCCGCGCGCGAGTCCTCCTCGTAGGGCAGGTCGACCCGGATCCTGCCGTCGACCACCCCGACGCTGACGGCGGCGATCGCACACGACAGCGGCCGCGGATCCGACAGCTTGCCAGCGGCCGCCAGGTACGTCACCGCGTCGGCCAGCGCCACGTAGGCGCCGGTGACGGCCGAGGTGCGGGTGCCGCCGTCGGCCTGCAGCACGTCGCAGTCGACGGCGATCGTGTTTTCCCCCAGCGCGCGCAGGTCGATGCATGCCCGCAGCGATCGGCCGATGAGCCGGCTGATCTCCTGCGTGCGCCCGGACAGCCGGCCCTTGACCGATTCCCGGTCCGAACGGGTGTGGGTGGCCGAGGGGAGCATCGCGTACTCCGCGGTCAGCCAGCCCAGGCCCGATCCCTTGCGCCAGCGCGGGACGCCCTCCGTGACGCTGGCCGTGCACATGACCTTGGTATGGCCGAATTCGATCAATACCGAACCCGCCGGATGGTCGGTGAACCCGCGCGTGATGACTACGGGGCGAAGCTCATCGTCAAGGCGGCCGTCTTCTCGTCTGGTCACCCAGTAACCCTAAGCCAGGCCCGACGGGACGCGCTCAGACCCGTTCGGAGCGACGGATGTCGAAGGTCTCGCCGCAGACCACGGCGTGCACGGGCCCGTCGAATTCCGCTTTGGCCTCGCTGATGACGTCCTCACGGGAGGTCCACGGCGGGATGTGCGTCAGCAGCAGCTCGCGGACCCCGGCCTCGGCGGCGGCCCTGCCCGCCTCGGTGCCGGACATGTGCAGGGCGGGCGGCCGATCCGCCGCGTGGGTCCACGACGCCTCGCAGAGGAAGACATCGGCGTCACGGGCCAGCTCGACGAGCTGCTCACACATGCCCGTGTCGCCGCTGTAGACGAACGACGCCCCGCTGGGGTCGGTGATCCGCATGCCGTAGGACTCCGTCGGGTGGGCCACCACCCGGGGCAGGACGGTCAACGACCCGAATTGCACGGGCTCGTTGTCGACCCAGTGCCGAACGTCGAAGATGTCGGAGCAGTCATCGATCTCGCCGCCATAGGGTGACGACGCCGCACCCAGCCGCGACCACGTGTCGCTGGGGCCGTACAGCAACGCCTTGCCGTCGGGCTTCGACGGGTGATAGCGCCGCCAGACGAACAGGCCGGGCAGGTCCAGGCAGTGGTCGGCATGCAGGTGACTGAGCAGGACGTGCACCGCGCTGGGATCGGCGAAACGCTGCAGAGCCCCCAGCACGCCCCCGCCGAAGTCGAGCACCAGAGGAGGGGTGTCCGGCGCGCGGAGCAGATATCCCGACGCAGGCGAATCCGGCCCCACCACGCTGCCCGAGCAGCCGAGCACGGTTATTCGCACGGACACTACTGTGCCATGCCCGATAGCACCATGACGAAAACATCGCCGCATTCATGTGATCAGAATCTCGCCCTGGAAGCTAGGGCGAGGCGAAGGGGTGCACCGGTTGTACGCCGGTGACCGCCGGACCCAGGAATCGCGTCGCCAGTCCGGTGAACGCTTCCGGGTCGCCGGTGGCCTCGAAGACCCGCGTGGCCGGCGGCGCATCATGGGGACGCAGCAGGTCCGCCTCGGTGAGCACCCGCAGCACCTCCTTGGCGGTCTCCTCGGCGCTCGACACCAGCGTGACGCTGTCGCCCATGGCCAGCTGGATGATGCCCGAGAGCAGCGGGTAGTGGGTGCAGCCCAACACCAGCGTGTCGACCTGCGCCCGCTGCAGCGGCTCCAGGTACCCCTCAGCCAGGCCCAGCACCTGACGCCCGCTGGTCACGCCGCGCTCGACGAAGTCGACGAACCGGGGGCAGGCCACGGCGGTGATCTCCGTGTCGCGGGCGGCCGCGAAAGCGTCCTGGTAGGCATGCGAGGTGATGGTCGCCCGGGTGCCGATGACTCCGATGCGGCCGCTGCGGGTCGTGGCGACCGCACGGCGCACCGCCGGCAGGATCACCTCGATGACGGGCACGTCGTAGCGCTCGCGGGCGTCGCGTAGGCACGCCGCCGACGCCGTGTTGCACGCGATCACGAGCGCCTTCACCCCACGCCCGACGAGGTCGTCGGCGATGGCCAGCGCGTGCGCGCGGATCTCCGGAAGGCTCAGCGGGCCGTACGGTCCGTTGGCCGTGTCGCCGACGTAGATCAGGTCTTCGTCCGGCAGTTGGTCGATGATGGCCCGGGCGACGGTCAGTCCCCCGACGCCGGAGTCGAAGACGCCGACGGGCGCGAAGGGCGCGCTCATCGTCCGGGTCTCCGCGCGGCGCCCGCTTTGCGTCCGGTCCTAGCTTTGCGTTCGGGTGCCGACAGCATCCACGCCGCCACCACTCCGGCGATCGCCCCGCACAAATGCCCCTGCCAGGAAACGCCGCCGCATTGCCCGAGCACCGGCATGGCGCCAAGCAGGACACCGCCGTAGGCGAACAAGACCACCAGGCCGATGATGATGTTCCAGACCCGGCGGACGAAGATGCCGAAAACCAGCAGGAACGCCAGCCAGCCGAAGATCAGGCCGGAAGCCCCGATGTGGTCGGTCGGGCCGCAGGAGCTGCCGACGTTTCCGATGAGCCATGTGCCGAATCCGCCCAGGATCCATACGATGGCGGTGGCCCACACGAACCGCGACAGCCCGGCCAGGGTGACGAGAAACCCGAGCACCAGCATCGGGACGGTGTTGGCGGCCAGGTGAGCCCAGTTGGCGTGCAGGACCGGGGCGAACACGATTCCCCACAGCCCGTCGGCCTCGAGCGGCCGGATGCCGTTGGCGTCCAGCGAATGGCGCGTGAGCTGATCGATGAGCTCGACCAGGTAGAGCAACGCCACGAAGGTGAGGATCGTGGCCCCGCCAATCACCCAGTCGGGCCGTTTCTGCCGGGTCGCCGGTACGCCGGGACGCCCCCTCGGCGTGGTCCTACCCATTGCTGCCCTTTCCGAGCGTGTTCGGCCCCATCCAGGGTACCGGGGCCGGGGCGCGCTCCCCTTAGCCGAAGGCCCCGGGCAGCACGTCGCGGTAGGTCGGTATCGCGGCCACCGACTCGGCGGCCAGCACCCCGACGAGCACCGCGCGGGCGAGGCAGTCGGCCGCGGCTATGCCGACTTCGGTGACCAGCTGGGTCTCGGGGGAGAACGCCGCGGGCGGGGGTTTGCCTGCGGCAGGCGGTGCGACCTCGACCGCCCCGGTAGCCAAGGCGAACACCGTGTCCCCGTCGACGGGGGTATGCGCGGGCCGGATGGCGCGGGCCAGGCCGTCCTGGGCGGCGACCGCGATGCGCCGGCACGCGGCGGCGCTCACGGCGGCGTCGGTCGCCACGACCGCGACCGTGGTGTTGAGGGGCCTGAGCGGAGACGGCAGGCCCGCGAACGCCTCGACCTGCTCGCGCGGCGGCGATCCCAGCCCGAATTCCTCGGTCAGGTCGGCCATCCACGGCAGGCCGGTGGCCCGATCGGCGACGTCACCGGCGGAGTTCACCACGACGACCGCCCCTACGGTGACGCCGGACGGCAGCGTCGTCGAGGCCGTGCCGACACCGCCCTTGAGCACGCCCGCCCGGGCGCCCACCCCGGCGCCGACGTTCCCGACGGCCACCGCGGCCGTCGCCGTCGCGCCCTCCGCGTTCTCGCAGGCCAGGTAGCCGAACTCGGCCGTCGGCCGGCGGTCCCAGCCACCGACCGGCAGATCGAAGATCACCGCGCCGGGCACGATGGGCACCACCCCGCCCTCCATCGCCACCCCGCGCCCCCGTTCCTCCAGCCAGCGCATGACGCCGTCGGCGGCGGCCAGGCCGTAGGCGCTGCCCCCGGCCAGCAACACCGCGTCGACGAACCGGACGGTGTTGGCGGGGTCCAGCAGGTCGGTTTCGCGGGTGCCCGGCGCGCCGCCCCGGCAGTCCACCGCCCCCACGGTTCCGGGCGGGGTCAGCACGACGGTGACGCCGCAGGCCCAGCCCGCGCCCAGGGAGGCGTCCGGGTCCAGCCGCTGGTGGTGCCCCACGCGGATGCCCCGGACATCGGTGATGCTCATCGGGAGCCCATCAGCACCAGCACCAGGTACTCCTGCAGCACGGTCAGCCACTGGTAGACGTCGAAGTGCACGGCCATCGGATGATCGGCCGGCAGGCGTTCGGGCCCCTGCGGTCCGACCTCGAGCATCACTCCCAGCGTCAGCCGGATGTCGTTGACCGCGGCGGCCCAGGCCTCAGCGTCTTGCTCGGTGAGCTCGAAGCGGCCGCCGTTGTCCGGAACGGTGTTCAACAACCGTTGCGTAGCATGCCTTTTGGTGTCGATGATCTCCGGCTCGTGCAGGCTGCGCAGCGCGGCGTTGAGGGCCGCCGCGGCGGCCGGCGCGGTGTCACCGTCGGCGGGTTTGAAGAAATCCGGCAGCAGCCGCCGCAGCGTCGGATCCCTGGGGGGCTCCGAATTTCCGGTCTTGATCCCGGTGATTTCCTCGAGTTCGTCTGCCGGCGAGGACGATTCGCGTTCGTCGAGCAGGCCGATCATCGCACCGGCGAGGTTCTTGAGCAGGGCCGCCTCATGGGAAGCCAGGGCGGACCGAAAACGGGGACCGTTCGCGGTGTCGACCCGCTTCCATTTGCGCACAGGGTATCGCCGAAGCCCCTCGAATTCAGCGGTCCTGCTGCATGGTCGCCCACAAACCGGCGGCATGCAGCTTGGACACGTCGACTTCCATGCTCTCCCGGCTGCCCGCCGACACCACGGCCTTGCCCTCGTTGTGCACCTGCAACATCAGCTTGGTGGCGTGCGGCTCGCTGTAGCCGAACAATTTCTGGAACACATACGTGACGTACGTCATCAGATTGACGGGGTCGTCCCATACGATCGTGACCCAGGGGCTGGCCGTGACGTCTACCGGAGCCGACTCCCGTTGCCCGGTAGTGCCCGGCTTAGTGGGCGCTGACGCAACAACCATGACGTACACGATACCGAGGCATACGCCCGCCGCCCCCAGCCGTTACCGTTGCGGAATGAACGAGCCGCGCCCGGCTGGCCTGCTGACCGACAAGTACGAGTTGACGATGCTGGCAGCGGCGTTGCGCGACGGCACGGCCGGCCGCCGGACCACCTTCGAGCTGTTCGCGCGCCGCCTCCCGGACGGTCGTCGCTACGGGGTGGTCGCCGGCACCGGCCGGCTGCTGGAAGCGTTGCCGCACTTCACGTTCGATGATGAGGCCTGCCAGACGCTCGCGGAGTTTCTCGACGCGGGCACGCTGGCGTACCTGCGCGATTTCCGGTTCGGCGGCGACATCGACGGCTACGCCGAGGGCGAGCTGTACTTCCCCGGCTCCCCCGTGCTGTCGGTGACCGGCACTTTCGGCGAATGCGTCGTGCTCGAGACGCTGGCGCTGTCGATCTTCAACCACGACACCGCGATCGCGTCCGCGGCGGCGCGCATGGTCAGCGCCGCGCGGGACCGGCCGCTGGTCGAGATGGGATCCCGGCGGACGCACGAACGGGCGGCGGTCGCCGCGGCCCGCGCCGCCTACATCGCCGGCTTCGCCGCGACGTCAAACCTGGAGGCCCAGCGCGAATACGGGATCCCCACCGAAGGCACCTCCGCGCACGCGTTCACCATGGTCCACACGACAGCGGAGGGGCCGGACGAGCTGGCCGCGTTCCGGGCCCAGGTCGCCGCGCTGGGCGTCGACACGACGCTGCTGGTCGACACCTACGACGTGACCGCCGGCGTGGCCAACGCGGTGGCCGCGGCCGGAACGGGGCTCGGCGCGATACGCATCGATTCCGGCGAGCTCGGGGCCCTCACGCGGCAGGTCCGCGACCAGCTCGACCAACTGGGCGCCACCGGGACGCGCATTGTGGTGTCCGGCGACCTCGACGAGTACTCGATCGCCGCGCTCGGCGCCGAGCCGGTGGACAGTTTCGGCGTCGGGACGTCGCTGGTCACCGGCTCCGGTGCGCCGACCGCAAGCATGGTCTACAAACTGGTCGAAGTCGACGGCATGCCGGTGCAGAAGCGCAGCAGCCACAAGGAGACTCGCGGCGGCCGCAAGGAGGCGCTGCGCCTGTCCCGCCCAACCGGCACCATCACCGAGGAAGTGGTCCACCCGGTGGGGCGACCGCCCGCCGCCGCCGATCCTTTTCGTGTGGTGACCGTCCCGCTCGCCCGCGCCGGGGAGGTGGTCGCCAAACCCGATCTCGCCGCGGCGCGCGAGCTGGTGGCCGCCGGCCTGCACAGCCTGCCCTGGGAGGGCCTCAACCTCTCGCACGGCGAACCCGCCATCCCCACCACACTGATCCCGTCCGGGCGCTAGCCCGCCGGCGAACGAAGAGAGCTACCACGTCCGAGGTGTCCGTCCCCGAGTTGCTCGCTACCGCGGTCGCCGCGCTCGGCGGCAGCGAGCGCGCCGGCCAGGTGGAGATGGCCACCGCCGTCGCGCGAGCGTTCGATACCGGCGAACACCTCGTCGTCCAGGCCGGCACCGGGACCGGTAAGTCGCTCGCATACCTGGTTCCCGCGATCGTCCGCGCGATCGGCGACGACTCCCCCGTCGTGGTCTCGACCGCCACGATCGCGCTGCAGCGCCAGCTCGTCGAGCGCGACCTGCCCCGGCTCGCCGAGTCGCTCGGCGACGCCCTGCCCCGGCCCCCGCGGTTCGCCCTGCTCAAAGGCCGCCGAAACTACCTGTGCCTGAGCAAGATTCACAACGGCACGGACGGTACCCAGGGGCCCGACGAAGACGGCCGGGCGCAGGAGGAGCTGTTCGATCCCATGGCGGCCACCGCGCTGGGTCGGGACGTGCAACGCCTCACCGCCTGGGCGTCCGACACCGAATCCGGCGACCGCGACGATCTCAAGCCCGGCGTCCCGGACCGGTCCTGGTCGCAGGTCAGCGTGTCTGCCCGCGAATGCCTCGGGGTGGCGCGCTGCCCGTTCGGGTCGGAGTGCTTCTCGGAGCGGGCGCGGGGCATCGCCGGCATGGCCGACGTCGTCGTCACCAATCACGCGCTGCTGGCCATCGACGCGGTGGCCGAGTCGGCGGTGCTGCCCGAACACGCGCTGCTGGTGGTGGACGAGGCGCACGAGCTGGTGGACCGCGTGACGTCGGCCGCCACCGCCGAGCTGACGTCGGCGGCCCTCGGCGTTGCGTCGCGACGGATCACCCGCCTGGTTGGCCCGGAGCTGACCCAGCGGCTGGAGGCCACGACGGCCAACTTCGCCGCGGCCATCCACGACGCCACCCCCGGCCGCCTCGACTACCTCGACGACGAGCTCGCCACCTACGTCACCGCGCTGCGCGACGCGGCCACCGCCGCGCGGTCGGCGATCGAGACCACCAGCGACGCCAAGGCGGCCGCGGCGCGCGCCGAGGCGGTCGCCGCGCTGAGCGAGATCTCGGACACCGCGTCGCGCATCCTCGCGTCGTTCGCCCCCGCGATTCCGGACCGCACCGACATCGTCTGGCTCGATCACGAGGACAATCGCGGCGTGATGCGCCCGGTCCTGCGGGTGGCGCCGCTGTCGGTGTCCGACCTGCTGCGCACCCGGGTGTTCTCCCGTGCGACCACCGTGCTGACGTCGGCGACGCTGACGGTCGGCGGCACGTTCGACGCGATGGCCGCGGCGTGGGGGCTGGGCGGTAGCGACGGCGGCCGGGCGCCCGGCTGGCGCGGGCTGGACGTCGGATCGCCGTTCCACCACGCCAAGGCGGGGATCCTCTATGTGGCCGCGCACCTGCCACCGCCCGGACGCGACGGGACGGGCTCGGCGGAACAGCTCACCGAGATCACCGAACTCATCACCGCCGCCGGCGGGCGCACCCTGGGCCTCTTCTCGTCGATGCGGGCGGCCCGAGCCGCGGCCGAAGCCATGCGCGCACGGCTGTCCACACCGGTGCTGTGCCAGGGCGACGACAGCACTTCGGCGCTGGTGGAGCAGTTCAGCGCCGACCCCGAGACCTCGCTGTTCGGCACGCTGTCGCTGTGGCAGGGCGTCGACGTGCCGGGCCCGTCGCTGTCGCTGGTGCTGATCGACCGCATCCCATTTCCACGGCCCGACGACCCGCTGTTGGGCGCGCGGCAGCGCGCCGTCGCCGCGCGCGGGGGTAACGGATTCATGGCCGTGGCCGCCAGCCACGCCGCGCTGCTGCTCGCACAGGGGTCGGGCCGGCTGCTGCGCCGGGTCACCGACCGCGGCGTGGTCGCGGTGCTGGACTCGCGAATGGTCACCGCGGGCTACGGGCGCTACCTGCGGGATTCGCTGCCGCCGTTCTGGCAGACCACGAACGCCGCACAGGTCCGCGCCGCGCTCGAGCGGCTGCGAGCATGACGATCGCAAGCCCGGCGGAGCCGGGCGTGTCGGCCTGACCGGGCTATCTGGCCAGCGCGACGAGACCGAGCTCGTTGTCGGCGGACAGCATCGGGTGGTGCGGCAACACGCGCACGGTGTAGCCGACGGCGCCCGCCAGCGGTAGCGGCGTCGTTGTCGCGAACACCTCGTTGCCGCCGTCGACGGTCGCGGTGTGCGACATGTCGACGCACACCGGATCAAGCAGGGCGTCGCTGGAGTCGACGCGACCGACCACCGCCTGCACCTCGACCTCGTCGGGCCGCAATCCGGCCAGCTGTACGGTCGCCGTCAGTGTCAGCTTCGAGCCCAGCTGGGGGCTGTCCGGCAACCCGGTGCTGTCGACGTCGGTGATGGCGATCTTCGGCCAGGCCTGCTCCACGCGCCGGCGGTAGGCGGCCAGCTCGCGCGCCGCGCCGAACCCGGCCTTGCCCCCTTCGGCGGGAGCGATGGTCTTGCGCAGCGACTGCGCGGCCGGCGCGTAGTAGGTCTCGACGTAGTCGCGCACCATCCGGGACGCCAACACCTTCGGGCCCAGCGTTTGCAGTGTGTGGCGCACCATCTGGATCCAGCGCGGCGGCACGCCGTGCTCGTCACGCTCGTAGAACTTCGGCGCCACCGACTCCTCCAGCAAGCTGTAGAGCGCGCTGGATTCCAGGTCGTCGCGCCGCGCCTCGTCGGCGACGCCGTCGGCCGACGGTATCTCCCAACCGTTTTCGCCGTCGTACCACTCGTCCCACCAACCGTCGCGGATGGACAGGTTCAGGCCCCCGTTGAGCGCACTCTTCATCCCGGACGTGCCGCAGGCCTCCAGGGGCCGCAACGGGTTGTTCAGCCAGACATCGCAGCCCCAATACAGCAGCCGGGCCATGGACATGTCGTAGTCGGGCAGGAAGGCGATGCGATGCCGCACCTCGGGTCGGTCGGCGAAGCGCACCACCTGCTGGATGAGCGCCTTCCCGCCGTCGTCGGCCGGGTGGGACTTGCCCGCGACGATGAGCTGGATCGGCCTCTTTTCGTTCAGCAACAGCTGCTCGAGCCGCTCGGGGTCCCGCAGCATCAGTGTCAACCGCTTGTACGTCGGCACCCGGCGCGCGAACCCGATGGTCAGCACGTCCGGATCGAAAGCCGTTGCGATCCAACCTAATTCCGCCTCGGAGGCGCCGCGTTCGTGCCACGAGTTGCGCAGCCGGCGGCGCACGTCCTCGACCAGCAGCGACCGCAGCTGGGAGCGGATCCACCACAGGTGGCCGGGGTCGACCTGCTGCAGCCGCAGCCAGACCCCCGGGTCGCTGAACGAGTCCGAGCCGGCCAGCTCGCGCCCCAGCTGCAGCCACTGCGGCGCCGCCCAGGTGCGCGCGTGCACGCCATTGGTGATCGACCCGATCGGCACCTCGTCGGGATCGAACCCCGGCCAGAGCTCGTTGAACATTGCCCGGCTCACTCGTCCGTGGAGCAGCGAGACGCCGTTGGCGCGCTGCGCCAGCCGCAGTCCCATGTGGGCCATGTTGAACTTGGAAGGGTCGTCCTCGGCACCCAGCGCGAGGATGCGGGCGGTCGGCACGCCGGGCAGCAGCGTCGATTCGCCGTCGGCCCCAGGCTTGCCGCCGAGGTAGCGCTGCACCATGTCCAGCGGGAACCGGTCGATGCCCGCGGGCACCGGCGTGTGGGTGGTGAACACCGTGCTGGAGCGCACCACGGTCAGCGCGGTGTCGAAGTCCAATCCGGAGTCGGCGATCAGCTCGCGGATGCGCTCCGCACCGAGGAACCCGGCGTGCCCCTCGTTCATGTGGAAGACCTCGGGTGCGGGCAGCCCCTCGACGGCGGTGAACGCGCGAATGGCCCGGACCCCGCCGATGCCGGCCAGGATCTCCTGCTTCATGCGGTGTTCCTGGTCGCCGCCGTAGAGCCGGTCGGTGACGCTGCGCAGGTCATGTTCGTTCTCCGGGACGTCGGAATCCAGCAGGAGCAGCGGAACACGACCCACCTGCGCAACCCAGACGTGGGCGTACAGCTGCGCCGAGTCGGGCAGCGCGAGCTGAACCAGTACGGGATCGCCGCCGGCGTCGGTGAGCAGCCGCAGCGGCAACCCCTGCGGATCCAGCGACGGGTAGGTCTCGTTCTGCCAGCCGTCGGCTGTCAGCGACTGCCGGAAATACCCCGAGCGGTAGTACAGGCCCACCGCGATGAGCGGAACGCCGAGATCCGACGACGACTTCAGGTGATCCCCGGCGAGGATGCCCAGGCCGCCGGAATAGTTCGGCAGCACTTCGGCCACGCCGAACTCCATCGAGAAGTAGGCGATGCCGGTCGGCATCGGGACCCCGTCGGCCTCCTGCTGCTGATACCACAGCGGCCGGCTCAGGTAGTCGTTCAGGTCGGCGGCCAGCTCGTCGAGCCGGCCGAGGAACGCCTCGTCGAGCGCCAGCTCGTCCAGGCGGGCGGGGCTCACCGCGCCCAACAACGCCACCGGGTCGCTGCCGCACCGCTCCCACAGCGTCGGGTCGATCGTCGCGAACAGATCCTGGGTCGGTTTGTCCCACGACCAGCGCAGGTTCGTCGAGAGCTGATCCAGCGCGACGAGGCGCTCGGGAAGGTGTGCACGGACGGTGAACCGGCGAAGGGCTTTCACGCGTCCTTACCTTACTGAGGATTCCGGTGCTCGCACTGCGACAGACGTTGCCCGCCGGGGGTGTGACCGGACACTAGGCTGGGTATCGGTTAGGTGTTGGGCCGCGACGGAGCGGCTCGAGCGAAGTTCTCACGACAGGAAGTTTCCTCAGACGACGGGCATTCCGCGACGAAGCACACAGCGGTCTGGCCCCACACAATCTGAATGGAGTGGTTGTGCCCGGTCGTGTCGAGATCGATAACGTCCAGCCCGTCGTTTCCTGCGGCGCGTACCCGGCCAAGGCCGTGGTCGGTGAGGTCATCCCGGTCAGCGCCGCGGTGTGGCGGGAGGGCCACGATGCCGTCGCGGCGACGCTGGTCGTCCGTTACCTGGGTCCGCATTATCCGCAGGTCGGCGAAACCCGCCGCATCAAGGCGGTGCAGGCGCCGGAAAAGCCGCTCGAGACGCGGACCATCGAGAACACGGAGCAGCAGCGCATCAAGCCGCAGCTGTTCCCCATGACCGAGGGACTCGAACCCTACGTCTTCCACGGCCAGTTCACCCCCGACCGGGTCGGACTGTGGACGTTCCGGGTCGACGGATGGGGCGACCCGATCGAAACGTGGCGGCACGGACTGATCGCCAAGCTCGAGGCCGGCCAGGGCGAGTCCGAATTGTCGAACGATCTGCTGGTCGGGGCGGGGCTGCTCGAGCGCGCCGCGACCGGAGTGCCGCGCGCCCTGCGCGGCCCCCTCCTGGAGGCGGCTACCGCGCTGCGAAGCCCGGGGGATCCGGTGAGCCGAACCGCGCTGGCCCTGTCCGCGGAGACCGAAGAGCTCCTCGCCGCCTATCCCCAGCGCGATCTGGTCACTCGCGGCGAACAGTACGGCGTGTGGGTGGACCGGCCGCTCGCCCGCTTCGGCTCGTGGTACGAGATGTTTCCCCGGTCCACCGGCGGCTGGGACGCCGACGGCAACCCGGTGCACGGCACGTTCGCCACCGCGATCGAGGAGCTTCCGCGCATCGCGGGAATGGGATTCGATGTCGTCTATCTGCCGCCGATCCATCCGATCGGCAAGATCCACCGCAAGGGCCGCAACAACTCTCCCACCGCCGCGCCGGGCGACGTCGGATCCCCTTGGGCGATCGGCAGCGACGAGGGCGGGCACGACGCCGTCCACCCCGCCCTGGGCACCATCGAGGACTTCGACCGCTTCGTCGCCGCGGCACGCGACCTGGGCATGGAGGTGTCGCTGGACCTCGCGCTGCAGTGCGCCCCGGATCACCCGTGGGCGCGGGAACACCGCAACTGGTTCACCGAATTGCCGGACGGCACCATCGCCTACGCGGAGAACCCGCCCAAGAAATATCAGGACATCTACCCGCTGAACTTCGACAACGATCCCGCCGGGCTCTACGACGAGGTGCTGCGCGTGGTCCGGCACTGGATCGACCACGGCGTCAAGTTCTTTCGGGTGGATAACCCGCACACCAAGCCGCCGAACTTCTGGGCGTGGCTGATCAGTCAGGTCAAGGCCGTCGACCCTGACGTGCTCTTCCTCTCCGAGGCCTTCACCCCGCCCGCGCGCCAGTACGGCCTGGCCAAACTCGGATTCACCCAGTCCTACAGTTATTTCACCTGGCGCACGGCCAAGCAGGAGCTCACCGAGTTCGGCGAGGCGATCGCCATCGCGGCGGACTTCCGTCGCCCGAACCTGTTCGTCAACACCCCCGACATCCTGCATGCGATCCTGCAGCACAACGGCCCGGGCATGTTCGCCATCCGTGCGGTGCTGGCGGCGACCATGGGGCCGGCGTGGGGCGTGTACTCGGGGTACGAGTTGTTCGAACACCGCGCCGTCCGGGAGGGCAGCGAGGAGTACCTGGACTCGGAGAAATACGAGCTGCGGCCCCGCGATTTCGCGGGTGCGCTCGCCGAGGGACGCTCGCTGGAACCGTTCATCACGCGGCTCAACGCAATTCGCCGCCTGCACCCCGCGCTGCAGCAGTTGCGCACCATCCACTTCCACAGCCTGGACAACGACGCGTTGCTCGCCTACAGCAAGTTCGATCCGGAAACCGGCGACTGCGTGCTGGTGGTGGTGACCCTCAACGCGTTCGGAGCTGAGGAGGCCACGCTGTTTTTGGATATGGCGGCATTGGGTATGGAACCCTATGAGCGCTTTTGGGTGCGCGATGAGATCACCGGCCAGGAATTCCAGTGGGGCCAGAACAACTACGTCCGCCTCGACCCGGCGCAGGCGGTCGCCCACATCATCAACATGCCGTTGGTGCCTCACGAATCGCGCCTGAAGCTGCTCCGCAGGCCACCAAAGGGACCGGAGGGATTGTGACATGAGCCGAGCCGACCAACTCGCCGGCACACACCTGGCACTAGGAGCCGACGACATGTCGCGCCTGCTTGCCGGCACCCACTTCAACCCACACGGCATCCTGGGCGCGCACGAATACGGCGACCACACCGTCATCCGGGCCTATCGCCCGCATGCGACGGAGGTCGTCGCGCTGGTCGGTGAGGAACGCTTCCCGCTGCAGCACATCGACTCGGGCCTGTTCGCGGTCGCCTTGCCGTTCGCCAACCTGATCGATTACCGGCTGCAGGTGAGATACGAAGGCGCCGAGCCCTACGTCGTCGCCGACGCATACCGCTTCCTGCCGACGCTGGGTGAGGTTGACCTGTTCCTGTTCGGGGAGGGCCGGCACGAGCGGCTGTGGGAAGTCCTTGGGGCACACCCGCGTTCGTTCACAACCGCGGATGGCGTCGTCGACGGCGTGTCGTTCGCGGTGTGGGCGCCCAACGCGAAGGGCGTCACGTTGATCGGGGAATTCAACGGCTGGACCGGCAACGACGCCCCCATGCGATCGCTGGGATCGTCGGGGGTGTGGGAGCTGTTCTGGCCCGGCTTCCCGATCGGTGGCCTCTACAAGTTCCGCGTCCACGGCGCCGACGGCGTTGTGACCGAACGCGCCGATCCAATGGCCTTTGCCACCGAGGTCCCGCCGCACACCGCGTCGCGCGTGACTCACAGCGAGTACACCTGGGACGACGCCGACTGGCTGACCCAGCGCGCCCAGCGCAACCCCATTTTCGAACCGATGAGCACCTACGAGGTGCACCTGGGCTCGTGGCGCCCCGGCCTCAATTACCTGCAGCTGGCCCGAGAGCTGACGGACTACGTTGTGGAGCAAGGATTCACGCACATCGAACTGCTGCCGGTGTCCGAGCACCCGTTCGCCGGGTCATGGGGCTACCAGGTCACGTCGTACTACGCCCCGACATCACGCTTCGGCTCACCCGACGAATTCCGCGCTCTGGTCGACGCCCTGCACCAGGCCGGCATCGGTGTCATCGTCGACTGGGTGCCGGCCCACTTCCCCAAGGACGCGTGGGCGCTGGGACGGTTCGACGGCACCGCCCTCTACGAGCACTCTGACCCCAAGCGGGGTGAGCAACTCGACTGGGGCACCTACGTTTTCGACTTCGGACGCGCCGAGGTGCGCAATTTCCTGGTCGCAAACGCGTTATACTGGCTCGAGGAGTACCACGTTGACGGGCTGCGGGTGGACGCCGTGGCGTCCATGCTCTACCTGGACTACTCGCGCCCCGCGGGCGGGTGGACGCCGAACGTTTACGGCGGGCGGGAGAACCTCGAAGCCGTGCAGTTCCTGCAGGAGATGAACGCCACGGCGCACAAGACCGCGCCGGGTATCGTCACGATCGCCGAGGAGTCGACGTCGTGGCCCGGCGTCACCCGGCCGACCAACCTTGGCGGCCTTGGCTTCTCGATGAAGTGGAACATGGGCTGGATGCACGACACGCTCGACTATCTCAGCCGCGACCCCATTCATCGCAGCTACCACCACGGCGAGATGACGTTCTCCATGCTGTACGCGTTCAGTGAGAACTACGTCCTGCCGATCAGCCATGATGAGGTGGTGCACGGCAAGGGCACCTTGTGGGGGCGCATGCCCGGCAACAACCACACCAAAGCCGCGGGCCTGCGCAGCCTGCTGGCCTACCAGTGGGCGCACCCGGGCAAGCAATTGCTCTTCATGGGGCAGGAATTCGGGCAGCGCGCCGAATGGTCCGAACAGAACGGCCTGGACTGGTGGCAGCTCGACGAGCAGGGGTTCTCCAACGGCATCTTGCGCTTGGTGCGCGACATCAACGCCATCTACCGCGCCCATCCCGCCCTGTGGAGCCAGGACACCATCCCCGACGGCTACTCGTGGATCGACGCCAATGATTCGGCCAACAACGTATTGAGTTTCCTGCGCTACGGCAGCGATGGCTCGGTGATGGCCTGCGTGTTCAACTTTTCGGGCAGTGAGCACAGTGGCTATCGGCTGGGCCTGCCGTCCGCAGGCCGTTGGCGCGAGGTGCTCAACACCGACGCGACCGATTACAACGGGGCCGGCATCGGCAACATGGGCGGCGTCGAGGCGACCAAGGACCCCTGGCATGGGCGCCCGGCGTCGGCGGTGCTGGTCTTGCCGCCCACGTCGGCGCTGTGGCTCGAGCCCGAGTAGACCGCCGGGGCTACAGGTCGACCCACTCGCCGTGGGCGGCAATCCGCAGCACGTCACCGATGCCGGCGGCATCGTAGGCCGCCGCGAACTCGTCGGGGCCCTCACTGAAGTGCGCCCAACCGTCCACGTGGGCGGGGATCACCACCTGGGCGCCAAGCACTTCGGCGGCCGCGGCCGCGCGCGCCGCGGTGAGCGTCAACGGCCGTCCGCGTTCCTTGCCCGGCACCCGCGCGGCCCCCGCGAACAACACCGCGACGTCGATCGCGCCGACTCGGTCGGCGACGTCCTTGACGACGCGCATCGAGGCGTTGTCGCCGCTGATGTACACCGTGGGCAGGCGGGGCCCGGACAGCACGAACCCCGTCACCTCGCAGTTGACATGGCCGCCCGCATCGCGTTGGCCGTCGGTGGGACCGTGAACCGCTGGGACAGCCTGCACCGCAAGCGATCCCGACCCGCCGGGCAAATCATAGGACTGCCATGCCGCGAGGCCTACCGAGGGCGGCCCAAGCCGGCCCGCCGCGCCGGGGTTGGTTAGCACCAGCGGCGCGGCCAGCGCCACGCGGCGGCCTTCCTCGTCGAGGTTGTCGGGGTGCTGGTCGTGGCTGACCAACACCGCGTCCACCGGCCCGAGCGCCTCGGCGCTCACCGCGGGCCCGGAGAGCTTGGTGAGGTAGGCATGTTCGCCGGGCGGATCAAAGGTCGGGTCCATCACGAGCCGGCGGCCCGCGATGTCGATGACGGCCGTCGGGCCGCCCAGCACACTGATCGCGCAGGCACGTCGCTGCGCATCGACTCGGTCACTCATGCCACCACTCAAACATTCGGACGCCCTTTTGCCAATACCGTTCCGCCGGCGCAGTTTTGAAAGGTTGCGAATCGCTGGGCGGAAACACACTCGCGTGTGAAGTCGCGCTTACCACTGGTAACAAACACGTCGTGGCGTCCCCGTACGGCCAGGCGCAGGATTAGGCCTGTGACCCCGAAGACGCGCCTGCCGTTGCTGCCGCCCGAAGCCTTGAACGCCGACCAGAAATACCTGTACGACGACATGGCCGAGGTGATCGAGGCCAGCTTCGGGGACCTGGTGGCCCGGCGCCGCGACGGCGCACTGATCGGTCCCTTCAACGGCTGGTTGCACTTCCCGCAGTTCGGCGGCCCCGCGTGGGCCTTCAATCGGTCACTGTGGGAGCACGCGGTATTGCCCCCAGCCATACACCAACTCGTAATCCTGGTGACCGCGGCCAAGTTCGGCGCGCGCTACGAGATCTACGGGCACGAGTACTTCGCGAAACGGGCGGGCCTTGCCGAACACAAGATCGCGACCGTCGTCGCCGGCGAGCGCCCGAGCGACCTCAGCCACGACGAGGGTGTGGCCTTCGACATGGCCGCGGCACTGAATCGCGGCGCGCCGCTGCCCGAAACCACCTACCAGGCGGCGCGGCAGACGTTCGGGGAGAACGGCCTTGCGGAAATCGTATTCCTTGTTGGATGTTTCTCAATGGTCGCGGTCACGCTCAATGCCTTCGACGCCTCGGTGCCCGGACGCGAGGAGCAACTCGACTAGCCAACCGCCGCAATCAATTTCGTGAAGTGCCCACAGAGAGGTAGAGCCGTCATGTCGATGATTTCCTGCGATATGCGCCAGGGGCGCAGCGACGCGCAGAAACGCGCCTTGGCGGTCGGCCTCATCGACGCGGTGCAAACCGCGACCGGTGAGTCGATCAGCGAGATGTTCGCGGTGATTCGAAGGCCCGGAAAAACTTCGTCGAGGCCGGCGAGCACCTGCCGGACTTCGTCGAGGACAACATCAACGACGCCGAGCCGTCGGGTCGGACCGAGCGATCATCAACGTCGTCGTCCATGAGTTGTCCCGAGCCAACATCGCGGTCGGCGGCCACATCCACGGCGACTGACCACGTGGGAACACCCCCGAAAGGACATGGGCCATGGCTGAATTCGTCACGCTTGAGGTCGATGGCGCGATCGGCACGATCCGCCTCAACCGGCCACCGCTGAACACCCTGAGCAAGCAAGTTCAGGAGGAGCTGCGTGCGGCGGCCCGAGAGGCGAATCAACGCGACGACGTTCGCGCGGTGATCGTTTATGGCGGCGAGAAGGCCTTCTGCGCCGGCGCCGACATCAAGGAGATGGCGACCATGTCTTATGCCGACATGGCCCGCAACGCTCGCCCCCTGTCCTCATCGCTGTCGTCGGTGGCCGAGATCCACAAGCCCACGGTGGCCGCGATCAACCGCTACGCGCTCGGGGGCGGTTTGGAGCTCGCGTTGTGTTGCGATCGGCGCGTCATATCGGACTCCACCCGCCTCGCCCTGCCGGAGATCCAGCTCGGGATCTACCCCGGCGCCGGCGGCACCCAGCGCCTCCCCCGGCTCGTCGGGCCCGCCCGGGCCAAGGACATCATCTACACCGGCCGCTTCGTCGACGCCGAGGAGGCGCTCGCGATCGGCTTGGTGGACCAGGTCGTCGGCGCCGACGAGGTCTATTCCGCGGCGCGGGAGTGGGCCGCGCAGTTCAGCTCCGGCCCCTCGTGCGCCCTCGCCGCGGCCAAGAAAAGCATCGACGGCGGCCTGGACATGGACCTGCGTAGCGGTCTGGATCTGGAAAGCGAGTTGTTCGCGCCGATGTTCGCGACCGAGGACCAGAAGATCGGCATGAACTCGTTCATCGAACGTGGCCTCGGAAAGGCGGAGTTCGTCGGCCGCTGACCCGTGCCCGTCAGTAGAGCGCGTTGGCCAGGTTGCGCCGGCCGGCGGCCACCTCGGGATCGGCCGGGTCGAAAAGTTCGAACAACTCGATCAGTCGGGTGCGCACCCTCGTGCGCTCGTCACCGGACGTGCTGCGCACCAAGGCGATCAGGCGCCCGAATGCGGCGCTGACGTCCTGGTTGAGGATCTGCACGTCGGCGGCGGCGAACGCGGCGTCGATGTCGCCCGGGGCCGCGTCGGCGACGACGACCGCGTCGGGACGCTGACCTGTTGCGCGCGAGAGGAAGTCGATCTGACGGATCGCGCCCTTGGCCTCGGCGCTGGCCGGGTTGGCTTCGAGGATCGCCTGATACGACGCCCTCGCGGCGTCGAAGTCACCCGCGTCGAGTTGCTGACGGGCCAGTTCCAGCTCGGGGTCAACCGCCTGTTCCTCGCCGGCTCCGCTTGGGCCCCTGAGCTTTCCGGCCGTTGCGGAAATCAGCGAGTCCACCCAGCGGCGTAACTGGTCGGGCGGTTGCATCCCCTGAAAGCTCGACAGTGGCTGGCCGGCGGCCAGCGCCACCACGGTGGGGACCGCCTCGATGCCGAAGATCTGCGCCACCCGCGGCGCCACGTCAACGTTGACGGTCGCCAGCGACCACGTGCCGTTGTCCTCCGCGGCCAGGGCGGACAACATGTCGACCAACTGGACGCACGCCTCACTGCGAGGGGACCACAGCAGGACGACGACCGGCACCTCGTCCGACCGCACGAGGACTTCGGCCTCGAAATTCGCCTCGGTGATCTCCGTGGCACCGGGCGGGGGCGGTGTCTGGCCTTGAGCTCCGCCCGCCGGCGCCGCCTGCTGGGCTCGCTGCTTGAGACCGGACAGGTCGACCGCACCGGCCATTGCGGGCCCGATTGGGGGTCGCGGACGCGTCACGCCGACAAGTTTGTCATGCGGGTCGCTCCCCGATCCACCCGGTGCGACGGGCGATCACCGAGGGCGAAACTCCGGCGCGAAGAGCGCCCCTCCAGCTACTATGACGCAAATCACAAAAGCCGTCCGGGCCACACCGGTCGGCGGCACCGAGCAAACGCTTGGCCGGGTTAGCCCGCCCGGAGGATGAGGGCGTCGCCCTGCCCCCCGGCCCCGCAGAGAGCCGCAACGGCGTAGCCGGTACCGCGGCGCTTGAGCTCCAGCGCCGCGTGCAGCGCGATCCGGGCCCCGGACATGCCGATCGGGTGCCCGACGGCGATCGCGCCGCCGTTGACGTTCACCAGGTCCGGGTCGACGCCCAGTTCGCGGGTCGAGGCGAGCGCCACCGCGGCGAACGCCTCGTTGATCTCGATGACGCCGAGCTGGTCCACGGAGATGCCCTCACGGCCGATCGCCTTCTTGATCGCGTTGGCGGGCTGCGACTGCAGGGTCGAGTCCGGACCGGCCACCACGCCGTGGGCGCCGATCTCGGCCAGCCAGGAAAGCCCCAGCTGCTGCGCCTTTTCCTTCTTCATCACCACGACCGCCGCCGCGCCGTCGGAGATCTGCGAGGCCGAACCCGCGGTGATGGTGCCGTCGCGGCGGAACGCCGGCTTCAGGCCGCCCAGCGACTCGGCCGTGGTGTTGGCCCGGATCCCCTCGTCCTCGGCGAACTGCAGCGGGTCACCCTTGCGCTGCGGGATGTCGACCGGCACCACCTCGTCGGTGAACACCCCGTCCTTCCACGCCGCGGCGGCCCGCTGGTGGGATCGGGCGGCGTAGGCGTCCTGCTCGGCGCGGGTGAACTTGTCGACGTCGTTGCGCTGCTCGGTGAGCGCGCCCATCGGCTGGTCGGTGAACACGTCGTGCAGGCCGTCGTAGGCCAAGTGGTCGAGAACCGTCACATCGCCGTACTTGTAGCCCGCACGGCTGTCCATCAGCAAATGCGGGGCCCTGGTCATCGATTCCTGGCCGCCGGCCACCACGACGTCGAACTCTCCCGCGCGAATGAGCTGATCGGCAAGCGCGATCGCATCGATACCGGACAGGCACATCTTGTTGATGGTCAGGGCGGGAACGTCCCAGCCGATGCCGGCAGCCACCGCGGACTGCCGCGCCGGCATCTGGCCGGCCCCGGCCGTCAGGACCTGGCCCATGATCACGTACTCGACCGCCGACGCGGGAAGGTTGGCCTTCTGCAGCGCGCCGGAGATCGCGATCGCGCCGAGGTCGCTCGCCTTGAAATCCTTCAGCGACCCCATCAATTTGCCGATGGGTGTCCGGGCTCCAGCAACGATCACCGACGTGGTCATGAGTTCCTCCTGAGGGTGCGCGGAAAGGCGGATTCCGAACCTTGGGGAGGCGGAATCTATACCGTCAGGTTACCGTGGTGTGATGACGACCGATCAAGTTGACGCCCGTCACCTCCTGGCAACCTCCTTGGTGACCGGATTGGATCACGTCGGCATTGCGGTGGCCGATCTGGACGCCGCAATCACTTGGTACCACGACCATCTCGGCATGATCCTGGTGCACGAGGAAGTCAACGACGACCAGGGCATTCGCGAGGCGATGCTGGCCGTCCCCGGCACCAGCGCACAGCTCCAGTTGATGGCCCCGCTCGACGACTCGTCGACGATCGCGAAGTTCATCGAAAAGCGCGGACCGGGCATCCAGCAGATGGCCGTTCGGGTTAGCGATCTGGACACCATCTGCGAGCAGCTGCGCGAGCAGGGCGTGCGCCTTGTCTACGAGACGGCGCGGCGCGGCACAGCAAACTCGCGCATCAACTTCATCCACCCCAAGGACGCCGGCGGCGTCCTCATCGAGCTAGTCGAGCCCGCTTCTTAGAGTCCCGAGTCGTTAGTTCGGGTGCAGCTACGAAAAATGGCTGTGGTTTCCCCCACGTTCGACGCATTAACCAGCGGGATGAGCGGTCGAAGATGCTGGTGCACTAGTAAACGACTCGCGACACTAGACAATCACGACCATCGTCGCGTGGGGCCGCGGGTAGCGCGGTTGGCCCAGCATGGCGTGTGCCAGTGCCGCCGATCCTCCACACCGCCGTGTGGCGCATCGCTTGGCCACACCACCAAATGCGCAGTACCGGAACGGATTTCGTGGTCACACCCGGGACAGCGGTAGGTCTTGATCGCGCGGGCCGCCGCGATCGGCCGAACCTCGTACTCGTGCCCGTCGGGTCCGGTCTCCACCCGGCTCAGCACCGGTGGCCGTATTGGCCGTTGGCCGCGTGGCGGTGTGCGGCGCCGAGCCATGCCGTCAGTCTAGTAGGGCGGGTCAGAACAGCCGGTATTCGTCGCTATCCATGCCCCGCATCTTGTCGTAGTCCAGTGTGAGGCAACGGATTCCGCGATCGGTAGCGAGAGTGCGCGCCTGCGGCTTGATCTGTTGGGCGGCGAAGACGCCTCTGACCGGCGCCAGAACGCTGTCGCGGTTGAGCAACTCGAGATAGCGGGTGAGCTGTTCCACCCCGTCGATCTCGCCGCGCCGCTTGATCTCCACCGCGACCGAGCCGCCGCGTTCGTCGCGACATAGCAGGTCGACGGGACCGATCGCGGTCATGTACTCGCGGCGGACCAGCGTGTATCCCTCGCCCAGCAGTTGCACATGCTCGGCCAGTAACGCCTGCAGGTGGGCCTCCACGCCGTCCTTGACCAGACCAGGGTCCACCCCGAGGTCGTGGCTGGAGTCGTGTTCGATCTCTTCGACGGTGATGCGCAGCTGCTCGCCGGCCTTGTTTTCCACCACCCAGACCGGCGCCTCGCCACTGAGTTCTTCGCTCAGCCAGCACGGCGGGCTCATCCAGTTCAGCGGCTTATAGGCACGGTCGTCGGCGTGCACACTGATCGACCCGTCGGCCTTGAACAGCAGCAACCTGCGCGCCGACGGCAGGTGCGCGGTGAGTCGGCCGACGTAATCGACGGTGCACTGGGCAATCACTAGACGCACCCGACTCACCTTAGAGCGTGGCCGACAAATTAGGCTGGCGCCACCATGTCGGCTAAGACGTCCGTGGCACAGCGCATCGGCCGGGTGCTCGAGACGGTGACCCGTCAGAGCGGCCGGCTGCCGGCGACCCCCGCGTACGGCTCGTTGCTGCTCGGCCGGGTCTCCGAAAGTCAACGGCGCCGGCGGATACGCATCCAGCTCATCCTGACCGTCCTGGTACTCGGGGCGAACCTGATCGGCATAGGCGTCGCGCTGCTGATCGTGACGGTGGCCATTCCCGCGCCGAGCGTCTTCGACGACGCGCCACTGTGGATCACGTTCGGGGTTGTGCCCGCCTACATCGCGCTTGCGCTCGCGGTGGGCACCTACTGGATCACCCGCCGAACCGTGCTCTCGTTGCGCTGGGCGATCGAGGAACGCCAGCCCACCCGCGACGACGAGCGCAACGTCTTTCTGGCTCCGTGGCGACTCGCCCTCGTCGACCTGATCCTGTGGGGCGCGGGGACGGTGGTGCTGACCACCCTCTACGGCCTCGTCAACACGATGTTCATCCCGCGATTCCTGGTCGCGGTGACGTTCTGCGGCGTCCTGGTCGCCACGGGTAGCTACCTGCTCGCCGAGTTCGCGTTGCGCCCCGTCGCCGCGCAGGCGCTCGAGGCCGGGCCCCCGCCACGGCGATTGGCGTCGGGGATTATGGGCCGGACCATGCTGGTCTGGTTCCTCGGTTCGGGCGTGCCCGTCATCGGCATCGGCCTGCTCGCGACGTTTGTGATCCTGATGCGGAACCTGACGGAGACCCAGTTCGCCGTCGGCGTCCTGATTGTGTCGTTCGCCACCTTGATCTTCGGTTGCCTCCTCATGTGGATCCTCGCCTGGCTCACCGCGACACCGGTGCGGGTGGTGCGCGCGGCGCTGCAGCGCGTCGAACAGGGTGACCTGCGCGGAGACCTGGTCGTGTTCGACGGCACCGAGCTGGGCGAGCTCCAGCGTGGCTTCAACGCGATGGTCAACGGCCTGCGCGAGCGCGAACGCCTGCGGGATCTCTTCGGCCGCCACGTCGGACGCGAGGTCGCCCTGGCGGCCGAACGGGAGCGCCCGAAGCTGGGCGGCGAAGAACGCCACGTCGCCGTCGTGTTCATCGACATCATCGGCTCGACCAAGCTGGTGACCAGCCGGCCCGCCGCCGAAATCGTACAGCTGCTCAACCGGTTCTTCGGCATCATTGTGGAAGAGGTAGACCGCCACTGCGGTCTGATCAACAAGTTCGAGGGCGACGCCACGCTGGCCATCTTCGGCGCCCCGAATCACCTTGACAGCCCTGAGGACCAGGCCCTTGCTGCCGCCCGCTGCATCGCTGATCGGCTGCGCCAGGAAATCGACGAGTGCCAGGCCGGGATCGGCGTGGCGGCGGGTCAGGTGGTCGCCGGCAACGTCGGCGCGCGAGAGCGGTTCGAGTACACCGTGATCGGCGAGCCGGTCAACGAGGCGGCCCGGCTCTGCGAACTGGCCAAGGGAGAGCCGACGCTCCTGTTGGCGACCGCGGCAACCGTACAGGGCGCGGGCGAAAGCGAGCGCGGGCGTTGGACTTTGGGCGACACCGTGACCCTCCGAGGACACGACCAACCCACCCGCCTGGCCCTGCCGGTGGGAGACGCCGAGCGCCAGTGAGCGTCACGCGTGACGCAGGACCAGCAATTCGCCGGTGAGCGTTCCGTTTTCGAGCAGCTCGCCGATCTTCGAGCTCTGCTCTTCGGCCAATTGCCAAGCCCGCGTGTCCCCGTACCGGACGGCGAGTGCGCCGGTGACCGCATCCATGCGCTCGTCCCACCCCGCGGAAACGCCGGGCAGGTCGGCCGTGCCGAGGCGGTGCTCCACGTGCAGCGACGAGTTGTGCACCAGTTCGCGCAGGCGGTCGGGCGTCGGAAAGTGGTTCTCCGGCAGCTCGTCACAAGGGATGTCGCGGTGAATGACGAAGGCCAGCAACCCGATCGGCCCGCCTGGCCGCACGACGCGGCGCGGTTCCCCGAGCAGTCCCGATTGGTCCGGCGTGGTGCACAACACCCCCAGGGTCCAGGCGGCGTCGCAGCTGGCGTCCGCCAGCGGCAGCGCCGCCGCGTCGGCGCGCATCACGGGGTAGCCGAACAGCCTCTTCGCCGCGCGGCACGCACCGGCCTCCGGCTCGGCCAGTACCGGTCGCACCGAGCGCTCCCGCACTGCATAGGCGATGGGTCCCCGACCCCCGCACCGCAGTCCAACAGCACGGCACCCCGTTTTCAGGCCCATCCGATCGATGAGCCAGTCCAGGGCGGCCGGGCTTCCACTGCCCCGGCACCCGGCGGGCACGTGATAGTCCGGACGGCCCGTCGAGGTCGAAGGTCTGCGTGACGTCGGGTCGAACGTCACAGCCGCGTCCGTCCCCCGTCACGCATAGGACCGTGTCGACGCCAATGCTCTTGAGCCCGCGCAACTCCTGCTCGAGCACCACGCGATTGCGGCCGCGGCAGGACAGTGTGATCCACGGTGTCACTCCGGCGTCCCGCAGCAGGGACCCCATCAGGGTTGGCGGAAAGTCGGGCTTGTTCTGATGCTCGCCGACCAGGACGGCGTCACAGCCGGGCACCAGCACGGCAGCCGTCAGGACGCACGCCGCCGCACGGCCCGAACTCCATCCGTTTCGGACAACCCGGCTCCGGGGCCGACGCCGCCGCTTCACGCATGACCATGTTGCGTGGCTCGTACCCCGCCGCCCGCACCCGCAAGCGCGTCGCCCGCTCGTACGCTTAGCTTTCGCCCCGAGTGGGTAGATGGACTAAGAACAACAGCTTCGAGGGAGGTTGGATACGGACATGACCGCTAGTGGAACCATCCGCCGCGTTTCGGTCGCCGCGGGAGTGGCCGCGGCACTTGCCCTGAGCACGCTGACCGCGGGATGCTCGGGCGACAAGAACAAGAGCCCGTCGACCTCGACCGTGACCACCACCGTCACGCCGCCGTCCAGCGTGACGACGACGGCTCCGACGGCGACCAGTTCCGCCGCACCGGGTGCACCGGGCCAGAGCGTGGGACCCGGCGGCGCGACGACGGCCGTGCCAGGCGGTGGCGCCGGCGCCGGTCCCGGTGGCGCGAGCGCGGGTGTGCCGGGCGCCGGAGCTTCGGCCGGACCCGGTGGCGCCGGGGCCTGCGCCGGGCCCGTCTGCGTGGGCACGCCTCCCGGGCCCTAGCAATCCCGGATCGATGAAACGGCCCGACGCCGCCGAGCGCGGCGTCGGCGCCGGCGAAAGTGCCCCTTGACGAAGTAATAGGCACAGCCCGGGCAACGCAGGGGCGTAGACAGTCCCACTGCGGACTGGACACCAATTCAAATGTCTCCGTCGGCGATCAAACTCGGTGACGGCGTCTGCGAACGACGGGCCGGCCGAGGAGTCTCGCCGTGCCACCTGCAGCTCGAGTTCCGGCCGCACCAGCCCACCGCCACACGCGCGATTCACGATCGACACGGCGGTCTTTTGATCGGGAGCGACGGATTGCCCCAGCGGTCTCGGCCGTGACCCCCTCATCGTCGCCCGGCGAGGGCGCCCGCGTCATGCGCTGACCAATCTCGCGGACCTTGCCGACGTCATGCCCGCTCATAAGCTGGCTGCATCAGTTCTTTTCGGTGACCACGTTCTCGGTGCTGCTGGGGTTGTTCGAAGTGACGGCCGCAGCGCTGCTCGCCATCAAACCGCTTGCCCCCCAGCTGTCGATTCTCGGCAGCCTGATGTCGATCGTCCTCTTCGTCTTCACGATCAGCTTCCTGTTCACCGCGCCGGGTGCCGGCGAGCCGCCGGTGGCGGATTCCCCGCAATCTCGCTTACCGTGGGAGTTCTCGCTGAAAGATATTCCGCTGTTCGGTCTTTCATTCTGAACGTTGGCCGACGCCAGCCGTGCCGCCCGGTGAGCGCCGCGCCGCGCGGGTCGACCGCCGGCGCGGCGGTCCTGGCCAACAGCGCGACCAGGACCGCGCCGGCCGACAGCAGTGCGCCGACGAACCACACCGTCGCCGCCCAGCCGCCGACACCGAAGACAAGGCCGCCCAGCGCGCCCGCCACCGAGCCGCCCACGTAGTAGCTGAACAGGTACAGGCCGGAAGCCTCGGCGCGGTCGCGATGCGCCGCGGCGCCCACCCAGCCACTGGCCGCAGTGTGTGCCGCGAAGAACCCACCAGTGAATACGCCGGCGCCGACGACGATCGCGCCGAGTGCGGTCGGGACGGTGAGCAGCAGGCCGAGCGCCGTGATGGGCAAGGCGCCGCACAGGACGAACGAGCGTCCCCTGCGGTCGGCGAGGCGGCCCGCCACGATCGATGCCCAGGTGCCCACCAGGTACAGCAGAAACAGCAAGCCGACCGCCGAGGAAGTCAGCGCGAACGGCTGGGCGGTCAATCGATACCCCAGGTAGTTGTACACGGTCACGAATCCGCCCATGAGCGCGAAGCCCAGCGCGAAAAGCTTGACCAGCACCGGGTTTCGCAAGTGCGCGGCAATGGTTCGCGTGGTGTCACGAACGCTGGCGGCCTTACGCGTGAAGAACCGGGATCGCGGCGCCAGCGCCGCGAAGACCACGGTGCCCGCGAGCGTCGTCAAGGAGCACGCCAGCAGGGCCACCCGCCAATTGGTGACATCGACGATCAGGGCCGGGACGATACGGCCCACCAGACCTCCCACCGTGGTGCCGGCGATGTAGCGGCCCATCGCCGCACCGAGCGACGAGGCGTGCACCTCCTCTGCGAGGAGCGCCATCGCCACCGCGGGTATCCCCGCGAGCGCGACGCCGTGCAACGCCCGGCCGACGAGCAAGACGCCGAGCGTGGGACTCAGCGGCAACGACAGCCCGATGACACTCGCCGCCACCCCGGAGCTCAGCATCACGGGGATCCGCCCGTAGCGCTCGGAGAGGACGCTCGCCGGGACGATGGACAGGGCCAGCATGCCCGTGGTCAACGAAACGGTCAGCGCCGAGGTGGCCGCGGAGATCCGGTAGCTCCTCGACAGCGCGGGAAGCAGGGCCTGGGTGCAGTACATCGCCGCGAAGCTGGCCAGGCCCGCGCCGTAGAGCGCCGCGGTCATGCGGCAGAACTCACGGCTTCCGGCGCGAATCGCAACGGGTTGGGACATGACATCGATGCTCCGCCGGGCCCCGCTTCCAACGGAAATGAATCGTTCGCCGGTTTATCATGCTTAAACTGCATTAGATGAGGCGGTCGGCGTGGCGGATGGTGATTACGAGTGGTTCGTCACACTCGCGGAGCTGGAGCATGTGACGGCGGCGGCCGACCAGCTGCATCTCGCCCAGCCCACGCTCACCCGGATGCTCGCGCGCCTGGAGCGCCAACTGGGCGTCGCGCTGTTCGATCGCCACGGTCGGCGCCTCGCGCTGAACACCTACGGCCGGATCTTCTATGAACACGCCCGCCGGGCACAGTTGGAACTAGCCTCGGCCAGGCGCGCGATCGACGACTTGAGCAACCCGGCCGTGAGCGAGATCCGGCTGGGGTTCCTGGGCTCGTTCGGGTTGATGGTCGTACCGCGGTTGATCGCCGCGTTCAAGGCGGCATCACCGCGAGTGAACTTCACGCTGCAGGAGGGCGCCGCCGAATCGATCGGCGACCTGGTCCAGTCCGGCATGGTCGACATCGGGGTGGTGTCGCCCCGGCCGCGGAAGCAAAGGCTGGCGTGGCGCAGCCTGTTCCGTCAGCGGCTCGGCGTCGCGGTCCCCCGTGACCACCGGTTGTCGAACACGGCGACGGTGTCCATGACCGACCTGGCCGACGAACCCTTCGTCGCCATGCACCCCGGCTTCGGCATGCGACGGCTGCTCGACGAGCTATGCACCGCGGCGCAGTTCCGGCCGCGGATCGTCCTCGAGTCGGCGACCCTGAGCACGACCAGCGGCCTGGTGGCCGCCGGGCTCGGGATCAGCCTGCTGCCGATCGACGGCAGCGAGCACCCGCCCGGGGTCGACGTGCTGCGGCTGGCCGACGCCGACGCCTACCGTGAGGTTGGGACGATCTGGGATTCCGCCCGCCCCTTGTCGCGGCCGGCCCGGGACTTCATCGCTTCCGCCGCGGCGCTTCGCGGCTGACCTGGAGAGGCCACTGCCGTGTCGCTTTTCCGCTAGTTTTGTCGGCCGCCAGGTGTAACTGTGGAGACGTGCACGCCGACTTCGAACGCTGCTACCGGGCCGTCCAGTCCAAGGACGCCCGGTTCGACGGCTGGTTCGTCACCGCCGTGCTGACCACCCGGATCTACTGCCGGCCCAGCTGCCCGGTGCGGCCACCGTTCGCCCGCAACGTGCGGTTCTACCCGAGCGCGGCGGCGGCCCAACGAGCGGGTTTCCGGGCCTGCAAACGGTGCCGCCCCGACGCCTCCCCCGGATCGCCCGAATGGAATGTCCGGGGCGATGTCGTCGCCCGAGCCATGCGGCTCATCGCCGACGGCACCGTGGAGCGTGAGGGAGTCGGCGGCCTCGCCGTCCACGTCGGCTACACCACCCGCCAGTTGGAGCGGCTGCTGCAGGCCGAGGTCGGCGCGGGCCCCCTCGCGCTGGCCCGGGCCCAGCGGGCCCAGACCGCCCGCGTCCTGATCGAGACCACCGACCTGCCGTTCGGGGACGTGGCGTTCGCCGCCGGATTTTCCAGCATCCGCCAGTTCAACGACACTGTGCGCCTGGTGTTCGAGAACACACCTTCGGGCCTCAGACGGCGAGCCGCGGGGCGATCCGGGTCCGGCGCCGCCTCACCGGGGGCGGTGTGCCTTCGGTTACCGGTTCGCACACCGTTCGCCTACGACGGTGTCTTCGGCCATTTGTCAGCCGGCATGGCGCCCGGATGCGAGGAGATCCGCGACGGCGCCTACCGACGTAGCCTGCGGCTTCCGCGCGGCACCGCGGTGGTCTCCCTGGCGCCGAACGCCGACCACGTCCGGTGCGCGCTCGTGCTGGACGACTTCCGCGACCTCACCACGGCCATCGCCCGGTGTCGCCGGCTGCTGGATCTCGATGCAGACCCCGAGGCGGTGGTCGACGCGCTGTGCGGCGACCCCGACCTGGGACCGGTCGTGAGAAAGGCTCCCGGACAGCGGATTCCACGCACGGTTGACGAGTCGGAACTCGCCGTGCGCGCGGTCCTCGGCCAACAGGTATCCACCAAAGCCGCGCGCACCCACGCGGGCAGGCTGGTCGCGGCGTACGGGCAGCCGATCCACGACCCGGGCGGGGGGTTGACCCATACCTTCCCGTCGGTCGATCAGCTCGCCGAGATCGATCCCGCCCATCTGGCGGTCCCCGAGTCGCGGCAACGCACCCTGCGGGCGTTGATTGGCGGCCTCGCCGACGGAACCCTGGTGTTGGATGCGGGAAGCGATTGGGACAGTGCCCGCGCGCAACTCCTCGCCCTGCCCGGGATAGGCCCTTGGACCGCCGAGGTGATCGCAATGCGTGGGCTGGGTGACCCGGACGCTTTCCCCGCCAGCGACCTCGGCCTGCGGTTGGCAGCCAAGCGCCTCAGGTTGCCGGCCGACCAGCGAAACCTGACCGAACACAGCGCGCGTTGGCGCCCGTGGCGTTCTTACGCCACCCAGCACCTTTGGACCACCCTCGATCATCCGGTTAACCATTGGCCACCACAGGAGGTCGCATGATTACCTACCGCACCATCGACAGTCCGATCGGCCCGTTGACCCTGGCCGGCCGAGATTCGGTTCTGGCCCATTTGCGAATGGTCGACCAGACCTACGAGCCCAGCCGCACCGATTGGACGCCCGACGCGACGGCGTTCCAAGACGTCGTCGACCAACTCGCGGCTTACTTTGCCGGCGAGCTCACTGACTTCGACGTGGCAATCAATCTGGGAGGCAGCGACTTTCAACGGCGCGTCTGGACGGCGCTGCGGACGATCCCCTACGGGGAGACCAGATCCTACGGACAGATCGCCGAACAGATCGGGGCCCCCGGATCTGCACGGGCCGTGGGTCTGGCGAACGGGCACAATCCCGTCGCGATCATCATTCCGTGCCATCGGGTGATCGGCGCGAGCGGAAGCCTTACCGGCTACGGCGGGGGACTCGATCGGAAGCGAACCCTGCTCGGCTTGGAAGAACGGCGTGCATCGGCGAATGCGCATTTGACTCTGTTCGATTGACGAAGCCGTTCCAGAATGCAAAAACACCCCCGCGAGGCGGGGGTGTTTTTGTATATGTTCGGCGGTGTCCTACTTTTCCACCCGATAGGGCAGTATCATCGGCGCTGACAGGCTTAGCTTCCGGGTTCGGAATGGGACCGGGCGTTTCCCTGTCGCTGTGGCCGCCGTAACTCTATTTAAATTTGGGTATCGGTGGGGGGTGTGGTGTCCGCGCTAATAATAGCGCGGGTATGAATTGTGGTTGCGATTGTGTAGTAAGTTTTCGGCCGGTTAGTGCCAGTTCCCTGCACCCATTACTGGGCTTCCAGGTCTGGCCTATCGAACCCGTAGTCTGCGGGGGGCCTTATCCCTCTAAAAGGGTGAGAAACCTGATCTTGGAGAAGGTTTCCCGCTTAGATGCTTTCAGCGGTTATCCTGTCCGAACGTGGCTATCCAGCGGTGCCCCTGGTGGGACAACTGGTATACCAGAGGTTCGTCCGTCCCGGTCCTCTCGTACTAGGGACAGGTTTCCTCAAGTTTCTGACGCGCGCGGCGGATAGAGACCGAACTGTCTCACGACGTTCTAAACCCAGCTCGCGTGCCGCTTTAATGGGCGAACAGCCCAACCCTTGGGACCTGCTCCAGCCCCAGGATGCGACGAGCCGACATCGAGGTGCCAAACCATCCCGTCGATATGGACTCTTGGGGAAGATCAGCCTGTTATCCCCGGGGTACCTTTTATCCGTTGAGCGACACCCCTTCCACTCGGGGGTGCCGGATCACTAATCCCGACTTTCGTCCCTGCTTGACTTGTAAGTCTCGCAGTCAAGCTCCCTTGTGCATTTACACTCAACACCTGATTGCCGTCCAGGTTGAGGGAACCTTTGGGCGCCTCCGTTACATTTTAGGAGGCAACCGCCCCAGTTAAACTACCCACCAGGCACTGTCCGTGAACCCGATAAGGGTTCGACGTTAGGTGTCCAATACGATCAGAGTGGTATTTCAACAACGACTCCGCCCCAACTGGCGTTGAGGTTTCACAGTCTCCCACCTATCCTACACAAACCGTACCGAACACCAATACCAAGTTGTAGTGAAGGTCCCGGGGTCTTTTCGTCCTGCCGCGCGTAACGAGCATCTTTACTCGTAGTGCAATTTCGCCGAGTCTATGGTTGAGACAGTTGAGAAGTCGTTACGCCATTCGTGCAGGTCGGAACTTACCCGACAAGGAATTTCGCTACCTTAGGATGGTTATAGTTACCACCGCCGTTTACTGGGGCTTAAATTCTCCGCTTCACCTTACGGTTAACGGGTCCTCTTAACCTTCCAGCACCGGGCAGGCGTCAGTCCGTATACATCGTCTTGCGACTTCGCACGGACCTGTGTTTTTAGTAAACAGTCGCTTCTCACTGGTTTCTGCGACCGGATCCCGCTCCCAGCGCAGGCTGTTCACGGTGTTCCGGCCCCCCTTCTCCCGAAGTTACGGGGGCATTTTGCCGAGTTCCTTAACCATAGTTATCTCGTACGCCTTGGTATTCTCTACCTGACCACCTGTGTCGGTTTGGGGTACGGGCCGTGTATGAGCTCGCTAGAGGCTTTTCTTGGCAGCAGAGGATCACCGAATTCGCCTCAATCGGCTATGCATCACCTCTCAGGAATATGAGCGACGGATTTGCCTATCGCTCTCCCTACCGGTTTGCCCCAGTATTACCACTGACTGGTACGGCTACCTTCCTGCGTCACCCCATCGCTTGACTACTACCAGCGAAGGTCCCATGCAGCCCCGAATCGTCACGCCCCCGAAGGGGAATGATCAATCCGGCTTTGGATGGTTAGTACCACTGATTCATCAGGGACGCGCATACACGGGTACGGGAATATCAACCCGTTGTCCATCGACTACGCCTGTCGGCCTCGCCTTAGGTCCCGACTCACCCTGGGCGGACTGGCCTGGCCCAGGAACCCTTGGTCTTACGGCGGGCAAGGTTCTCACTTGCCTTATCGCTACTCATGCCTGCATTCTCACTCCCCCACCCTCCACCACCGGTCACCCGGGGGCTTCGCTGAATGGGGGACGCTCCCCTACCCAACCTTGCGGTTGCCGCGGCTTCGGCGGTGTGCTTGAGCCCCGCTACATTATCGGCGCACAATCACTTGACCAGTGAGCTATTACGCACTCTTTCAAGGGTGGCTGCTTCTAAGCCAACCTCCTGGTTGTCTTTGCGACTGCACATCCTTTTCCACTTAGCACACGCTTAGGGGCCTTAGCCGGCGATCTGGGCTGTTTCCCTTTCGACGTACGGAGCTTATCCCCCGCCGTCTCACTGCCACGCTATACACCACGGCATTCGGAGTTTGGCTGACGTCAGTAACCTAGTAGGGCCCATCGGCCATCCAGTAGCTCTACCTCCGTGGTGAAACACGCAACGCTGCACCTAAATGCATTTCGGGGAGAACCAGCTATCACGGAGTTTGATTGGCCTTTCACCCCTACCCACAGCTCATCCCCTCAGTCTTCAACCTAAGTGGGTTCGGGCCTCCACGCGGTCTTACCCGCGCTTCACCCTGGCCATGGGTAGATCACTCCGCTTCGGGTCCAGAACATGCCACTACACCCCAAAGGGGATGCGCCCTATTCAGACTCGCTTTCGCTGCGGCTACCCCACACGGGTTAACCTCGCGACATGTCCCTGACTCGCAGGCTCATTCTTCAAAAGGCACGCCATCACCCCACAAGGAGGCTCTGACGGATTGTAGGCGCACGGTTTCAGGTACTCTTTCACTCCCCTCCCGGGGTACTTTTCACCATTCCCTCACGGTACTAATCCGCTATCGGTCATCGAGAAGTATTTAGGCTTACCGGGTGGTCCCGGCAGATTCACAGCAGATTCCACGGGCCCGCTGCTACTCGGGAATTGATACAAGGTAGGTGTCGGGTTTTCGCGTACCGGGCTTTCACCGTCTACGGCAGGCCGTCCCAGGCCACTTCCGCTAACAACGACACTTTCTAACTACCTCCCAGCCAGGTAGAGCTGAGACGTATCGATCCCACAACCCCGCACACACAACCCCTACCCGGTATCACATGTATGCGGTTTAGCCTGTTCCGCGTTCGCTCGCCACTACTAACGGAATCACAATTGTTTTCTCTTCCTACGGGTACTGAGATGTTTCACTTCCCCGCGTTACCTCCCGTACCCTATATATTCAGATACGGGTAACACGACATCACTCGTGCTGGGTTTCCCCATTCGGAAATCCTCGGATCAACGCTCGGTTGACAGCTCCCCGAGGCATATCGCAGCCTCCCACGTCCTTCATCGGCTCTCGATGCCAAGGCATCCACCATGCGCCCTTAAGCACTTACTTACACAAAAATCAAAAGAAATTACACAAGATGAACACGTGCCGCTAAGGGCAACGCATCCATCTAGATGCTCGCAACCACTATCCAATACTCAAACACCACACCCCACCACCAAGATGGGGGGACTCCACACGGACTGGCCGAGTGTTGTCTCAGGGCCCAATAGTGTGTCTGGCCATTCGCTTGTTGTCGCGCACCCGGCTCCCGCCCACTACAGGCGAGAACCCCTCACGGCTCACACCCCACCAATTGGAGTGTTTCTCGTGGTGCTCCTTAGAAAGGAGGTGATCCAGCCGCACCTTCCGGTACGGCTACCTTGTTACGACTTCGTCCCAATCGCCGATCCCACCTTCGACAGCTCCCTCCCAAAGGGTTAGGCCACTGGCTTCGGGTGTTACCGACTTTCATGACGTGACGGGCGGTGTGTACAAGGCCCGGGAACGTATTCACCGCAGCGTTGCTGATCTGCGATTACTAGCGACTCCGACTTCACGGGGTCGAGTTGCAGACCCCGATCCGAACTGAGACCGGCTTTAAAAGGATTCGCTTAACCTTGCGGCATCGCAGCCCTTTGTACCGGCCATTGTAGCATGTGTGAAGCCCTGGACATAAGGGGCATGATGACTTGACGTCATCCCCACCTTCCTCCGAGTTGACCCCGGCAGTCTCTCACGAGTCCCCGGCATTACCCGCTGGCAACATGAGACAAGGGTTGCGCTCGTTGCGGGACTTAACCCAACATCTCACGACACGAGCTGACGACAGCCATGCACCACCTGCACACAGGCCACAAGGGAACCGACATCTCTGCCGGCGTCCTGTGCATGTCAAACCCAGGTAAGGTTCTTCGCGTTGCATCGAATTAATCCACATGCTCCGCCGCTTGTGCGGGCCCCCGTCAATTCCTTTGAGTTTTAGCCTTGCGGCCGTACTCCCCAGGCGGGGTACTTAATGCGTTAGCTACGGCACGGATCCCAAGGAAGGAAACCCACACCTAGTACCCACCGTTTACGGCGTGGACTACCAGGGTATCTAATCCTGTTCGCTCCCCACGCTTTCGCTCCTCAGCGTCAGTTACTGCCCAGAGACCCGCCTTCGCCACCGGTGTTCCTCCTGATATCTGCGCATTCCACCGCTACACCAGGAATTCCAGTCTCCCCTGCAGTACTCTAGTCTGCCCGTATCGCCCGCACGCTCACAGTTAAGCCGTGAGATTTCACGAACGACGCGACAAACCACCTACGAGCTCTTTACGCCCAGTAATTCCGGACAACGCTCGCACCCTACGTATTACCGCGGCTGCTGGCACGTAGTTGGCCGGTGCTTCTTCTGCAGGTACCGTCACTTGCGCTTCGTCCCTGCTGAAAGAGGTTTACAACCCGAAGGCCGTCATCCCCCACGCGGCGTCGCTGCATCAGGCTTGCGCCCATTGTGCAATATTCCCCACTGCTGCCTCCCGTAGGAGTCTGGGCCGTATCTCAGTCCCAGTGTGGCCGGACACCCTCTCAGGCCGGCTACCCGTCGTCGCCTTGGTAGGCCATCACCCCACCAACAAGCTGATAGGCCGCGGGCCCATCCCACACCGCAAAAGCTTTCCACCAAAAGGCATGCGCCTAAAGGTCCTATTCGGTATTAGACCCAGTTTCCCAGGCTTATCCCGAAGTGCAGGGCAGATTGCCCACGTGTTACTCACCCGTTCGCCACTCGAGTATCTCCGAAGAGACCTTTCCGTTCGACTTGCATGTGTTAAGCACGCCGCCAGCGTTCGTCCTGAGCCAGGATCAAACTCTCCAAACAAAAACTCCTCGTAACCGAGGTGAATTCAAATCAGAGATATCTGACCTAACAAAAAGACACCAAAAACTGGCATCAAAACGGCCATACCCACACACGGGGGGTGCTAGGCATGGCCAAAAAAACAACAACAAACTTCTTAACCAAACACACTATTGAGTTCTCAAACAACACTTGTTCTGCCCGTTTTGGGGCAACCCTGCCAGCTTACTACGAACTTGGCTGAGGCGTCAAGTCCCGGTTTGGTCATCTTGCGAGTGACCTCTTCGGGGCAAGCCGTGCCAGGCTAGTACCAATCCGGCGAGGGAGTCAAGCCCCGGTCTCGGTCTCCTTTGTGCGGTGACCGCGCCTGTGGGGCACTGACTTTCATTACTGTACCCGCTCGATCTCCGCTCCCAAAATCGCCAGGTTTTCCACGAACAACGGATAGCCCCGATCGATGTGGAATACGTCGTGGACCTCGGTGTCTCCGTCGGCGACGAGGCCCGCCAAGACCAGGCCGGCGCCGGCCCGGATGTCCGAACACCACACCGGCGCGCTCGACAATTGCGGCAGTCCCCGGACGACGGCGTGGTGTCCGTCGGTGCGGGCGTCCGCGCCTAGCCGGATCATCTCCTCGACGAACCGGAAGCGGGCCTCGAAGACGTTCTCCGTGATCATCGACGTGCCGTCGGCGATCGAGGCGAGCGCGATCGCCATCGGCTGCAAGTCAGTAGGGAATCCGGGGAATGGGAGCGTGGCGACGTTGACGGCCTTCGGCCGTTCGTATTGCGTGACGCGGAAGCTGTTGTCGGTTTGGGTGACGGTGGCACCGGCGTCGTGGAGCTTGTGCAGCACCACCTGAAGGTGTGCAGGGTCGACTCCGCTCACCGTGATGTCCCCGCGGGTCATCGCGGCGGCGATGCCCCAGGTGGCGCCCACTATTCGGTCGCCGATGACGCGGTGCTCGGTCGGGTGGAGCCGCGGTACGCCGGTGATGGTCATCGTCGGTGACCCCGCGCCTTCGACCTGCGCACCCATCTGATTGAGCATGGTGCACAGGTCAACGACGTCGGGCTCGCGCGCCGCGTTGTGGATGGTCGTCACGCCCTCGGCGACGACCGCGGCCATCAGGATGTTCTCCGTCGCTCCGACGGAGGGAAACTCCAGTTGAATCTCGGCGCCGCGCAGGGTGTCCGCCCGGGCAACCACGCAGCCGTGCTCGATGTTGCACTGCGCGCCCAACTGCCGCAGCCCCGCCTGGTGCATGTCCAGCGGCCGCGAGCCGATCGCGTCCCCGCCCGGCAGCGCGACCCTGGCCCGCTTGCACCGGCCGACAAGCGGCCCGAGCACGCAGACGGAGGCGCGAAATTGCCGCACCGCGGCGAAGTCCGCGTCGTATTTCGGCTCGTCGGGCGAGGTGATGCGGGCGACGTCCCCGTCGAGTTCGACGGTGGCGCCCAGGCCGCGCAACACCTCCGCCATCAGTGGCACGTCGAGGATGTCGGGGCAGTTGGTGATCGTGCTGGTGCCCTCGGCCAGCAGCGTCGCGGCCATCAGTTTGAGCACGC
This sequence comes from Mycobacterium sp. 050134, assembly GCF_036409085.1. Classification (NCBI taxonomy): domain Bacteria; kingdom Bacillati; phylum Actinomycetota; class Actinomycetes; order Mycobacteriales; family Mycobacteriaceae; genus Mycobacterium; species Mycobacterium sp. 050134. Next base: position 51,464 of record NZ_JAZGLV010000003.1, read on the forward strand.
TGTTCTTGGCGCCCCCCACTGCGACTTCGCCGGATAACCGGTTTCCGCCGGTCACCACGAATCGCTCAGCCACCCGCGCAAGTCTAGTGAAGCGGTATCGGCTTGTCAGTCAGGTGAGGCGCGACGCCGAGTACGGTTTGCTCATGGCAGTGCACTTGACCCGCATCTATACGCGGACGGGCGACGACGGGACCACCGGGCTGAGCGACTTTTCCCGGGTGTCCAAGAACGATCCCCGCCTGGTCGCGTACGCGGATTGTGACGAGGCCAACTCCGCGATCGGCGTCGCCGTCGCGTTGGGTCAGCCCGACGACAAGATCGCGGAAGTGCTCCAGCGGATCCAGAACGACCTGTTCGACGCGGGCGCGGACCTGTCTACTCCGGTCGTCGAAAGCCCCGAGTATCCCCCGCTTCGGGTTACGCAGCCCTACATCGATCGGCTCGAACGCTGGTGTGACGAATATAACGAGGCGCTGCCGGCGCTGAATTCCTTTGTGCTGCCGGGCGGTTCGCCGTTGGCCGCCTTGTTGCACGTAGCGCGGACCGTGGTGCGCAGGGCGGAGCGCTCGGCCTGGGCGGCGGTCGGCGCCGCACCGCAATCGGTAAGCGCGCTGCCGGCGAAATACCTGAACCGCCTGTCGGACCTGCTGTTCATCCTGGCGCGCGTGGCCAATCCCGACGGTGATGTGCTGTGGAGCCCCGGGGGAAGCAGGGACGGCGACGAACCCGACGAAGGCTGACCGATTGCGCTGAGTGCCCATTCGGCGCCGACGAAGGGCTCAGACGCTGCGGCGCCGCGCCCGCGGTGAGGGACGGGATTCCAGCCAGGACAGGAAAGCGGTCAACGCGCCCCGGTCGAGCGCCAGCTCGTAGCCGGGCCTGCGTTCCTGCGTGGTGTCACGCAGCTCGAGCACCACGATCTCGTCGGTCATGATGTCGACCTCGTCACCGCGCGGCGCCCGCCGGCAAACGATCTCCACTCCCCTGCGGCTGAGCCGACGGTCCGGCCACAGTCGCAGACTCGACAGGCGGTAGAAGGCCGCCTCGCCGCCTCGGTACCGGATGACGCCGTGACGCCAGCCGTGACCGCCGACGGCGGGGATGTCTCGCATGATCCCTGCCGTGCCGCCCTGGCGGAGCTTCCACAGCCGGTAGCTGAGGGCAAGGACGGCGACCGCTAACACCACGACGAGCACGGCCATGCCAACCATGGGCGCGCTCATCGAGCGCTAGTCGATCGCGCCGACGGCGCGCAATCTGGCGCGGCCCCGCGCCGCGATCCGGGGGTCGTCAGACTCCGAATCCTGTCGCGCGGAGCTCTCGTCGATCTCCGACTCGAACGCCGCCGACTCGGCGAGGATCGTGACGGCCTCCTCGGTGACCGACAGGAATCCCCCGTCGATCGCCACGCGCAGGTCGTCCTCGCCCTCCCGTTCGACACGCACCATCGCGTCGTCGACCAACTGCGCTACCAGCGGGATGTGACGTGGCAGGATCCCGATCTCGCCGACGGTCGTACGGGTGAACAGGAACGTTGCCTCACCCGACCAGATCTCCCGGTCGACGGCGACGATCTGGACATTCAAATCGGCCATGCGATAACGCCTTTCGACTCAGTCTCAGGCGTCCAGCTTGGCGCCGAAGCTCTCGGCCTTCTTCGCCAGGTCATCGAGCCCGCCGATCAGGAAGAACGCCTGCTCGGGAATGTGGTCGAACTCACCCTTGGTCAGCTTGTCGAACGCCTCGATGGTCTCCTTCACCGGCACCGTGGAACCCGGCTGGCCCGTGAACTGCTCGGCCGCCATCATGTTCTGCGAGAGGAACCGCTCGATGCGCCGGGCGCGCTGGACGAGCTGCTTGTCCTCTTCGGACAGCTCGTCGATGCCGAGAATCGCAATGATGTCCTGGAGGTCCTTGTACCGCTGCAGGATGCGGATGACTTCCTGCGCGACGCGGTAGTGCTCGTCACCGACGATGCTGGGGTCGAGGATCGTCGAGCTGGACGCCAGCGGGTCCACCGCGGGGAAGATGCCCTTGGAGAACACCGAACGGGACAGCTCGGTGGTCGCGTCGAGGTGCGCGAACGTCGTGGCCGGCGCGGGGTCGGTGTAGTCGTCGGCGGGCACGTAGACCGCTTGCATCGACGTGATGGACCGACCGCGGGTCGAGGTGATGCGCTCCTGCAGCTCACCCATCTCGTCGGCCAGGGTCGGCTGGTAGCCGACCGCCGACGGCATGCGACCAAGCAGGGTCGATACCTCCGACCCGGCCTGCGTGAACCGGAAGATGTTGTCGATGAACAGCAGCACATCCTGGCCCGCCTCGTCGCGGAACCACTCCGCCATGGTCAGCGCCGACAGCGCCACTCGCATACGGGTGCCGGGCGGCTCGTCCATCTGGCCGAACACCAGCGCGGTGTCCTTGAGTACGTCGGCCTCTTTGAGCTCGACCCACAGGTCGTTGCCCTCACGGGTGCGCTCGCCCACGCCGGCGAAAACCGAAGTACCACCGAAGTTTCGGGCGATGCGGTTGATCATCTCCTGGATCAACACCGTCTTGCCCACGCCGGCGCCACCGAACAGGGCGATCTTGCCGCCTCGCACGTACGGGGTGAGCAGATCGACGACCTTCAGCCCGGTCTCCAGCATCTCGGTGCGGGGCTCGAGCTCCTCGAAGGGCGGCGGCTTGCGGTGGATCGACCAGTGGTCAAAGTCCTCGCCGTAGCCAGGCTTGTCCAGGCAGTCGCCCAGCGCGTTGAACACGTGGCCCTTCACTGCCTCACCGACCGGCACCGAGATCGACTTGCCCGTGTCCTTGACCTCGACGCCGCGCACCAGGCCGTCGGTGGGCTGCAGCGAAACCGCCCGGACGAGGCTGTCGCCCAGGTGTTGGGCGACCTCGAGCGTGAGCGTCTTCTTCAGCTCCTCGAAAGTGATTTCGGCGTGCAGCGCGTTGAACAGCTGGGGGATCGAGCCGCGCGGGAATTCGACGTCGACGACCGGGCCGGTGACACGAACCACGCGACCATTGATCTCGGCGCCATTGACCTTTTCGGTCGTCTCTGCAGTTTCGGTAGTAGCAGCCATAATTTTCTTCTTCCTCGTGTGCTACTTGGCGTCGGCGAGCGCGTTTGCGCCGCCGACGATTTCGCTAATCTCCTGGGTGATCTGTGCCTGACGTTCCCGGTTCGCCATCAGCGTCAGTTCCTTGATCAGGTCATCGGCGTTGTCGGTCGCCGACTTCATAGCCCGCTGGCGGGAGGCCAGCTCCGACGCCGCGGACTCGAGAAGTGCCGCATAGACCCGGGTGGTGATGTACCGCGGCAGGAGCGCGTCGAAAAGCGTTGTCGCACCGGGCTCGAACGAGTACAGCGTGTGAAGTTCCTCGGTCTCTTCCACGTACTCCACGACCAGCGGGGCAATACGGTGCGCCGCCGCCGCTTGCGACATCATCGACTTGAACTCCGAGTAGACGATGTGCAGTTCATCGACACCCTGGTCGTCCGACTGCTCGTCGTCGCCCGCGCCCGTCATGAAGGCGTCGACCAACGTGGACGCGATCTCGGCGGCGTTCTCATACTGCGGCTGCTCGGAGAAGCCCGTCCACGACTCGCTGATGTCCCAATTGCGGAATCTGAAGTAGTTCTGCGCCTTGCGGCCGACGGTGTACAGCACCGGCGTCTTCCCCTCCTCCCTGAGCAGGGAGAAGAGTTCCTCGGAGCGGCGGAAGATGCTGGAGTTGTACGCGCCGCACAACCCACGGTCGGAGGACACCACCAGGACGCCGGCCCGCTTGGGTTCCGCCCGCTCGACCAGCAGAGGGTGATCCAGGGCGGCCTCGGCGGACAGGGTGGTGAGCATCGCCGTGATCTGGAATGCATAGGGGCGCGCGGATTGCAGCCGCGCCTGCGCCTTCCCGATGCGCGAGGTCGCAATCATCTCCTGGGCCTTGGTGATCTTCTTGATCGACCCTGCCGACCTGATCCGGCCGCGTAGTTCGCGGAGTGTGGCAGCCATCTTTAGCTACTTCTTGTCCTTCGGAGCGTCTTTCTCGGCGTCCTTCTTTTCCTTCGGCTTTTCCTTCTTGACTTGCACCGACTCCTTCGCCAGGTCCCCTTCGTCCATCGGCTCGACGTGCTCGTCGGGTACCACCGACCCGCCGTCGCTGGCGGCGAAGCCCTTCTTGAACTTGTTGATGATCTCGGTGAGCCGGTTCTCGGCCTCTTCGTCGAGCTTCTTGGTGTCGCGGATGCCGGCCAGGAGCTTCTCCTCGGACGCCCGTATGTGGTCCAGCAGCTCGGTCTCGAACCGCCTCACGTCCTCCACCGGCACCGAGTCCAGGTGGCCGCCGGTCCCAAGGAAGATCGAAACCACCTGCTCCTCAACGGGCATCGGCTGGTACTGCGGCTGCTTGAGCAACTCGACCAGCCGTTCGCCGCGCTCCAGCTGGGCCTTCGAGGTCGCGTCGAGGTCCGAGGCGAAGGCCGCGAACGATTCCAGCTCGCGATACTGGGACAGGTCCAGACGCAGCGACCCGGCCACCTCCTTCATCGCCTTGATCTGTGCGGCACCACCGACGCGGGACACCGAGACACCGACGTTGATGGCCGGGCGCACACCCTGGTTGAACAGGTCGGACTCCAGGAAGCACTGTCCGTCGGTGATCGAGATGACGTTGGTGGGGATGTAGGCCGAGATGTCGTTGGCCTTAGTCTCGATGATCGGCAGACCGGTCATCGAGCCGCCGCCGAGCTCGTCGGACAGCTTGGCGCAGCGCTCCAGCAGCCGCGAGTGCAGGTAGAAGACGTCACCCGGGTAGGCCTCGCGACCCGGCGGGCGGCGCAGCAGGAGCGAGATGGCGCGGTACGCCTCGGCCTGCTTGCTCAGGTCGTCGAAAACGATGAGCACGTGCTTGCCGTCATACATCCAGTGCTGAGCGATCGCCGAACCGGTGTATGGCGCAAGCCATTTGAAGCCGGCGGAGTCGGATGCCGGGGCGGCGACGATGGTGGTGTAGTCCATCGCGCCACCCTCCTCGAGCGCGCGCCGGACCGACGCGATCGTCGTGCCCTTCTGGCCGATCGCGACGTAAACGCAACGAACCTGCTTCTTTTCGTCGCCCGACTCCCAGTTTTCCCGCTGGTTGAGGATGGTGTCGACGCACACCGCGGTCTTGCCGGTCTTGCGGTCGCCGATGATGAGCTGCCGCTGGCCGCGGCCGATCGGGGTCATCGCGTCGATCGCCTTGATGCCGGTCTGCAGCGGCTCGCTCACGCTTTGCCGCTGCACCACCGACGGCGCCTGGATCTCCAGCGCGCGGCGGATGTCCGTCTCGATGTCGCCGCGCCCGTCGATCGGGTGGCCGAGGGGGTCGACCACGCGACCCAGGAATGCGTCGCCGACGGGAACCGACAACACCTCGCCGGTCCGCTTGACCTGCTGCCCCTCCTCGAGCTTCTCGAAGTCACCGAGGATGACCGCGCCGATGCTGTGCTCGTCGAGGTTGAGCGCGACGCCGAGCACGCCGCCGGGGAACTCGAGGAGCTCCTGCGTCATCACCGAAGGCAGGCCTTCGACGTGCGCGATACCGTCGCCGGCGTCGATGACCGTCCCCACTTCCTCACGGGAGGTGTCGGAGGTGAACGAGTCTACGTATTCCTCGATGGCGCTCTGGATGGCATCAGCGGAGATTGTCAACTCAGCCATGGCTTTTCGTCTTCCTACTTGTCGTTCGCGTGGGTCTGTATCGGTGTTGGGTCTGGTGGTGACGGGTCGGTGGTCAGTCCGGCAGCTGCGCCTGGGCCGCGGCTAGCCTGGCCGAGAGCGTCCCGTCGATCACCTCGTCGGCCACGGCGATCAGCAGGCCGCCCAGCAGGTCGGGGTCGATCTGCAGGTGCACGGTGACCGGGTGGCCGTAGATGCGGCTGAGCACCTCGGTGAGACGGGTGCGCTGGGCGTCGCTGAGTTCGGCTGCCGCGCTGACCTGTCCGACGACCTCACCCCGGCGGGCCACCGCAACTTCCGCCAGGAGCTGAACGGCTTCCTCGGCGGGCTCGCCGCGCAGCAACTCGATCGTCTGCGACAGCAACGCCACGGTGATCGGGTTGACCCCGCCGGTCGCGTTCTCCAGCACGTTGCGCAGCAGGCCTATCCGCGCTTCGGCGGGAGTCGCAAAGTCACCCAACAAGATTGCCAAGCGGGGCTGGCTGTCGAGCACCCGGGAGAAGCGGAACAGCTGCTCCTCGACGTCGCCGACGGAGTCCTCGCGTTCGGCGATCTCCAGCAGAGCTTGGCGGGACGCGTGTTCGAGGGCGTCGACGATGTCGGAGTTCGCCGACCAGTGCTCGCAGACGGCGGCCCGCAGCACCTCGAGGGTGGCGTCGCCGACCTTGTCGGAGAACAACCGCTCGAGCAAGCGGACCCGGGGCGCCGAATCCTCGGCCGGCACGGTCAGATAACGGGTGACGACGATCTCGCGGTCGAGCATCGCGGCGACCGACACCAGCTCGCTGGACAGTGTCGAAAGCGCCTTGCTGTCCAGGCCTTTGGTGACGGTCTTCAGCCGGTCCGACAAGTTGCGGAGCGCTTGGCGGCTGGCCGAGCGCATCTTCGCCAGCACCGGATACTGGACTTCGGCGGACGCCGGCGCCATGGCATCCAGTTCGTCCAGGAACCGGTCGACGGTGGCCGACCGCTGCTCCTCGTCGGCGACGTAGTTGCGCAGCAGCTCCCCGGCCTGGCGGACGGCCTCGTGGCCGAGTTCCAGGCGAAGCTGGCGGGCGAGCTGGGTGCCCAGCAGCTCGGCCTGACGGGCACCCTGCGCTTTGATGCGCTCCGCCTCGGCCTCGGCCTGGGCCGCCATCTGCTCGGTGATGCGGCCCGAGTCCGTCTTCGCCTCTTCGACGATCCGCTCGGCTTCCGCTTTGGCCTCTTCGACGGCCTTGCTGTGGGCGGTGGTCGATTCGGTCAACCGATCAGCAGCTGCCGCACTGTCTTTGAGCTGCTGACGCACTGCCTCTTGCCGGGCGGTCATCAGGCGACGCACCGGCGGCACCACGTAACGCACCACCAAGAACACGATGGCGGCGAACCCCACCAGCTGTCCGATGAATGTCGACATGCGTTGATTACCGTCCAGAGTTTCCAGTTGCGGTCGCGGGAGCGACGTCGACACCGAGGATGCGACTGGCCAGCGTCGCCGACATGCCCGCGACGTTCGCGCGCAGGTCCAGTTCCACGGCGTCTCTCTCCCGCTTCAATTGCTCGGAGGCCATTTGCAACGTCGACATCACCTGTTGCTCGGCACCGGCGCGCGCGTCCTCGACCACCTTACGGCCTTCCGCGCGGGCGTCGTCGCGCAACGACGACGCCTGAACCCGGGCCTCCTTCAAGGCTTCTTCGTAATCCGCACGCGCCGCTTCGAACTGCTCGGATGCCTTCTTGTTGTCCGCGCCGGTCTTGGCGACCATGGCGTCGCGTTCCCGCATCACCTTCAGGATCGGCGGAACGACGAAGGTGCCGATAACGGCAAGCACGATCAGGAAGATGGCCAGTACGAAGAAGAAGGTGCCGTTGGGAACGAGGAAGTTACTGCCTCCGCCCTTGCCTCCCTCGCCGCCCTGACCGGCTGCCAGGACAATCAGATTCGCGTCGCCCATAACAACGAGTTAGGTGACCGGGGTGGCGAATACGAACAGCGCCATGAACGCCAGGTTGATGAAGTACGCCGCCTCGACCAGACCGACGGTGATGAAGAACGGCGTGAACAGCCGGCCCTGCGCCTCGGGCTGCCGGGCGATGCCGGACACCAGCGCGTTACCCGCGATACCGTCACCGATACCGGCACCGATCGCGCCGCCGCCCATGATGAGCCCACCGCCGATGAGGGCACCGGCTGCGATAGTGGGGTCCATTCTTTCCTCCTTTATGTGGTGGCTATCTGGTAGCGGTCTACCAGGCTCCTGTAGTGGTGCTTGGTTTGGGGCGATTCGTGACCAGGTCAGTCATGGTGTTCCTCGATCTCCATCGCCTGGCTGAAGTACAGGATGGTCAGGATCGAGAAGATGAAGGCCTGGATCGCGCCGACGAAGAGGTCGAACGACTTCCAGATGGCGTTGGGCAGCCACATGATGTACGGCGGGAACAAAGCGATCAGCGCCACGAGGATGCCGCCGGCGAAGATGTTGCCGAAAAGTCGGAGCGACAACGAGATCGGCTTGGCGAGCTCCTCGACAAGGTTGATCGGGGCCAGGAAAGCCACGTGCCCCTTGAGGACCGCGAGCGGGTGCCCGATGATGCCGCGCCGCCAGATCCCCGCGACGTGGTAGCAGACGAAGACGAACAGGGCGAGCGCCAGCACGTAGTTAATGTCCGCCGCAGCCGACTTCAACAGTTCGGTGGTGTGCCCGGACTTGTCGGTGTACTGCAGCGGCAGCACCGACAGCCAGTTGGAGATCAGGATGAACACGAAGATGGTGACCGCCAGCGGCAGCACAAACGGGGCGATCCGCATACCGATGGCACTCTCGATCTGGCTGCGCATCTGCTCGGTGATGGCCTCCCAGAACAACTGAACGCCGCTGGGGACGCCCTTCGAGGTGATCTTGGCGCGCAGGAAGAACGCCAGTGCGAGCACGATCATCGCGGCGATCGCGGTCGACAGGATGGTGTCCGTGTTGACGGTCATGCCCAACCAGGTCGCCGTGTTGTGCTGGCCGACCTCGATCTGGGATTCGGCCAGGACGATCTCAGTCATCCCCGAGGCTCCTTTCGCCGGATCCTGCCGGCCCTTCCGTGGACGCCGGCTGGGCCGCGGAGGGCACCATCGGCTCTCCCACCGCTCCGGCGCGGATCTTCTTCCAGACCGGCAGCGCGGTCGTTGCCACCAACAGCACCTGGAACAGCGCCAGCCCGAACATCACGCCCAGCCCGGCGGGCCGGAACACGAAGGCGATGATCAGCGCGAGCACCGTGATGACGGCCAGCCGCGACGCCGAGTTGAGCGCCATGTTCCGTTTCAGTGGGTGATCCCCGGCGGTGATGGACGCAACCGAACGCCGCACCAGCAGTGCGTTGAGCAAACCGAGAAGCAACCCCACGCCGAAGAACGCACCGAACATGAGGTGGCCGAGCGACGCCGCGCCGACCACCGCCGCCGCGGTGACCACGACACAGATCACGAGCAAACGAACGGGGCGGAACGCAACAGAGGGGAACACCAACGGCGCATCCTGCGCTGGTGTCGTCACTGCAGCACCTCAATCCCAGGTTGACGGAACGGGAACCCCCCGACCGACTGATCGGTGGCCCGCCGAGCGTATCGCACGTCACAGTCGAATCACCCAAGGGGTATCTCACGGCACCGATCTTCAAACGGCACGTCCGGAGAAGTGTCCGGAAGGCCGCTCGCGCGGCGCCCTGCGAGGCTCGTTTTGGGGGTTCTACCTGCACCGTACCACATGGTGAACACCCTCTACTACCGCGTGTCGTAGTGCTCGTCGTCGTAGTCGTCGCGGCGCCGCAGGAGCGGAATCAGCGTCACCACGCCGGCCACCAGGATGGCCGCGAGCATGACCAGCGCGGTGTCGCGGGGGTCGAAGAATATGGTGCTCGCGGCGCCGAACGCGACGATGCCGACCCACAGGTAGATCAGCAGCACGACCCGTCGGTGCGAGTGGCCGATCTGCAGCAACCGATGGTGCAGGTGCATCTTGTCGGGGCTGAAGGCGCTGCGACCCGCGCGGGTCCGCCGGACGATCGCCAGGAGCAGGTCCAGCATCGGCACGAACATGACCGCGACGACAAGCAGGAACGGCGACAGGAGAGCAAACACGTCACGGGCCCCGTAGGCGTTCTGCGAAACGGGCCCGGCCGCGGTGGTGGAGGCCGCCGCGAGCATGAGCCCGATCAGCATGGAGCCGGAGTCACCCATGAAGATCTTTGCGCGGTGGAAGTTGTGGGGCAGGAAGCCGAGGCAGGCGCCCGCGAGGACCACCGAGATGACGGCGGGCGGATAGAACAACACGTCGCCGCCGTGGTCGCGCAGCAGGCCAACGGAGAACATGCAGATCGCCAGCGCCGTGATGAGGCCCAGCCCCGCGGCCAGGCCGTCGAGCCCGTCGACAAAGTTCATGGCGTTGACTATCGATACCGTCAGCGCCAGCGTCAGCAGAATCGACGAGGCCTGGTCCAGCACGATGGTGCCGACGCCGCCGATAGGTATGTACAGGACGCTCCAGGCGACCCCCATGGTGACGAGCACGCTCGCCGCGGTGATCTGACCCGCGAACTTGGTGAGCGCATCCAGACCCCAGCGGTCGTCGATGAGGCCGATGCCCATGATCACCGCGCCGGCCACCAGCACCGCGGGCATTCCGGTCGAATAGACGAACCCTCGGGTGAGAGCGGGCAGCTGGGACGCCAGAAAGACGGCGGACACCACACCGAGAAACATTGCGAGCCCGCCCATTCGGGGGGTCGGCGTCACGTGCACGTCACGTTCCCGCGGGTAGGCGACCGCGCCAAGGCGGGTGGCCAGCACCCGCACCGGCCCGGTCGCGAAGTAGGTCATGATCGCCGCGGTGAGGCCGACGAGTGCGAGCTCCCGCAGCGGCACGCCGGCGCCGCGGTCGGAATGGGACAGGAATCCCCCGGCGAGGGTCGCTAGCTCGCTGGCCGGGACGCTGGACACCCCGGAACCGTACTGCACCGACCTGAGCCGGGATCAACCACGCTGGGCGGTCAGACTCGCCGGCTCGACACCAAGGACCTCCGCGATCCGCTCGGCGCTGACCGGACCCTCACGGAGGATGCGCGGAGTCGCCCCGGTGAGATCAACGATCGTCGAAGCGGCCTGCCGCTGCGACGGGCCCCCGTCGAGGTAGACGTCCACGAGGTCGCCGAGCTGGGCGCGCGCCTCCCCGGGGTGCACCGCGGGCGGACGGCCCGAGACGTTGGCGCTCGACACCGCCATCGGCCCGACCTGCCGCAGCAGCTCGATGGCCACCGGGTGCAGCGGCATCCTCAGCATCACGGTGCCGCGGGCGTCGCCGAGGTCCCACTGCAACGACGGCGCTTGCGCCACCACCAAACTGAGCGCGCCGGGCCAGAACGCGCGGATCAGGTCGCGCGCGCCGTCCGGCATCGTGTACACCAGGCCCTCGATGGTGTGCCAGGAGCCGACCAGGACCCCCACCGGCATGTCCCGGCCCCGGCCCTTCGCCGACAGCAGGGCGGCCACGGCCGCGCTGTTGAAGGCGTCGGCACCGATCCCGTACACGGTATCGGTTGGCATGACGACCAGGCGGCCGCCCTTGAGCGCCGTCACCGCCGACGCGATGCCGAGCGCGCGCTGGTTGGGATCGGTGCAGTCGAAGACCTCGGTCACGCTTTCCCCCTGCGCGCAGTCACGAATCGCGGTCGGCCGGCGAAGTCGCGTCGGGCTTCGACATCGGCGAACAGGTTTGTGCGCTCGACCAATTCGATGGTCCGCGCCGACGTGGTGTCGTCGTGTTCCACGGCGAACAGCCCGCCCTGGCGCAGCCATCGCCCGGCGAGACCGACGATGGGGCCGATCAGCGCCATCCCGTCCGGCCCGCCGAACACCGCGTGGTGCGGGTCGTACTCCGCCACCTCCGGTCCCACCGTGGCGTCGTCCGGAACGTAGGGCGGGTTGGCCACGACCAGGTCCACCGCCCCGTCCAGCTCCGGAAGCAGGCCCGGTCGGCTGACGTCGGCGCGCACGAGCTCGACGCCCGTGCCCGCGGCGTTGCGCCGCGCATACTCGAGGGCCGCCACGGAGTCGTCGACGCCGATCACCCGGGCCGCGGGCCGATGGTGCGCCAACGCGAGCGCCAAGGCGCCGGAGCCGGTGCACAGGTCGACGATCACCGGGTGCCCCGAAAGTGGCTGGGCGGTGGCCCATTCCAACATGGCCTCGGTCTCGGGACGGGGCGTGAACACGCCGGGGCCGACATGCAGGAGCACCGGGCCGAAGGTCGCCGTCCCGATGAGATGTTGCAGCGGCACCCGGCGCGAGCGCGCCGCGACGACGTCGCGGTAACGCTCAAAGAAGTCATCGCCGGGCGGATCGAGGACGGCGAGCCTGCCGCGTTCGGTGCCCGCCAGGTGTGCGGCGAGCTCCTCGGCGTCATACCGCGCCGAGTCGATCCCGGCTTCGGCGAGTCGCGCCGCGGCACAGTCGATCGCGCGCCGGAGCGTGTTCATGTGTGTTGCAGTCGCGACTGCTTGTCGGCGGCGCTCAGCGCATCGAACAATGCGTCGAGGTCACCGTCGAGCACCTGATCGAGGTTGTGGGCCTTGAAACCGATCCGGTGGTCGGTGATCCGGTTCTCGGGGAAGTTGTAGGTGCGGATCCGTTCGCTGCGGTCCACGGTCCGGATCTGGCTGGCGCGATCGGCCGACGCGTCCGCCTGCGCCTGCTCCTCGGCCAGCGCCTGCAGGCGGGCGGCCAGCACCTGCAGTGCACGCGCCTTGTTCTGCAGCTGCGACCGCTCGTTCTGGCAGGTGACGACGATCCCGGTGGGCAAGTGGGTGATCCGCACGGCCGAATCGGTGGTGTTGACGCCCTGGCCACCCTTGCCGGACGAGCGGTACACGTCGATGCGCAGATCCGATTCGTCGATCTGCACCTCGCCGACCTCTTCGGGCTCGGGGTAGACGAGCACGCCCGCCGCCGACGTGTGAACGCGGCCCTGCGATTCCGTCACCGGAACCCGCTGCACGCGATGCACACCGCCCTCGAACTTCATTCGCGACCACACGCCGTCGGCCGAGTCACCCTTGCTGGCGATGGACAGGGTCGCGTCCTTGTAACCGCCCAGATCGGACGTGGTCTCGTCGAGGACCGTCACGGTCCAGCCGTGCCGCTCGGCGTAGCGGATGTACATCCTCGCCAGGTCGGCCGCGAACAGTGCCGACTCCTCGCCGCCCTCACCGGATTTCACCTCGAGCACGATGTCGTCGGCGTCGTGCGGGTCGCGCGGCGCCAGCATGTCGGTGAGCTGGGTGTCCAGCTCGGCCACCCGCGTCTCGAGTTGGGTGACCTCGTCAGCGAACGATTCGTCGTCGGCGGCCAATTCGCGCGCGGTTTCCAGGTCTCCGCGGGCCGACGCGAGCTTGCGGTAGGTCGCGACGATCGGCGCCAGACGGGCGAAGCGACGGCCGGCCTTGCGGGCCTCGGCGGGATTGCTGTGCAATTCCGGGTCCGACAGCGCGCGCTCGAGCTCGGCGTGCTCGGCCAGCAGCACATCAATGGTCTGTACCGGCTGTGTCATGTCTCACCTCCTCCCCGTCCGCACATGCACTCTCTACCGCAAACGCGAACCGACGCCCGGCCCGTGCGTTTCGCGCACAGTTCGGGCGTCGGCATCCCCGCTATTTGTCGGCGGCGTCAGCCTTGCGCTTGCCGTACCGCTTCTCGAAGCGAGCGACCCGGCCGCCGCTGTCGAGGATCTTCTGCTTACCTGTGTAGAACGGGTGGCACTGCGAGCAGACCTCGACGACGATGCGACCGCCCGGCTTGGTGCTGCGCGTCTGGAAGGTGTGGCCGCAACCGCAGACCACCGTGGTCTCTGCGTATTCGGGATGGATGTCAGTCTTCATGCTGTCCTCTTCGATCTGGTCGAGCATCGATTATGCCAGGTCAACCGGTACCTACCCAAAACAGCGGGGCAGGCCATTCAATTCCCCCCGGATTCGCGGTCCGGCGGTCCGGCGGTCCGGCGCGAAACATAAACCACGGCGACGTTGCCCGGCGTGTCGTGTGCGTGGTTTATGTGTCGTGGGCCTACCCGGCTGGTCAGGTGATCCGCTAGTCGTTGTCCATCGACCCGGGCGTCGTCTTGGACACCTGGACCAGGAACTCGTAGTTGGTCTTCGTCTTGCGCAGCTGCGACATCAGCAGGTCGATCGCCTGGTGCGAATCCAGACCGGACAGCACACGGCGCAGCTTGTGCACGATGCCGAACTCGTCCGGGCTGAGGAGCAGCTCGTCCTTGCGGGTGCCCGACGGGTTCACGTCGACCGCCGGGAAGACGCGGCGCTCGGCGATCTTGCGGTCCAGCTTGAGCTCGGCGTTACCGGTGCCCTTGAACTCCTCGAAGATGACCGTGTCACCGGTCGAGCCCGTCTCGACCATCGCGGTGGCGATGATGGTCAGCGACCCGCCTTCCTCGATGTTGCGGGCGGCGCCCAGGAACCGCTTAGGCGGGTAGAGCGCGGTGGAGTCGACACCACCGGACAGGATTCGGCCCGAGGCGGGCGACGCGTTGTTGTAGGCGCGCCCGAGGCGGGTGATCGAGTCCAGCAGCACCACGACGTCCTTGCCCTGCTCGACGAGCCGCTTGGCGCGTTCGATGGCCAGCTCGGCGACGGAGGTGTGGTCCGATGGCGGCCGGTCGAACGTCGAGGCGATGACCTCGCCTTTGACCGATCGGGTCATGTCGGTGACCTCCTCGGGCCGCTCGTCGACGAGCACGACCATGAGGTGGCATTCCGGGTTGTTCTTGGTGATCGCGTTGGCGATGTCCTGCAGGATCGTCGTCTTACCCGCCTTGGGTGGTGAGACGATAAGCGCGCGCTGGCCCTTGCCGATCGGCATGATCAGGTCGATGACCCGCGTGGTCAGGCGGTCGGGGGTGGTCTCCAGCCGCAGCCGCTGGTTCGGGTATAGCGGCGTCAGCTTGCCGAATTCCGGCCGCTTCCTGGCGTCCTCGACCGGGCCGCCGTTGACGCTGTCCAGCCGCACCAGCGGGTTGAACTTCTGCCGCTGGTTGGGCTGCTCGCCGTCACGGGGCACCCGCACCGCACCGGTCACCGCGTCGCCGCGGCGCAGCCCGTTCTTGCGCACCATGTTCATCGAGACGTAGACGTCGTGCGGGCCGGCCAGGTAGCCGGAGGTGCGCACGAACGCATAGTTGTCGAGGACGTCGAGGATGCCGGCCACCGGCTGAACAACGTCGTCTTCGCGCAGCTCGGCATCGGTGCCCTCGCCCGCGCGCTCGCCACGGCGCCGCCGGTCACGGAATCGGCGCCCGCGCCGGCCCTGACGGCCCTCGCCGTCGTCGTCCTGCTGGTTCGCGCCGCCGCGGTTCTGCTGGCCACCCGAGCCCTGTTGGTCGCCCGAGCCCTGTTGGTCGCCGCCCTGGTCGCCGGCGGCGTCTTTCGCGCGCTCGTCGGTCTTGGTGTCCTGTTGGCCGCCCTGGCGGCCGCTGTTGCCGGCGTTCGCGCCGTCGCGGTCGGCACCCGCGTTGCGGGTGGCGTTCCCGGCCTCCCGGGAGGCGCCGCGGCGTTCGCGGCGGGGCGCCTCGGCGGCCGAACCGTTCTGTTCGGCTTGCGCGGCCGGCGTCTCCGGCTGCGCGGCCGGCGCCTCGGCGGGGGCGGCGTCGGATTTGCCGCCGTTGTCAGACTTGGGAGCCGCGGTAGACGCGCCGCTGGCCTTGTCGCGAATGTCCTTGATGGCAGCGATCAGTTCGTTCTTCCGCATGCCCGACGTCCCCTTGACGCCGACCTGGTTAGCCAGCGCACGCAACTCCGGCAGCACCATGGCCGACAGAGAACCAGCCGGGGCACCGGTTTTGACGTTGGGTGTGTCTGGGGTCACGGGGGTGGAGAGCTGGTCGCTGTCGGTGCTCTCGTCAGCCGTGAACAGGTCCGTATCAGTCACGGATTTCCTTTCTTCCCCCGCTGGTCAGGTCATACGGGGGGTCGTTGCATTCAGCAGATGCGCCGAGTGCGCCCAATCATCGACTCTGCAGCGGTGATCGCCTGGATCGGCGGAGAAAACGGCGAACCTCGTCCACGAGAAGAATTGGTAGGTCGTCCTAGCGGCAATACAGTATGGATGCAGATGCAGATGCTGCGATTGCTGGACGGGTCCGAGGATAGCCGGCATCCTGGTCGGAAGCAAGCAAACCCTCCGGCCACGCTGTGGATCAACCGGGGACGGTGGCTCCGGGGCTCCAGCGAACTCCTTCGCCGACGGTCATCGCCGTGACGGTGAATCCATTGGCCGCCCCGAACTCCATCGCCGCTGCGGGTAATTCCTGCTCCGTGGTCAGTGCGATCAACGAGGGACCAGCCCCCGAGAGAGTCGACGCCACTCCATGACGCCGCAGCAGCCGCAAATATTCCGCCGAGACCGGCATTGCCGGCGCGCGCTGCGGTTGGTGCAGGACGTCTTCGGTGGCCGCCATCAGCAGGTCCGGCCGTTCCGTGAGGGCCACGACCAGCAACGCGGCGCGGCTCAAGTTGAATCTCGCGTCCTCGTGGCTGACTCGCGAGGGAAGCAGCACCCGGGTCTCGGCGGTCAACGAGCATTCCTCGGGAACAGCGCAGAATAGGCGGATATCGGGGTGCAGGCGCAGCGGGACCGCCGAATAGTGCGGCCCGTCGCTGCCGCTGTCGACCCAGGACAACGCCGCACCGCCCAGCACGGCCGCCGCGGCGTTGTCGGGGTGCCCCTCGAACTCGGAGGACAGCTGAATCAACTGGGCTTCACTGAGCGGTGCCGAATCCGTCTGGGCGACAAGCCCGTTGACCGCCGCAAGGCCGCCGACCACGGCCGCGGCGGAGGAGCCCAGTCCCCGCGAATGCGGGATGGCGTTGCGGCAGCGCACCACCAGCCCCCCGGCGCGCACACCCGCGACCTGCAGCCCGCGTTCGACGGCCCGGACCACCAGGTGTTCGGGACCCAGTGGCACCTGGTCCGCACCCTCCCCCTCGACGTGCACCGCAAGCCCGGATTCGGTTGTCTCAAGGACGATTTCGTCACACAGGTGCAACGCCAGGCCGAGGTTGTCGAAACCCGGCCCCAGGTTGGCGCTGGACGCTGACACCACGGAATTGGCCACCAACCCGGCGGGCAGCAACGGTGTCACCGACAGGCCCCCATTCAGGCGAGGCCCAGCTTCTCGATGACGAGCATCGGATCGACGGGCAGCGGGGACACGGTGGGCATGTCCTTGAGCGCCGTGTCGGGGTCCTTCAGCCCGTTACCGGTGACTGTGCAGACCACCGTGGATCCGCGGGACACCCAGCCGTCGTCGACGGCCTTGAGCAGGCCGGCGATGCTGGCCGCGGAGGCCGGCTCGACGAACACGCCCTCCGACTCGGCCACAAGGTGATAGGCGGCGAGGATCTCCTCGTCGGTGGCCGCCAGGAAGCGTCCGTTCGACTGTTCCTGCGCCTCGACGGCGGCCGTCCACGACGCCGGGGCGCCGATACGGATCGCGGTGGCGATGGTTTCCGGGTGCTTGACCGGCTTGCCGGACACCAACGGCGCCGCGCCCGCCGCCTGAGTGCCCAGCATCCGCGGCAGCTTGTCGATGATGCCCTCGTGGTGATATTCCCGGTATCCCTTCCAATACGCGGTGATGTTTCCCGCGTTTCCCACCGGAAGGGCGTGCACGTCGGGTGCCGCACCGAGCGCGTCGACGATCTCGAACGCCGCGGTCTTCTGCCCCTCGATGCGCACCGGGTTGACCGAGTTGACCAGCGCGATGGTCGGGAAGTCGGCGGCCATCTTGCGGGCCAACTCCAGGCAGTCGTCGAAGTTGCCGTCGATCTGAATGATCTTGGCGCCGTGCATGACTGCCTGCGCGAGCTTGCCCATGGCGATCTTGCCCTGCGGGATCAGCACCGCGCAGGTGATGCCGGCGCGGGCGGCGTAGGCCGCGGCCGACGCCGAGGTGTTTCCCGTCGACGCACACAGCACGGCCTGCTGGCCGCGCGCGAGCGCGTCCGTCACCGCCATCGTCATGCCGCGGTCCTTGAAAGAGCCGGTGGGGTTGAGGCCCTCGACCTTGAGGTGGACCGTGCAGCCCGTCCGCTCCGAGAGCCGGATCGCTGGAATGAGCGGGGTGCCGCCCTCCAGGAGTGTGACCGGGGTCCAGTCGTCGCCGACCGGCAACCGGTCACGATACGCCGCGATCAGTCCCGGCCAGGGTTGGTGAGTGGCCGTATGCGGGGCGGTCACAGGCTGGTCCCTTCCAGTCGCAGCAGGCTGGCCACGCTCTGCACGACATCCAAATCGGAGAGCGCCTCGACGGTGGCGGAAAGCGCGGCGTCCGTCGCGGTGTGGGTGACGACCACGATGCGCGCGCCGACGCGCCGGCCACCCTCGTCCACCACGCCTTCCTGGCGGACCTCGGCGATGCTCACGTCCCGCTTGGCGAATTCCGCCGCTACCGACGACAATACGCCGGGCTTGTCGGCCACGTTCATGCTCACGTAGTAGCGGGTGGAAATCATCCCCATTGGGGCGATCGGAAGTTGGGCGTACCGCGATTCCTTCGGCCCGCGGCTGCCCAGCACGCGGTTACGGGCGGCCATCACCAGGTCGCCGGTCACCGCGGACGCGGTGGGCGCGCCGCCGGCGCCTTGGCCGTAGAACATCAGCCGGCCCGCCGCCGCGGCCTCGACCACGACGGCGTTGAACGCGCCGTTGACGGCGGCCAGCGGGTGCGACAACGGCACCAGGGCCGGATAGACACGAGCCGAAACCCGTTGCTGCCCATCATCACCGGTGATGCGCTCGCAGATCGACAGCAGTTTGATGGTGCAGCCGAGCGCCCGGGCGGACGCGAAGTCGGCCGGGGTGATCTTGGTGATGCCCTCGCGATAGACGTCGTCCGCTGTCACCGGGGTGTGAAAAGCGATGGACGCCAGGATCGCGGCCTTGGCAGCGGCGTCGTATCCTTCGACATCGGCCGTCGGGTCGGCCTCGGCGTAACCCAGGGCGCCCGCGTCGGCCAGCGCGCTGTGGTAGTCGGCGCCCGTGCTGTCCATCGCCGAAAGAATGTAGTTGGTGGTGCCGTTGACGATGCCCGCCACGCGCAGCACCGTGTCACCGGCCAGCGACTGGGTGAGCGGGCGGATGACGGGAATCGCACCCGCGACCGCGGCCTCGAAATATAGGTCGACGTGCGCGCTTTCGGCCGCCTGCGCCAATTCACCGGTGGACTGGGCCAGCAACGCCTTGTTGGCGGTGACGACGGACTTGCCGTGCTCGAGCGCGCTGAGAATCGCCTTGCGCGCCGGCTCGACCGGCCCCATGAGCTCGACGACGATGTCGACGTCCTCACGCGTCACCAACTCCTCGATGTTGTCGGTGAGCAACTCAACCGGCACACCGCGGTCGGCGGCGACGCGACGCACGCCGACGCCGCGCAGGATCAGCGGCGCACCGATGCGGGCAGCGAGGTCCTCGGCGCTGTCCTCGATGATGCGGACAACGGCGCCTCCGACGTTGCCCAGCCCCAGTACGGCTACACCAACAGGCTTGTCGTCACCGGACACAGTTCACCTCACTTCCAGACTCAGCAGGTCGTCGACCGTCTCGCGGCGCAGGATCAGGCGGGCACGGCCACCGCGCACCGCCACCACGGCGGGCCGCCCGACCATGTTGTACCGGCTCGACAACGAATAGCAGTAAGCGCCGGTGGCCGCCACCCCGAGCAGGTCCCCGGGCCGCACATCACCGGGCACCCATGTGTCGCGGACGACGATGTCGCCGGTCTCGCAATGCTTTCCGACGACACGGGCCAGGGTCGCCGGGGCGTCGCTGGTCCGCGACACGAGCCGGGCGTCGTACTGGGCATTGTAAAGGGCGGTGCGGATGTTGTCGCTCATGCCGCCGTCCACGCTGACGTACCGCCGATGCGCCGTGGCGCTGACGTCGACGTCCTTGACGGTGCCGACCTCGTACAGCGTGATGGTGCCGGGCCCGGCGATGGCGCGTCCGGGCTCGACGACCAGAGTCGGTGTCGGAAGCCCGACCGCCGCGGACTCCTTGCTCACGATCTCGCCGAGCTTGACAGCGAGCTCGCCCACCGGCGGCGGGTCGTCGGTCGCCAGGTACGAGATGCCAAGGCCACCACCGAGATCCACCGTCGAGATCTGTGCGGTCTTGTCGACGCCGAATTCCTCGACGATGTCGCGCAGCAGGCCGATGACGCGGTGCGCGGCGACCTCGAAGCCGTCCACGTCAAAGATTTGCGAGCCGATGTGGCTGTGCAATCCGACGAGGCGAAGGTGGTCGGTTGCGAACACGCGGCGCACGGCCGCCATCGCGGCGCCGCTGGCGATCGACAGCCCAAACTTCTGGTCTTCGTGCGCGGTGGAGATGAACTCATGCGTGTGCGCCTCGACACCGACGGTGAGGCGGACGAACACGTCCTGGACGATGCCCACATCGGCCGCGATCACGTCCAAGCGCTCGATTTCGACCATCGAGTCCACCACCACGTGGCCCACCCCAGCTTTGACCGCGTCGGTCAGTTCGGCGACGGACTTATTGTTGCCGTGGAACGTGATTCGCTCCGGCGGGAAGTCGGCATGCAGCGCGACGGCCAGCTCGCCGCCGGTGGACACGTCCAGGGAAAGGCCCTCCTCGGCGACCCAGCGCGCGACCTCACCGCACAGGAAGGCCTTGGCGGCGTAGTATACATTGGCGCCGCCGCCGAAGGCGGCCGCCATTTCCCGGCAGCGGGATCGGAAGTCGTCCTCATCGATGACGAAGAGCGGGGTGCCGTACTCGTGGGCGAGGTCGGTCACCGAGACGCCCGCGATGGTGGCCGCGCCGGCGTCGTCGCGGGCGATGTTGCGCGGCCACACGTTCGGCGCCAACCGCAGCAGGTCCTCGGGGGATTGCGGCCTCGGCGGGTTCTCGTTGTGCCGGG
The DNA here is from genome assembly GCF_036409085.1 of Mycobacterium sp. 050134. NCBI lineage: Bacteria > Bacillati > Actinomycetota > Actinomycetes > Mycobacteriales > Mycobacteriaceae > Mycobacterium > Mycobacterium sp. 050134. The sequence goes on from NZ_JAZGLV010000003.1 coordinate 72,162, forward strand.
TCTGCTCGGCGTGCCGGGGACCGGCGGGGTGGACGTTCACATTCGCTCCGGGGCACCGACTCCGAGGATGGTCAATCCGTTCGCGATCACCTGACGGGTGGCCTCGCACAGCGCCAGCCGGGCGGTGTGCAGGTCGGTGGCCTGCTCGTCGCCCTGCGGCAACACGCGGCAGGAGTCGTAGAACCGGTGGTAGTCGCCCGCGAGGTCTTCCAGGTAGCGGCACACCCGATGCGGTTCACGCAGGGACGCCGCAGTTTTGAGGATCCGCGGGAATTCGCCGATGCTGCGCAGCAGTGCGCCCTCTTTCTCGTGGTCCAGCAGCTCGAGGTGCGCCGTGTCGGGGACCAGGCCGAGTTCGGCGGCGTTGCGGGCCAGGGCCGAGAGCCGGGCGTGGGCGTATTGCACGTAGTAGACCGGATTTTCGTTGGAGGCCGAAGACCACAGCGCCAGATCGATGTCGATCGGGGTATCCACCGACGACCGGATCAAGCTGTAGCGGGCCGCGTCGACGCCGATCGCCTCGACCAGATCGTCGAGGGTGAGGACGGTGCCGGCCCTCTTGCTCATCCGGACCGGCTGTCCGTCGCGCACCAAGTTGACGAGCTGCCCGATGAGCACCTCGACAGTGGCCGGGTCCTCCCCGAACGCGGCGGCGACGGCCTTGAGTCGGGCGATGTAGCCATGGTGGTCGGCCCCCAGCATGTAGATGCACAGGTCGAACCCGCGTTGCCTCTTGTCGAGGTAGTAGGCGATGTCACCGGCGATGTAGGCCGGCTTGCCGTCACTCTTGATCACGACGCGGTCCTTGTCGTCACCGAAAGCGCTGGTGCGCAACCAGGTCGCACCGTCCTTCTCGTAGACGTTGCCGGTCTGACGGAGCTTGGCGATGGCCTGGTCGACGCGACCGCTGGTGTGCATCGAGTCTTCGTGGGTGTAGATGTCGAAGTCGGTGCCGAACTCGTGCAGCGACTGCTTGATGTGGTCGAACATCAGGTCCACACCGATCCGACGGAAGGCCTCGTGCAGCTCGGCGTCCGGCAGGCTCAGCGCGTCGGGCGCCTGCCGCAGCACCTGTTGGGCAATGTCGCCGATGTAGGCGCCGGCGTAGCCGTCGGCCGGCGTGGGCTCGCCCCTGGCCGCGGCGACGAGCGAGCTGGCGAACCGGTCGATCTGGGCGCCGTGGTCGTTGAAATAGTATTCGCGCGCCACGTCGGCGCCCTGCGTGGCGAGCAACCTGCCCAGCGCGTCGCCGACGGCGGCCCAGCGGGTGCCGCCGATGTGGATAGGCCCGGTCGGGTTGGCGGACACGAACTCGAGGTTGATCTTCTGCCCGGCGAGCGCGTCGGAGTGGCCGAAGGTGTCGCCGCCGTCGATGACGGTGTCGACGATCACGGCCTGCGCCGACGTCTCCAGCCGGAGGTTGATGAAGCCGGGCCCGGCCACCTCGGCCGAGGCGATGTCGTCGGCCTGCGCCAGCGCGTCGGCGAGCCAGCCGGCCAGCTCGCGCGGGTTCGCGCCGATCTTCTTGCCCAGCTGCAGGGCGAGGTTGCTGGCGTAGTCGCCGTGCTCGGGGTTGCGCGGGCGTTCGACGGTGACCACGGGCGGGAGCGCGGCGACATCGAGCCCGCGCCCGGCCAGCACCGCCGCGGCGGTGGCCTTGAGCAGCTCAGCGAGGTCGGCGGGGGTCACGAACGTTCATCCTATGCGCTGGGGTGCTCCCAGCCCGAATGCATTGCGGTGACCGAGCGGTCATCGGGATGCGCTAGTCTGTCCGTGCTTGTCCAAAGCCCTAATGGCGCGACAACTTCGTTGCAGCGCCCCCGTAGCTCAGGGGATAGAGCGTCTGCCTCCGGAGCAGAAGGCCGCAGGTTCGAATCCTGCCGGGGGCACCCTTTCTACCAGCACAAATCTGGAATTCGTCCGGGTGTCCGGCACAGGCGGTCCGCGCCGATCCGGCGCTCAGCTCGTCGTCGTGTGGCCCGCCAACGCCCGCTCCACGGCGCTTTCCGCGAAGCGGTGGCCGACGGTCTCGAAACCGACGACCACGGCGATGGGGGCCATCGTGACGACGAGCAGACATACCGCCATCGCCATGCCCAACGACGCCAGCAGAACCGCCGCGCCCAGCAGGGCCGCCACGAACAGCAGCGCCGCGGCGAAGATCAAGTCGAGTCCGCGGACCAGGTAGGCGTAGACAGCGAAGATCCCGACGATGTAGACGCCTACCGGCACCCCCACGGTCAGCACGGTCTGGGCCGAGTCGAGCGCGGAGTGGTGGTCGAGGAAGTACGAAGCGGTGTTCAGACCGGCCCCGGTGGCGACGACCGTGGCGAAGATGACGATGTGGCCGTAACCGAACGCCAGCGACCGATTGCGGTGGGCGTGCAGAATCGGCCCGGGCGAAAGCACGAAATACACCCACCACATGCCGAAGGTGAGACCGATACCCGCCAGGGCCACCAGCGCGGCGTCCACCGTCCAGCCTTGTGCGGCAACCACTGCCGTCAGCGAGGCGACCGTGCCGAAGACGCCCTCGCCGAGCGCGATGATCGTCAGCAGGCCGTAGCGCTCGGCAATATGCTCGGCGTGCCACGGGGTTCCGCCGCGCCGACGCTCGGCAATCCACGGACCAAGGGCCTCGACGAACATCAGGGCGATGTATATCGCCATCGTCGCCGGAACCGACGTGTGCAGCAAGGTCGAGACGACCCATCCGCACTGTGCCGCCGAGATGGTGATGACATAGGTCAGACACGCGCGGCGCCGAGCCGCGTCTTGCCTGGCCGCGCGTAACCACTGAAATACCATGCCGATTCGCATCACGACGTAGCCGGCGACGAGCACCCGATTGTCTACGTGCGCGCCCTCCTCGATCGAGGAGTACACCGGCTGGATGCCCATCGTGAGGACGACGACACCGACCATCTGCAGCATCGTGGTCAGGCGATAACCCCAGTCGTCGGTGTCGTAGGCCGAGGAGAACCAGCTGAAGTTGACCCATGCCCAGCACACCGCGAACGTGGTGAAAACGAAGCCGACCAACCCGGCACCGACGTGGTCGGCGACGAGCTGGTGGGTGAACTCGGACGCCGACACCCCGAAGGCGATCACGAAGGTCAAGTCGAACAGCAGCTCGAGCGGTGTGGAAACCCGGCCGCGCTCGTCCGGGTCGCGTCCTACCATCCGGCGCAGGTGATGCGTGGGGACGAGGCGGCCGGGTCGTCGGCACTCGACTTCAGTCAAGGCTCCGACCTCCCTGCGGGGACCTCCCTGCGGTCCGCGGACGCGACGACCGTGGCCGGTCAACGATATCGACGCGCATCGGGGGGTTCAACAGATCGGGCGGAGCCCGGCCGGTGCCAATCCGGGCAATTACGCGAACGGCTCGTCGCCCCATCGAGAAGAGGCCCCGATGGTGAACTCCCCCCTTCGAGCAGAGACCATCGCGACCGGGGTCGGGCGGGCCACCGTGGTCATCGGTGCCGCACTGGCCTTGGCGCCCCGCGCGGTGGCACACGCGATCGGCGTCCACGACAGCCAGAGCCGCCCGCTCGCACTGATCGGCGTCGTCGACCCGGTGATCGCCCGGGGACTGCTCACCCGACGCCCGCGCTGGCGGTGGTTGGTGGCCCGCACCGCCGCCAACCCGCCGACCGCGGCCTATTTCGCCGCGCTGGGGCGGCGCAATGCCGCCACGGTGCCCTACATGGCAGCCGCAGTCATCGGGTCGGCCACCGTCGTCGACGTGTTCGCGTGCCGCGGCCTTTACACGTCGGAATGCGCGCGTGCCAAAGCGTTTCGCGCCTAGAGCGTCAGGACGACTGCTTGATCTCAACCTTGTTGGTCTGCGTGTAGCCCGGCGGCTTGCCGCAGGCCGGAATGATGTAGGTGAGGTCAACGGTGCCGACCAGCGTGTTCGGATCCCACACCATGTGGGCCTTCGACGCGTACATCACATAGGACCCGTCCGCGCATATCGCGTCGTTGAACGTGTCCGACACCCACTGACCATTGACCAAATGCGCTTGGTGACCGCCGGCCCCGGCCTTGATGAATATGCATCCGTCGCCACACGAGTTGACCGACCACGAGGTGGAAACGGCCTTGCCGTCCGGCGAGGTCGAGGTTTCGGTGTAACTGCCGTCCATCGTCGGAGTGTCGGCCCAGGCCGTGACCGCGGTGCCGAAAGCTACGCCGGCGAACACAGCGGTTGCGGCGAAGCTTTTTGCGATTGCCATGCCGTTGCCCCCTCTATTGCGCTAATCATCGTGTCAGCAGTGTTTTTGGTCTATCACACGTTCGAAGGCCCCGCGACTCGACAGCTTTGCTGCGCGCAATTCACGGCTTCTTTCGAACATGTGCCGACGGCACGGTAGGAAAACCGTGTTGAGCTCGTGTCAAGAATTTGTTGAGAACTTGTAAAGGCCGGCTGCTGATTCTTTCTTCAGGCCCACAAAGCGCCCCACCGAATCAACCAGCATGAGGAGTTCCCAATGTTCGCTCGCCGTCTCACCGCCTCCGTAGCGGGTACCACGCTGGCCGCCGCCCTCGGTTTGACCGCGCTCGGCCTGGCGGGCTCCGCCGGCGCCAGCTCCGTGGACGACGCCTTCCTCGCCCAGCTGTCGGCCGACGGGATCACACCGCCGAGCGCCGCGGCCGCGGTCAACGAGGCCCACGGCGTGTGCAAAGCGCTCGATCAGGGCTACTCGAGCAAGGACGTCATTAGTGCGGTGGCCAAGACCACGGGCCTGAGCGCCAACGGCGCCAAGACCTTTTCCGTCGACGCCGCATCGGCCTACTGCCCGCAGTACGTCACGTCGGCGTGACCGACATCACCGCGGAATGCGGGGCCCGGCGGGTCCCCACACGACGCGAACCCGCTCCCGCGACAACCGAGATCGACGTCAGCGTGCTGGTCACTCGCACTTTGTCGCGCTGGCGTCGATCTCGATAGGCAGGTCGCCGCGGCCAACCGGGCGCTAGTGCCCGGCGAGCAGGAAGAGGCCGTAGGCGGCGATTGACTGCGCGTCCGTGACTACACCGGAGCGGACCATCTCCTCGAAGTCCTCGCGACTGAACCAGGCGCTGCACATGTCCTGTTCCTCGTGCTCCCGGTCCGCCTCGCCCTCGACGATCCCGGTCGCCAGGAAGACCCATCCGCGCTGACTGGTCATCCCGGCGGCAACGTCGAGCTGGCCCAACGCCTCGAACGTCGTCGCGCGCAATCCGGTCTCCTCGCGCAGCTCGCGCGCGGCCAGCTCCGAGGGTTCCGATTCGGCAAGATCGGGCGCGGTGCCCTGCGGGAACTCCCATCGCCGGGCGCCGAGCGGGTAGCGAAACTGCTCCACCAATCGGAAGCGGCTGCCGTCGTAGGGCAGCACAAGCGCGTACGCCTGCTTGTCCACCACGCTGTAGATGCCGGCGCTGCCGTCGGGGCGACGTATTTCGTCCTCCCGGAGAACCAGCCACGGGTTGCGGTAGATCTCGCGGGACGCGACGCGTTCGATGAAGGGCACACCGCCAGTATCGCGGCACCCCGAGGCGGCCGGGTGCCGACGAGGTAGCGTCCGAATCCATGCCGTCCCCGGGAGCCATCACCCACAGCGTCAAGCGTTACCTCGAGCTCGTCGACAAGGCGACGCTGCACGATGCCACCGTCATCGACTACCCGGACAACAACACCATCTTCGACCAGGTGATCGCGGGCACAGCCGACGCAAAGATCACCGAAATCCGTTGGCGGACAGCCAAACACCCCGTGCTGTGCGGGGTCGACGTGGACCAGCCGCGCACATTCGAGCAGAAGGCCTACCTGATCCGCCACGCCGGCACGACGACCCAACAGTGAGTCAACCAATGGCTCAACATCATCGCCAACGACGGCACCTACGCGTCAGTGAGCCAGATGTGGCTGGGCCGTGTGGTCGGACCATGACGGCACGCAGGTTTTGGTGGCACAGGTTTTGGTGGCAAAAATACCGGCGGTGCCCGATAGTCATAGCAACGAGCAAACGCCGACCAGAGGTGGTTTATGCCTGACGATTCCGAGCGTGCGTGAGATGCGCCGCCACATCATCGTCAGCGGCGAAGACGCGCTGGCCACGACCATCATCGAGGAACTCAACAATGCCGGCGTCAGCGTCGGCAAGCTCGACCGCCCCGGGGGGCTCGCCGCGGTGGGCATCGATCACGCCGTCGCGATCGTCTGCGCCGGCGACGACGACGCGGTGAACCTCGAAATTGCTTTGCTGGCAAGGAAAGCCAATCCCCGCGTGCGGGTGGTGGCGCGGCTGGCCAACGACGTGCTGCGCGAAGCCATGGCCGACGACAACGGCCCCGGGGCGATCCTCGACGTGGCCGAGCTCGCGGCGCCGTCCGTCGTCGAGGCGTGCCTGGCCTACACCACCCACCCGTTCGAGGCAGCCGGCATCAAGTTCGTGGTCTCGGGTGCCGACGTGCCCTACGACGCGACGCTGCGCGAGATCTACGGCGATCTGGCACCGGTGGCGGTGATCCACGGCAAGGACACCGCCGATCCGGGTGCGGTGGTGCCGTGCCCGGGCCGTGACTTGCGGGTGAGCGCCGGCGATTGGACGGCGATGATCGGCACCGCCGACCAACTCGCCGCCCGCGGCATCAAAATTCCGCGGGCCGCGCCGACACGCTACCGCCGGCCGTGGCTGCGCCGGATGGTCGACGCCGCGCGTTCGCTGCGCAACGACGTCAACCCGATGTTCCCGCGCGCCTTGCTGGCCGCCGCGTGCCTGCTGGCGGGCTCCACGATCGTGCTGCGGTTCAGCTATCAGCGCCCGGGCATGCAGTGGATCGACGCGCTTTACTTCAGCACGGAGACCATCGCGACGGTGGGATACGGCGACTTCAGCTTTGTCCAGCAGCCGATCTGGCTGCGGCTGTTCAGCGTCATGTTGATGTTCGCGGGCGTCATGACCACCGCGATTCTCGTCGCGTTCATCGCCGACCTGCTGCTCTCGCGGCGCTTCGCCTACTCGGCCGGCCGCCGGCGGGCCCAACACCTGCGCAACCACGTCATCGTCGTCGGTCTCGGGTCGTTCGGCAGCCGGGTCGTCGCCGACCTGGCGCGGGCGGGGTATGACGTCGCGGTGATCGAGCTGGACGAGAACAACCGCTTCCTATCGGTCGCGGCCGAATTGCACGTGCCGGTGATTTTCGGCGACGCCACGCTGCGCCAGACGCTGGAGTCGGCGGGCGTCAAGCACGCGCGCGCGGTCGCGGTGCTGACGCAGGACGACATGGTCAACATCGAGACCGGCATCGTCCTGCGCGAGATGCTCGGGCCGCGGGTGATGCCCGAGGTGCACCGGCCCGACGTTCCACTAGTGCTGCGGGTGTACGACCGCTCGCTGGGCGCCGCCGTGGCGCAGCGGTTCGGCTTCGACAACGTGCGGTCCACCGTCGAACTGGCCGCGCCCTGGTTCATCGGCGCCGCGATGGGCCTGCAGGTGCTGGGGACGTTCTCGGTCGGCCAGCGCTCGTTCATGGTCGGCGGGATGCACGTCGCCGCCGGTAGCGAGCTGGACGGGCTGCAGATGTTCGAACTGTCCACGCAGACCCGGGTCATCGCGATCACCCGCGACGATTCGCCGATCAAGCTGCACCCCCGCCGCGACGCGCGCCTTTGCGCCGGGGACACCGTCTACGTCGTCGGCCCCTACCGCGAACTGCTGGCGACCCTGCGCAAGGGCCAGCCGCCCCAGGTCGTCGGCGACAAGCCGTCACCGAAAGCGGAGGCCAGCTGAGCTCAGCCCACCGCGCTGCGCCGTCGGGCCAGTTCCTGCCGGGACGCCGCGGTCACCGGGTGATCGGCGCCGAGCAGCCGCGCCTCCTCGTCGAACAGCGCCTGCCACGCGGCGACCCCGTCCGTCGCGCCGACGCGATCCGGCGCCCACAGCGTGAGCATGTGCCGGGCAGTCAAGGTGTGGGCGTGGTCGGGTCCGAGCTTCTCCGCCGTTTCGGCCAGCAGCGCCTCGAGGTCGGCCACGGCCCCGGGGATATCGGACGCCCGGCCCCGCCATATCGCTAGCAGCAAGCGCGCCCCGAGGGTGTCGGCGTGGTCGTCGCCGACCAGCCTGCGCCGCGCCGCGAGCACCATTCCACCCTCGGCCATGGCACCCGCGAGATCCCCTATTTCCCAGCGCTTTTCGGCGATCCTCTCCCGGGCCGCCAGCGCGATCTCGTGGTCGGCGCCTAGGACCCGCTGGGCGTCGGCGAACAGCCGCAACCAGTCGGTCAGCGCCGAAAGCGGTTCGCGCCCGGGCCGATTCGCCAGCAGGTGGCGCGCGACCAAGGCGCTGACGTGGTCGGGGCCGAGCACATCGACGATGTCGGGCACCAGCCGCGCCAACTCGGCGTAGGCGACGTCGGCGTCGCCCGCCTGGAGCCGCAGGGTGGCCAGCGACATCCGCACCTCCAGCACCTCGGGGTGCCGTTCGCCCCAGGCCGCTTGGCAGGCGTCCAGCAGCTCCGCGGCGTGCCCCGTGGCACCCGCGAAATCACCCCTGTCCGCGCTCTCCGCGACGCGCCGCGTCAACTCGGAGATGTCCAGCTGGCTCATGCCGCTAATGAAATCGCCCGCATCCGGGCGTGGCAACTCACCTACAGTCGGGCCGCGACGTCGGCCGCGCGCCGGAGCTGCTCGACGTCGGCGCTCGTGGGAATGAGCTGCACCTCGTCGGTGCCGATCCGTTCGAACGCCCGCAGCACGTCGAGGAGCTCGTCCTCGCTGCCGGCCCAGCCCGTCATCGGAGCCATCGCATCGACGTACTCGGCCGGGATCCAGTTCATATAGTGGCGCAGGTGGCGGTGCACTTGGGCGCGCGCCTGGTCGGGTGCGCCGAACGCAAACCAGAACGACGTGACCAGGCGCGGCTTCGGCTTTCCGGCCTGCGCCCACGCCCGCCTGGCCACGTCGAACAGCTCGTCCTGCTTGGCGACGTCGAGGTCGAGCGTGGTTCCGGCCAGCCCGTCGGCCCACTCCGCGGCACGCTGGATGGTCTTGGGCCCGATGCTGCCCACCAGCAGGGGCGGGCCGCCCGGTTGGACCGGCGACGGCCCGACCGGCAGCACCGACTCGGTGATCTTCTCGCCGGCCCACACCCGTTTCATGACGGCCACGCGCTCGGCCATGCCGCGGATGGTTTGCGTGGCCGGGTCCGCGCCGACCGCGTGATAATCCTCGTGCCGGCCGCCCACGCCGATGCCGACCGACAGCCGGCCGCCGCACAGCACGTCGCCGGTGGCCAGCGCCTTGGCCAGCATGACCGGGTCGTGCAACTGGGGCACGATCACCGTCGTCAACAACCGGACCCGGTCGGTCCAGGCCGCCAGCGCGCCCAGCAGCGTCAGGTTGTCGGGGTTGTCGAACGCGATGCGCTCGCCCCAGCACAACGAGGAGAAGGGGCCGTCGTCGATCGCACGGGCCCACTCCTCCAGCACCGCCGCATCCAAGTCCGGCTCCATCACCGGCATGGTCATCGCTACCTGCACGACGGCGATTCTGGCATGTCGGCGATGTCCGGTGGCAGCATGACCGGATGGGACTGACCAGTAACTCCATCGCGCACGTCCGGCTCACCGTCACCGACATCGGGCGGTCGCGGCGGTTCTACGAGAGCGTGTTCGGCTGGCCGGTGCTGGTGGAGCTTCCCGAGAACGCCGACGAGGCCACGCGCAAACAGCTGAGCTTTTTGTTCGGCGGGGTGATTTATGACCTGGGCGGCACGCTGCTCGGGCTGCGCCCGGTCGCCACCGACCGGTTCGACGAGAACCGCGCGGGCCTCGACCACATCGCGTTCCGGCTGGGCACCAAGGCCGAATTGGACGCTGCAGCAGTCCATCTCGACGAAGTCGGCGTCGCCCACGAGCCCGTCAAGGACATCGGGCCGTCCTACATCCTGGAGTTTCGCGACCCCGACAACATCGCCCTGGAGCTCACGGCGCCCAAGTAGGCGGCCGCTTTGCCACGGCGAGCGTGCGCGGAATGACGGCTGTTACGGCGTGTCGGCGTGCAAACACGCACGCTCGCGAGGTTCGGGAGAGGGGTAGAGAGGAAGCATGGGCATCAGCTTCAACCACACCATCGTCGCCGCACGGGACAAGCGGAAATCGGCCGAGTTCCTCGCCGAGCTGTTCGGCCTGCCGGAGCCCAAACCGTTCGGGCACTTTATGGCCGTCCAACTCGAGCACGGCGCCACCCTCGACTACGCCGACGCCCCCGAGGGCGAGGAGATCCGGCGCCAGCACTACGCGTTCCTGGTCACCGAGGGGGACTTCGACGCGATCTACGGCAAGATCCAGGACCGCGGCCTGCAGCACTGGGCGGACCCGCGCCAACAACAGCCCGGCGAGGTCAACCACAGAGACGGCGGGCGCGGGGTCTACTTCCTGGACCCGTCCGGGCACGCCATGGAGATCCTGACCAGGCCGTACGGCACGGCCGGCTAGTCACCGCCGCGCGGCGACCCGTGCCGGAAGCTCTCCTGGCTGCGGTAGTCGTCGGCCAGTCGCGCGACATGCTCGGGCAGCTTGCCGGCCGCGACGTCGGCCAGGGTCGTCTCCTCCAGCACCGACCGCATGCTGGCCCGCAGGGCGCGCCACACGTCCGCGAGCGGCGCCGTCGGGCCCGAATACGGTAGGTCGCCGAGCCCGATGTCCCGGACGCTGGCCAGCGGCCCGTCTATGCAGCGCAAGACGTCGGCGATGCTGATCTGATCCCCGGGCCGCGCCAGCTCGTAGCCCCCATCGCGCCCGCGATGGCTGCGGACCAGGCGATCGGTGCGCAGGTTGGTCAAGATGTCGACCAGGAACTGCGCGGGGATGCTCTGCGCCTGCGCGATGTCGTCGGTCTTGACCAGTGTGCCGCTGCCCACCGTGGCGAGCTGCACCATCGCCCGCACGGCGTACTCGGCCTTGGCTGACATGCGCACAACTGAGGATTGTGCCACCCGGCCGGGCGGAGCCGGCCCGCCGCGCTAAGCCCGCGACCGGATCAGGTCGACGATCCGCTGCGCCTGCTCCTCGAGCGTGTCGTCGGGGGTCAGCCGCAGTTCGGGATTCACCGGCGGCTGGTACGGGCTGTCGATGCCGGTGAACTGGGTGATCTCGCCCGCGCGAGCCTTCGCGTAAAGGCCCTTCGGATCCCGCTTTTCGCATTCCTCGATCGGGGTGTCGCAGAACACCTCGACAAAATCCAGGCCGGCGTCGGCGTGCACCTTGCGCGCCAGCTCCCGCTGTTCGGCCAGCGGGCTGATCGCCGGTACCAGGACAACCTGGCCGGAGTCGGCGAGCAACGCCGCCACATGCGCGAGCCGGCGCAGGTTCTCCGCGCGGTCGGCCATGCTGAAGCCCAGGTCGGCGTTCAGCCCATGGCGCAGGTTGTCGCCATCGAGAACGTAAGCGGGGGTGTCGCTTTCGAGCAGATTCTGCTCGACCAGCATGGCCACCGACGACTTGCCCGACCCGGACAGACCGGTGAACCACACCGTCCTGCCCCGCGTACGCGCCTCGGCGACGGCCGACGAGCTGTGGCGGACGGTGTTGGGGCTGGCCGCCTGGGCGCTGACGTCGCGCAGCACCATGCCCGCCGCGACCGTGCCATTGGTGTTGGGGTCGATGAGGATGAACGAGCCGGTGCTCGCGTTACGGGTGTATTCGTCGAGCAGCAGCGGCACCTGGGTGCGCAGCGAGATGCGGCCAAGTTCGTTGAGCTGCAACGCCGTTGCGGTCTTGTCCCGATGCAGGGTGTTGACGTCGAGCCGGTAGTCGAGCCCGGTCACGCGCGCCCGGGTGGTGCGGGTGGTGTGCTTGATGAGGTAGTCGCGGCCGGGTTCGAGCGCCGCGCCGTCGGCCATCCAGCACACGGTGGCGTCGAAGTCCTGGGCGACCCTGGGCTGGTTGTTGGTGCGGGCGATCATGTCACCGCGCGAGATGTCGATGTGGTCCGCCAGGCTGATCGACACCGCCATCGGCGGGAACGCCTCGTCGACGGGCCCGTTGGGGCCCTCGATCGCCGTGATCCGGGTGGTCTTGCCGACCGGCAGCACCACCACCTCGTCGCCCGGGCGCATCACGCCGCTGGCCATGGTGCCGGCGTAGCTGCGGTGGTCCTGATGCTCGAGGGTGTGCGGGCGGATGACGTACTGGACGGGGAATCGCACGTCGACCAGGTTGCGGTCACCGGCGATGTAGACCTCCTCCAAGTGCGACAGCAGCGACGGCCCCTCGTACCAGGGTGTCTGGTCGGACTTGCTCACCACATTGTCGCCATGCAGCGCGGAGATCGGGATGGTGGCGACGTCGTGCACGTCCAACCGCGCCGCGAAGGCGTGGAACTCGTCGCGGATTGCGTCGAATTTCTCTTTATCCCAACCGATCAGATCCATCTTGTTGACCGCGAGGACGATGTGCCGGATGCCCAGCAGCGACGCCAGGAAGGCGTGCCGGCGGGACTGCTCCAGCAGGCCGTGGCGGGCGTCGACCAGGACGATCACGAGCTGGGCCGTCGACGCGCCCGTCACCATGTTGCGCGTGTACTGGATGTGGCCGGGGGTGTCGGCGATGATGAATTTCCGCTTCGGAGTGGCGAAATAGCGGTAGGCGACGTCGATCGTGATGCCCTGCTCGCGCTCCGCCCGCAACCCGTCGGTGACCAGCGCTAGGTCCGTGTAGTCGTGGCCGCGCTCCTTCGAGGTGCGCTCCACCGCCGCCCACTGGTCCTCCATGACGGCCTTGGAGTCGTAGAGCAGCCGCCCGATGAGCGTGGACTTGCCGTCATCGACGGACCCGGCGGTGGCCAGCCTCAACAACGTTGTCATCAGAAGTAACCCTGCCTCTTGCGGTCTTCCATTCCGGCCTCGGAGATCCGGTCGTCGGCGCGAGTCGCCCCGCGCTCGGTGAGCCGGGACACCGCCGTCTCGGCGATGACCTCCGACACTGTGGAGGCCTGCGAGTCGACGCACCCGGTGCAGGTGACGTCCCCGACGGTGCGGAACCGCACCGTCGCCTCGAACACGCGCTCGTCGGGGCGGGGCTGCATGTGCCGGTGCACCGCGAGCAGCATGCCGTCGCGGCTGAAGACCTTGCGCCGGTGCGCGAAATAGATGGACGGCAGCTTGACCTTCTCGGCGCCGATGTAGGACCAGATGTCGAACTCCGTCCAGTTCGACAGCGGGAACGCGCGGATGTGCTCGCCCTTGTGGTGCCGGCCGTTGTAGAGGTTCCACAGCTCGGGCCGTTGCGACTTCGGGTCCCACTGACCGAACTCGTCGCGGAAGCTGAACACCCGCTCCTTGGCCCGGGCCTTCTCCTCGTCGCGGCGCGCCCCGCCGAACGCGGCGTCGAACTTGTTCTCCCGGATGGCGCGGAGCAGCGTGACCGTCTGGATTGGGTTGCGCGACGGGATCGTCTCGACGACGCGGCCGGCGTCGATGTCGTCCTGCACAGAGGCCACGACGAGGCGTACGCCGGACTCGGCGACCAGTTCGTCCCGGGCGGCGATCACCTCGTCGAAGTTGTGCCCGGTGTCGACGTGCATCACCGGGAACGGCAGCCGCCCGGGCCGAAAGGCCTTGAGCGCCAGGTGCAGCATGACGATGGAGTCCTTGCCGCCCGAGAACAACAGCACGGGCCGTTCGAACTCCGCGGCAACCTCCCGAATGATGTGGATGGCCTCGGCCTCCAACGAGCGCAGGTGACTCAATTCGTACTGGCCCACGGCGGGCCCGGCTGTCACAGCGTTGGTCATGGGGATCCTGTCATGGTTAATCCGGTAGATTTGACCAAGTTAACGGCTATTGTCATCTATGGAATCAGCGGGCCTGGCCGATGTCAATGGCGATTCGCTCTGGAGATGGGGTACCGCCCCGAGCGAGCAGACGCAAAATCCACCCAAATTCCGGCGTGTCGCCGACTTTTGCGTCTGCTCGGCGAAGGGAGGCGGTGGCCTAGAGGTGACCTAGAGGTGGCCTAGAGGGTGACTTCGGCCAGCTTGCCGGTGGCGACGTCGAAGACGAACCCGCGCGCCGAGACGTGCTTGGTGACAAAGGGGCTGTTGTCGATGCGGCGCAGCGACTGCCGGACATCCTCGGCGGGATCCGGGAAGGCCTCGGCCGCCCAGGGCGGCTTCACCCCCGTCTCTTCCTGGATGGCCCGCTTGAAGTCGTCGTCGGTGAAGGTGAGCATCCCGCAGTCGGTGTGGTGGATCAGGATGATCTCCCGCGTTCCCAGCAGCCGCTGGCTGATCGCCAGGGAACGGATGACGTCGTCGGTGACGACACCGCCCGCGTTGCGGATGACATGGGCCTCCCCCTCGTTCAGGCCGAGGAGGCGGTAGACGTCGAGCCTGGCGTCCATACAGGCGACCACGGCAAGGTGTTTGCTCGGGGGCATCGGCAGGGGGCCGTGAAACCCGCTGGCGTACTCGCCGTTGTTGGCCAGGTAGTCGTCGGTGACGGTCACGCGCGCCTCCTCGTGGACTCGGGGCACCGCTTTGCTGGATCCGGGGCGCCGCCGAGGATCTTAATTCCCGGCCACCCGGAATACACCCGTCAGAATCAACCGAATCAAAAGGATCGTGCGGCGGTACCCCCGGCCATGCCGCGCTGGGCTGGTTAACCTGTCCCAATGCGACACGGGCGATGCGGTCGGGCATGACTCGATTCCTGGCGCGCCGGCTGATGAACTACCTGCTGCTGCTGGCGCTGGCATCGTTCTTGACGTACTGCCTGACGTCGTTGGCGTTCTCGCCGCTCGACAACCTGCTGCAGCGCAACCCCCGGCCCCCGCAGGCCGTCATCGACGCCAAGGCCCACGCGCTGGGGCTGGATGTGCCGATCCCGATCCGCTACCTGCACTGGGCGTCGCACGTCCTGCAGGGCGATTTCGGGACCACCATCACCGGCCAACCCGTGGATGACACGCTGTGGCGCCGCGTCGGCGTCACCCTGCGGTTGCTGGTCATCGGCTCGGTGGCGGGCACCGTGCTGGGCATCGCCGCGGGGGCCTGGGGGGCGATCCGCCAATACCAACTCAGCGACCGCGTCGTCACCATCTTCGCGCTGCTGATCCTGAGCACCCCCAGCTTCGTGATCGCCAACCTGCTCATCCTCGCCGGGCTCCGGACGAACTGGGCCCTCGACGCCCACCTGTTCGACTACACCGGCGAGACATCGCCGGGCGTGACCGGCGGGGTCGGGTATCAATTGCTCGACCGCCTGCGGCACCTGATGCTGCCATCGCTGACCCTGGCCCTGATCGCCGCCGCCGGATACAGCCGGTACCAGCGCAATGCGATGCTCGACGTCCTCGGCCAGGACTTCATCCGCACCGCCCGCGCCAAGGGGCTCACCCGCAGGCGCGCCCTGCTCAAGCATGGGCTGCGCACCGCGCTGATCCCGTTGGCCACGCTGTTCGCCTACGGGGTCGCGGGATTGGTCACCGGCGCGGTGTTCGTCGAGAAGATCTTCGGCTGGCACGGCATGGGCGAATGGCTGGTGCAGGGGATCTCGACGCAGGACACCAACATCATCGCGGCGATCACGCTGTTCTCCGGCACGGTGGTGTTGCTCGCCGGGCTGCTATCAGACGTCTTCTACGCCGCCCTCGATCCGAGAGTGCGGGTCTCGTGAACGCCCAAGGGGTTTCGGGTTCGGAGGTGACGACCTTCACGTCGCGCCGCACGCTGGTGCTGCGCCGGTTCGGGCGCAACCGGCTCGCGGTGGCGTCGCTGGCCCTGCTGGTGCTGCTTTTCGTCGGCTGCTACACGCTGCCCCCGGTGCTGCCGTATTCCTACGACGACCTGG
The DNA here is from genome assembly GCF_036409085.1 of Mycobacterium sp. 050134. Classification (NCBI taxonomy): domain Bacteria; kingdom Bacillati; phylum Actinomycetota; class Actinomycetes; order Mycobacteriales; family Mycobacteriaceae; genus Mycobacterium; species Mycobacterium sp. 050134. The sequence goes on from NZ_JAZGLV010000003.1 coordinate 87,998, forward strand.
ACTTCAATGCGCTGTTGCAGCCGCCCAACGGAAGTCACTGGCTGGGCACCAACGCGCTGGGCCAGGACCTGCTGGCCCAGATCCTGCGCGGGATGCAGAAATCGATGCTGATCGGTGTGTGCGTGGCGTTCATCTCCACGGGCATTGCCGCCACCGTCGGATCGATCGCGGGATATTTCGGCGGCTGGCGCGACCGGGCGCTCATGTGGTTGGTGGACCTGCTACTGGTGGTGCCCGCGTTCATCCTGATCGCCATCGTCACCCCACGAATCAAGAACTCGGCCAACATCTTGCTGCTCGTCCTGCTGCTGGCGGGGTTCGGCTGGATGGTGAGCTCCCGCATGGTGCGCGGCATGACCATGAGCCTGCGTGACCGCGAATTCATCCGCGCGGCAAGGTACATGGGTGTATCCAGTCGCCGAATCATCCTCAGGCACGTGGTGCCCAACGTGGCGTCCATCCTCATCATCGACGCCGCCCTCAACGTCGGTTCGGCGATCCTGGCCGAGACCAGCCTGAGCTATCTCGGGTTCGGCATCCAGCCGCCGGATGTGTCGTTGGGAACGCTGATCGCCAACGGCACCCAGTCGGCCACCACCTTCCCGTGGGTGTTCATGTTTCCGGCCGGGGTGCTGGTGCTGATCCTCGTGTGCGCCAACGTGACCGGCGATGGCCTGCGCGACGCGCTCGACCCGGGCAGTGGGCCGCGCCGATGAGCGCCCTGTTGGAGGTCGGCGGCCTCGAGGTCGACTTTCCGGGCGACGGTCACCCGGTGACGGCGGTGCGGGGCATCAGCTACCGCATCGACCCGGGCGAGGTGGTGGCCATGGTGGGCGAGTCGGGCTCGGGCAAGTCCGTCTCGGCGATGGCCGTCGTGGGCCTGCTGCCGCAGTACGCGACGGTGCGCGGCTCGGTGCGGCTGCACGGCAACGAGCTGCTGGGCCTCGGCGACGGCGCGATGTCGCGGTTCCGCGGCAAGGCGGTCGGCATGGTGTTCCAGGATCCGATGTCCGCACTGACACCCGTGTACACCGTCGGCGACCAGATCGCCGAGGCGATCGAAGTCCACCAGCCCCGCGTCGGCAAGCAGGCGGCGCGCCGCAGGGCGGTCGAACTGCTTGAGCTGGTGGGCATTTCGCAGCCGGAGCGACGGGCCCGGGCCTTCCCGCACGAGCTGTCCGGCGGCGAGCGCCAGCGGGTCGTCATCGCTATCGCGATCGCCAACGACCCCGACCTGTTGATCTGCGACGAACCCACGACCGCGCTCGACGTCACGGTACAAGCGCAGATCCTCGACGTGCTCAAGACGGCGCGCGACGTGACCGGCGCGGGCGTGCTGATCATCACCCACGACCTGGGCGTGGTCGCGGAGTTCGCCGACCGGGCGCTGGTGATGTACGCCGGGCGCGTCGTCGAGTCCGCCGGCGTGGCGGACCTGTACCGGGACCGCCGGATGCCCTACACGGTGGGGCTGCTGGGTTCGGTGCCCCGACTGGACGCCGCACGGGGCACCCGGCTGGTGCCGATCCCCGGGGCGCCCCCGTCGTTGGCCGGCCTCGCGCCCGGCTGCCCGTTCTCCCCGCGCTGCCCGCTCGCCGTCGACGAGTGCCGCGCCGCGGAACCGGAATTGGTCGAGGTGGGAGCCGGGCACGGCGCCGCCTGCATCCGCACCGATGAGGTCGACGGCCGCAGCGCCGCCGACATCTACGGCATCAGCACCGAGGCGACCCCGGCGCCCTCGGGTGACTCACCGGTCGTGGTGCGGGTGCGTGACCTGGCCAAGACCTACAAGCTGACCAAGGGCGTGCTGCTGCGCCGCGCCGTGGGCGAGGTCCGGGCCGTCGACGGCGTCAGCTTCGAGCTGCACCAGGGGCGCACCCTCGGCATCGTCGGCGAATCCGGTTCAGGCAAGTCGACCACCCTGCACGCGATCCTCGAACTGACCGTCCCGCAGTCGGGTTCGATCGAGGTGCTCGGCACCGACGTCGCCACGCTGAGTCCGAGGGCGCGGCGATCGCTGCGACGCGACATCCAGGTCGTCTTCCAGGACCCGGTCGCCTCGCTGGACCCGCGGCTGCCGGTATACGAGCTGATCGCCGAACCATTGCGGGCCAACGGGTTCGACAAGGGCGACACCAACACCCGCGTTGCCGAACTGCTCGGCATCGTCGGCCTGGGCCACGCGGACGCGGTCCGCTACCCGGCAGAATTCTCGGGTGGGCAGAAGCAGCGCATCGGCATCGCGCGGGCGCTGGCGCTGCAGCCGAAGATCCTGGCGCTCGACGAACCGGTCTCCGCGCTCGACGTTTCCATCCAGGCCGGCATCATCAACCTGCTGCTCGACCTGCAGGAGCGATTCGGCCTCTCGTATCTGTTCGTCTCCCACGACCTTTCGGTGGTCAAGCACCTCGCGCACCACGTGGTGGTGATGCACGCCGGCCGGATCGTCGAGCATGGCGACAGCGAGCGGGTCTTCGCCGATCCGCACCACGAGTACACGCGGCGGCTGCTGGGCGCGGTGCCGCAACCGGATCCGGGGAACCGTGTCTGACAGCGCCGCGCCCAGCGCGCGGTTTCCGGGAGCAACCGCACCTGCTCGATTGCGGGCGCTGGGGCTGGTGTTCGCGGCGGTCATGGCGCTCACCGGGTGCTCCCCCGCCGTCAATCTCGCGGCGCCGACCGGCAGCGACGCACAGGTCGGCACTACCAGCGACGTCAACCCGCAGGACCCCGCCACGTTGCGGGACGGCGGCAACCTGCGCCTGGCACTCAGCGACTTCCCGCCGAACTTCAACATCCTGCACATCGACGGCAACTCCGTGGAGGTCGCCTCGATGATGAAGGCCACCATGCCGCGGGCGTTCGTGATCGGGCCCGACGGCTCGACCACCGTCGACACCGACTACTTCACCAGCGTCGAACTCACCGGGACCTCGCCCCAGGTGATCACCTACACCATCAACCCCAAGGCGGTGTGGTCGGACGGCACACCGATCACCTGGCAGGACATCGCCGCGCAGATCCACGCGACCAGCGGCGTCGACAAGGCATTCGACATCGCCGGAACCAATGGCGCCGAGCGTGTCGCCTCGGTGACCCGCGGCGTCGACGACCGCCAAGCCGTCGTGACGTTCGCCCAGCCCTACGCCGAGTGGCGGGGCATGTTCGCCGGCAACGGCATGCTGCTGCCGGCGAGCGCGACCGCAACGCCGGAGGTCTTCAACAAGGGACAGCTGGAGGGCCCAGGGCCCTCGGCCGGACCGTTCGTGGTGTCGTCGCTGGACCGCACCACCCAGCGAATCGTGTTGACCCGCAACCCGAGATGGTGGGGGCCGCGACCCCGGCTGGACAGCATCACCTACCTGGTGCTCGACGACGCCGCGCGGCTACCCGCCCTGCAGAACAACACGATCGACGCGACCGGTGTGGGCTCGGTGGACCAGCTCACCATCGCGCAACGCACCAAGGGCATCTCGATCCGGCGCGCGCCCGCCCCGAGCTGGTCGCACTTCACGTTCAACGGCTCCCACGGGTCGATCCTGTCAGACAAGGCGCTACGCCTGGCGGTGACCAAGGGGATCGACCGGCAGACCATCGCCAAGGTCGTCCAATACGGGCTCACCAGCAATCCGGTCGCGCTGAACAACCACATCTACATGGCCGGGCAGAAGGGCTACCAGGACAACAGCGGCGTCGACCCGTACGACCCCGACGAGGCCAGGCGCGAGCTCGACGCGCTGGGCTGGAGGCTGAACGGCCAGTTCCGGGAGAAGGACGGCCGCCAGCTGGTCGTCCGCGACCTGTTCTACGACGCCCAGGGCAGCAAGCAATTCGCACAAATCGCGCAGCACAGCCTCGCGCAGATCGGCGTCAAGCTGGAGCTCGTCGCGCGGTCGGGCAGCGGGTTCTTCAGCAACTACGTCAACGTCGGCGCCTTCGATATGGCGCAATTCGCCTGGCTCGGCGACGCCTTCCCGCTGTCATCGCTGACCCAAATCTACAAGTCCGATGGCGCAAGCAATTTCGGCAAGATCGGCAGCCCGGAGATTGACGCCGCGATCGAGCGAACCCTCCACGAACTGGACCCGGCCAAGGCGCGGGCATTGGCCAACGACCTCGACAAGCTGATCTGGGCCGAGGGTTTCAGCCTGCCGCTGACGCAGTCGCCCGGTGACGTGGCCGTGCGCAGCACGCTGGCCAACTTCGGCGCCACGGGGCTTGCCGACTTGAATTACGCCGCAATCGGATTCATGCGGACCTGATCGGCCGCCGCACCAGCCGCGGGACGGGCAGCGCCGCCTCGACCGCGGCCGCCAGCCCGATCACCATCCACAGCAGGCGCACCTCGGGCCGCGCCGGCATGGCATCCAGGGCCGGAGCCCGGGCTTTGAGGCTGTGCACGTCACCGCGACACACCGTCCTGGCGATGACGAGTGCGGCGGGCTCGCGAAAGTCGATGGCGCTGTGCGCCATGCTGGGCAGCTTCAGCAACACCGCGTCGGGGATCAGGGCCGCGACGCGCTTGGCCACCGCCGGCGGCGTGATGAGGTCGCGGCCGCCCGAGACCACGACAGTCGGCCAGCCGAAGCCGGGCATCTCAGCCGGCAGGTCGTACGGCTCGTCCTCGAAAGTCGCTGTGAGCGTGCGCGTTTCGCGCTCCGCGGCGGCGGGGTCGAGCGGCAGGCCGTCGGGTTGCGCGGCGTAGTCGAGCTCGCGCAGGGCGATGCGGCTCACCAAGTCTTCCTCGTAGCGAAACGGCAGATGGTTCAGCGTGGCGAACCGGGACAGGGCCCACCACAACAGCTTTCGCCCGTCGAGAAGCAGGTCGAGCTGCCGCTCGAGCAGTGCGGCGCCACCGTATCCGTAGATGGTTGCGACGACCTGGGTGGCCGACGCCGTCATCGCTCCGGCGTCGACCAGCGTGCGCATCTTGGGTGCGATGGTGGCGGTTTCGGGGCTCTGCCCTTTCAGCAGCAACCGGCGAATCGCCCTGCGGACGATCACGATGTCGTGCCGGGACAGCAGGGGCGAGTCGAGGATCATCGCCCGCACCCGGCGGGGATGGCGGACGCCCACCCCGGCCGCGATATAGGTGCCGTACGAGGCGCCGTAGATGACGGCGGATTCGACGTGGGCGTCATCGAGGACGGCCGCGACGTCGTCGACGACCTGGTTGACGGTGATCGCCTCCGGGGGCAGGTCGGCGCCGGTGTCGTCGTGGCGGGACATCCCCACCCCGCGGTGCTCGATCATGATGACATCGAGGCCCGCGGCGGCGGCGCGGCGCCGCAGGCCCCGGTACATCTGCACCGACGCCACCCCCGGGCCGCCCGGGATGATTACCAACGGGTGCGCCGACTTGCGCCCGGTTCGCACGTAGTACAGATCGAACTCGTCGGGGCCGTCCGGGCAGACCGGCCGGCGGATAGGTCGCACGCCCGGCAGCCGCGCGAGCCGTTCCTGCACCCGGCGCCGTTTCGCGGTCATGGTCATCGGTGTCGGCCCGCCATAGGCACCATTCTGCCGAGGCCACCCGCGATCGTCAGGGCGAGAGCCGCCGCCGGCCCCGCGCTAGGCGGTCAGATCGATGCGATGGGCGCCCTTGACCCCGTCGTAGCGGTCCGGACTGCACGTCAGCACGATCACCTGTCCGTGCGCCCCCATGGCGTCGAACACCTCGCCCATCTTGGCCAGCCGGCCGGGATCGGTGAAACCCAGCGCGTCGTCGACCACCACGGGAACGGTGTCCTCCTTGGCCACCAGGGCGGCCCCCGCCAGCCGCGCCAGGATGCCGAGCTGCTCTTTGGCCCCGCCCGAGAGCGATTCGTACGGCACCGTGACGCCGTTGAGCGTGCGTGCGCGGATGCAGAGGTCGCTGTCGATGTCGACCTCGAAGCTGGGCCCGAACACCGGCCGCCCCAGGCGCTGCAACTCGGCGCGGTAGGGCTCGACGTAGCGCAACCGGGTGGTGTCGCGGTGGCGCGCCATCACCGAGCGCAGCAGCTCGGCGGCCCGGGCGCGCCCGCCGATCCGCAAGTGCTGCCCGGTGGCGTGCTCGAGCTCGGTTTGGGCGGCGTCGAGCCTGCCCTGGCGGCCCTCGGTCCCGAACACGGACAGCTCAATGTCGATCTCACGCAGCGCGCGGGCCGCGTCTTCGTAGTCGGCCCGGAGGGTCTCGACCGCCTCCGATGCGGCGGCCAGTTCGGCCGCCACCCCGTCCGGCTCGGCGGCCGCCAGGACATCCGCCAGCTCGGCGACGCGCCGCTGGGCGCTCTGCGCCGCCAGCAGGCCGGCGTCCGCCGCGGCCGCCAGGACCTCGTCCGCGACCGACGCCCGCTCGTGCGCCAGCCGGTCGGTCGCCGCGGCCAGCTCAGTGCGCTGGGCTTCCAGCCTGTTCTCCGCCACGGTTGCGCGCGTGACGGATTCGGCGAGTCCCGCGGCTGCCGCCGCGGCGGTACGGCGCCTCGTCTCGCAGTCGGCGGTGGCGGCCGCCCTGGCCGCCTCGGCCGACTCGAGTTCGGCGCGGGCGGCGTCTGCGTCCATGGCGGGGAGGTCCGGCCCGATGCCCGAGCTCAGCCGCGCGAGCCGCTCCCGCAGGTCGTCGGCCCGTTCGTCGCCGAGGAGACCGGCCAAGGTGGCGATCAGCCGGTCGTGGGCGCCCTGCAGGTCGCGGCGGTGCGCCGCCGCGACCCGTGCGGCCACCACGTCCTGGGCATCCGCGGCGGCCAGGGCTCCGGACAATTCCAATTGCGCCGCAGTGTATTTCGCCTGGACGTCCAGCGTAGTCGCGCCGGGCGCGATGCGCGCCGTCAGCACACCGGGAACCTCGACCGTGGTGGGGCCGATCGCGGTGGTCGACCAGGTTTGGCCCGCCGACAGGGCCACCCGTCGGTCACCGGTGTCTAACTCGATGTCAGTGACGGCGGCGAACTCGACCGCCGCCGACGTCAACGCCAGCTGATCGCCGATGCGGTCGACCGCGGCCGCGGCGTCCTCGATCCGCCGCAGCAGCTCGTCGGTGACCACCACCGACGACAGCTCGGCGCCGATCCGGTCGCGGTCGAGTTGTGCGGCGTCGATCCTGGCCAACCGCGACCGCAGCCGCTCGGCCTCCGCGCGGTCGGCCAGGCGATCGACGGCGCCGCGGGCGGACTCGGCCCGGTGCCGCAGGCCCGCGAGCAGCGCCACGCCCTCCTCAACGGTGGCGTCGGCGTCCGCGGCGGCGGCCCGGGCCGCCGATAGCGCGTCGCCGGCCAGCTGCACTTCGGTTTCGGCGGCGGCGACCGCGGCTGTGCGCGTGGTGATCTCGGCGAGCAGCCGAAGGCGGCCCTTGTGGGCGGCGCCGGCCGCGGCGCTGGTGGCCGACTCGGCGGCGGCGAGAAGTTCGGCTTCGCGGGCTTCGGCGGTGAGGTCGGCGATCCGTTCGGCGGCGGCCAGCGCGGCCGCGAGCCGCGGGCCGGCCGCGATGCGCTGCTGCGACAGCTCGGCCACCCGCTCGGTGAGGACGGCGTGGCGGGACACCCGATCGTCGACGTCGGCCACTTTCGCCGCGCACTCGGCGACCTGCGCCTCGGCGGCCGCCAGCCGGGAGATCGCGGCGGCCCACTCGCCGGTGGGGCGGCCCGTGGCGGTGAAGTAGCGAGCGTATTCGGCGTCGATCCGCTCGATCAGCAGCGGCTCGGTGCCCTGCGGCCCCGCGTTGTCGGCGGCCGCGACGTCCAGGGCGCGCGACAGCGCGTCGCAGCCGGACAGGTCCACCGCGGCGGTCGACGACGACTGCAACACCCGCTGGGCGTGCCAAAGGTCGTTGTCCACCGTCTCGGCCAGCATGGCGCGCACCCGGTCGTGTGCCTCGTCCCCGGTCAGCTGCTCCCGGCGCGGCGCGAGCACCGTCAACTCGGTCTCAGGCCTCTTGTGAAATCGCTTGCGATACCTGAAACGATATGGCCCGCAGCTGATTTCGGCGCACACTTCGGACCCCACGTCACTGTGGGTGGGTTTGACCTGCTTGACTTCCTTCTTCGTCGAGCGGTCCTTGGACTCCAGCAGCAGGTCCAGCGCCTCCACCATGGACGACTTGCCGATCTCGTTGGCGCCGGAGACGACGACCACGCCGTGGTCGGGGAACTCGATGTCCCGGTGCGCGATCCCGCGATAGTTCGTAAGGACCAGTCGATGCAGCCTCATGCGGCACCACGATCGGCCAGGCGCAGCAGGAGCGCCAGCGCCGCCTGCGCGTCGACGGCCTGCTCCGAGTCCGCCCGGGCCGTCGCGACGAGTTCCTCGACGGCGGCGGCGGCGAATCCGCCGATGCCGAGACCGGTGAACTCGCCGTCTGCGGGGACGACGGCCAGTTGGCTGTGGCGTTCCCACAGCCCCAGCCACGCGAACAGCCTGGCGTACTTGTCCAGACAGGCGTCAAGCGCGGCGCGGTCGGTGACCGTTAAGGAGCCCGTCAACGCCAACCGGACCACCGTGCGGTCCTTGTCCGTCAGGAGGTCGAGGTTCATGTCGAGATCGGCGATGTCGCGGCGGGAGTCGACCTGACGATGCATGGTGATGAACTTCCAGCGGCCCACCTGTCGGGGCGTGACGGTTACGCCGTCCGCGTCGACGTCGACGACCAGGACGTGACCCGCGTCGGCTTCCACGTCGTCGAAATTGGTGACTTCCGGCGCGCCGGAGTACCACACGCGGCCGCTGCCGCCCACCCGCGTGCGGGAGTGCTTGTCCCCCAGGGCCACATAGTGCAGCGCGCCGCGGGCCAACGCATCGTCGAGGCCGGCGAGCCTGATCAACGAGGGTTTGTCCCGGTCGGGATCGAGCGCGTCGACGCCCCCGTGGGCGACGAGGATCCGGGTCACCGGCGCCCCGGACGGGCCGGGCAGTTCGCCCAGGACCTCGGCGACCAGGTCGGTGGTGGGCGCCTTGCTCCGCCACGGGGCGGCGACGATCTCCACCCCGGGGCGCACCTCGTGCACACCGGCCCGGTCGAGCACCACCACGTTGTCGGGGCGTTCGGCCGTGAAGAGCGCGCTGGTGTACACCGACGAGGCGTCGAGCGGATCGTGATTGCCGGGCAGCAGGTAAACGGGAATCCCGATGGCGCGCATGGCTTCCAGGGACTGGCCGACGACTTGGGGCGACAGCTGGTTGTGCTCGAAGACGTCCCCGGCGACCACGACGAACTCGGCACCGACCTCGGCGGCGAGCGCGCCCAGGCCGGACACGGCGTCGCGGCGGGCCGCAGAGAAGCGCGGTTGCGCATCCCCCGCCAGAAAGTGGCGGGTCATGCCCAGCTGCCAGTCGGCGGTGTGCAGGAATCGCATCGCGGCACCCCTTTCGGATCGGCGTGGCTACCAGGGCACCGCGAAGTCTAGGTCTGCGCACCGACAAGACGCGGGACCTCGCCCGGCACGTCCGGGCGAACCGCCGGATCACACCGGCAATACGATCCCGGCGGCCCGGCCCAGGATGATCGCTTGACCGCCCGGGAACACGTAGCCGCCGGTGGGTCCGTAGATGCCGTAGATCGGGTCGGTCGGGCCGGCTCCCGCGTAGATGTCGTTGATCCAGCCCGACGACAGGGTGTACACCGCCTGGGTGTTGCCGGGGGGTGAGAAACCGGTCAGCAGCTGGGCGACGAAATCGACGATTGGGTGTCCGCCCACCATCGAGTCGACGTGCGAGCCGTTGACCAGCTCGACACCAACGAACTGGCCCGGATTCAGGCCGACCAGCTCGTTGGTGGTGGCGCCGAAGAGATTCCACGGCTGGGGTGGGGCCGCCACGACGTAGTCGGGGATGTGCAGCGCCTGCAGGTTGGCGACCGCGGCCGCGAAGGCGGAGGAATCGGAGGCGACGCCGTCGAACATCACCACCCCGCGGAGGTTGTTGGCGGCGGTGTTCGCCCCGAGATCGGCGATGTAGTCGCCGGCGGCGATCGTCGCCAGGCCGCCGCCGGCGGAATGCCCGGCCAGGATGAAGTCGGACGGCAGCTTGCCCATGAAGCCGGCCTGGTTGGCGCTGATGTTCAGCGCCGTCTGGCTGCCGAGGAACAGCGAGGCCACGCCTTGCTGCATCTGCGGCGCGTTCAGCCAGGCGCCGAACGGCAAGGGGATCGACGGCACGGTGGGCACCACCACGATGCTGTCCGTCTGCTGCGCGAGCTGCATGGCCAACGGGTCGTAGAACCAACCGATCGCCCCGAAGCCGTGCTGCAGGTAGATGACGCCGTTGGCGTGCACCGAACCGTCCGCCTGCGTCGGGAAGTACCAATGCGCCGGGGCAGGGAAGCTGAAGGGGCCCAGCGGAATTCCCAGGAAGGAGGACGTACCAAGCGGAATCTGCAGGAACGAAAACCCTACCTTGACCCCGGTCACCCCGTTCGTGGCCGGCGCGCTGAGCACCGCGGTGCCGGCGGTGGTCACCGCTCCACCGGTGGGGGTGACCATGGTGCCGGGGGTGCCACCGCCCCCGGCGCCCGGCGCCGCGCCCGTAACGGCGCCGGTCCCTGCGGAAAACAGGGGGCGACCCAACAGTTGCTCGAGGGGCGCGAACACCCCCAGGCTCTCGGCCTGCTGTCCCAGCGTTTGCAACGCCGACACATTCGCCGCCTCGGCGGCCGCATACGCCCCTCCGGCCGCGCTCAGCGCGTGCGCGAACCGGGCCTGGAACTGCGTCGCCCGCGCCGTCAACGTCTGAAATTCCTGGGCGTAGCCGCCGAACAGGCTCGCGACGGCCGCGGACACCTCATCACCGGCCGCCGCGACGATCCCGGTCGTCGAGGGCGCCGCCGCTGCGGCCGCCCCCTTGATCGCCTCTCCGATCCCCGTCAGGTCCTCGGACGCCACGGCGACGACCTCGGTCGCTGCGATCACATAAGACGACATTTGCGGCTCCCATCCCCGGTGGCACGACAACCTCAGGACAGCTCAGAAGGTACCTACTCGAGCCCACATTTGTTCACAAATTGAAATATCCGTCGGATGGCATTCGTCCGTCCGAGTTGCCCGCGCCATGGCACTCGAAGTGCCGACTCGTTATCGTGAGCCCGATGAGCCATCGGCGCACCTTGTTGCTGATGCGGCACGCGAAGTCGGATTACCCGGAGGGCGTCGCCGACCACGACCGGCCGCTGGCGCCCCGCGGCATCCGTCAGGCCGGACTGGCCGGCGACTGGCTGCGCGCCCAAGCGCCCGCCATCGACGCGGTGCTGTGCTCCACCGCGGCCCGGGCCCGGCAGACCCTGGAAAACACCCGGGTCGGCGCCCCGGCCCGGTACAGCGAGCGGATCTACGCCAGCACCCCCGGGACGATGATCGACGAAATCGCGCAGACCGCCGACGACGTCGGCACCCTGCTGGTCGTCGGCCACGAGCCGACCATGTCCGAGTTGGCGCTCATCCTGGCCGACGACAGCTCGAACGATGCCGCGCTGGAACGCGTTTCCGTGAAATTTCCGACATCGGCCATCGCCGTGCTCGACGTGCCCTGCGCCTGGAAGGCCCTGGAACCCGGCCGGGCGGCCCTGACCGGCTTCGAAGTGCCGCGGTAACGCTCAGGAGTTGGTGGCCAGCGTCAGCTCCATGAGCTTGAGCGCCTGCCCACAGGCGTCGATCCCGGGCGCCTGAGGATTGACCCACCAGCCCACGACCCCCGCCGCATCGCTCGCCACCCCGCACGCGCCGTTGGGGTCATCGGGACGCATGACGATCGACTCGATCCCGGCGATGTTGCGGCTCTCGACCTTGTATTTGAGGAAGTCGGCGACCTTGCGTTCCTCGGAGAGGCTGCCTTGCTCGAACCAGAACCGGGTGATGTCGATGAGACCGGCCGGGTTGGCCGCCTGCCACCGGCAGATCGCCCCGACGAACGTGCTCTGGATGTCGAGGGGGTCCGCGCCGACGGTCTTGGCCAGGATGTCGCTGGTCAACACCTCACACTCCTTGAGCAGGTTCGGATACTGCTGCTGGGAGTTGTTGTTGCGCGGGACGTTGCCACCGGCCTTGATCGCGGTCCCTCCGATCGACTTCGAGCAGCCGGTCAGCACCAGCAGGGCGAGGATCGCCACAGTGGCGGCGGCTCTCGCGCGGCGGCCGAAACGCGTCCGGGCGATCATTTGGAGTTCGCAATCGACTGACGGGCAAGTTCTTTCGCTATGTCGCATGGCGGCGGAAACGGTTTCTGGTTGAAGCTAACCGACCATTCGATGAAGTCGTCCTGGAATTGGATGCCGACCTCGCAGAGCGAGTCGCCCAGATTGGGCTCGTTGCCGATCGCAATGAAGCCGCCGTGGCCGTTGATGTTGATGTCCTCAACGCTCGCGCGCGACAACTCCTCGGTTTTGCGCTCGCGCCCGATCGGGCTGCCGCGGTACCAGGAGAAGGAGAAGTGCGGTCCCAGGATTCCGCCGCCGGCCAGCCACTGACAGCCCACCGAGTTTCGGGCGGTGTTGACCAGCCCGCTCATCTTCGTCAGCTCCGCCACCGTCTGATCGCTGACGCCGCCGCATTGTGGGAACATCGGCCCGTGGTGCCCCTCCGCGTTTCCCGTCGTCGAGGGGCCCGACGAGCCCGGCTTATTGTCGCCGCCGCTGGAGCAGGCGGTGACCGTCGGGATCAGGATCATCAAGGCCGATGCCGCAACAGCCAGCGCCCGCACGCTACGCCGCACCGCTGGTTTGCCAACTGCTGGTCACACGATGCACTGTAGCGGCAGCCCCCTGGGTCAACACCGACGCGCCACCTGAGCAGGCAATTCGATTCGGCGATGCGGGCGACCACCGCGCGCGGTGGTCGCGACCCGGGTGCCGCCGGTGTGCGACAGTTACCAGATGCTCCTGGCACTGCTGCGCCAGTACATCCGGCCCTACCGCCGGCTGGTCGCGGCGCTGATGGGCCTGCAACTGATCAGCACCATGGCATCGCTGTACCTGCCGACGGTGAACGCCGCGATCATCGACGACGGCGTGGCCAGGGGCGACAGCGCCACCATCGTCAGGCTCGGCCTGCTGATGCTGGCGGTCACCGGCTTCCAGGTGCTGTGCTCGGTGGCTGCCACCTACTTCGGCTCCCGAACCGGGATGGGCTTCGGCCGCGACCTGCGGCGCGCGGTGTTTGACCACGTCACCACCTTCTCCGAGCGCGAGACCGCGCGGTTCGGCGCACCCACGCTGCTGACTCGCAGCACCAACGACGTCCGGCAGATCCAGTATCTGGTGCAGATATCGGCCACCGTGCTGGTAACCGCCCCGATCATGTGCATCGGCGGGATCGCCATGGCCATCCATCAGGAAGCCGCACTGACGTGGTTGCTGCTGGTGAGCGTTCCCACCATGGCCGTGGCGAACTACCTCATCATGTCGCGGATGCTGCCGCTGCTGCGCCGCATGCAGGGCCTGATCGACGGCATCAACCGGGTCATGCGCGACCAGCTGTCCGGTATACGGGTGGTGCGCGCCTTCGCGCGGGAACGCTTCGAGCGCGAGCGCTTCGCCCGGGCGAACACCGCGCTGTCCGCGACGGCGCTGGGGGCGGGCAATCTGCAGGCGCTGATGCTGCCGGTGACCACGCTGACCATCAACCTGTCGAGCGTCGCCCTGATCTGGTTCGGGGGGCTGCGCATCGACCACGGCGAGATGCAGGTCGGTTCGCTCACCGCCTTCCTCGCCTACTTCACGCAGATCCTGATGGCGGTCCTGATGGCGACGATGACGCTCGTCGTGCTGCCGCGGGCGTCGGTGTGCGCCGAACGGATCACCGAGGTGCTGTCCACTCACGCCGCGGTCGGCGATCCGGAACGGCCGGTGGCACCGCCGGGCGGCATCGCCGGGGAGGTGCGCCTGGACCGCGCGACCTTCACCTACCCGGGCGCGGAACGCCCCGTGGTGGAAGGTATCTCGCTGACGGCGCGCCCCGGCAGCACCACCGCGGTCGTCGGCAGCACGGGTTCGGGGAAGTCGACGCTGATCTCGCTGATCTGCCGGCTCTACGACGTGACGGGCGGGGCCGTCCTCGTCGACGGCGTCGACGTCCGCGACTACAGCACCGAGACGCTGTGGTCGGCGATCGGGCTGGTGCCCCAGCGCGGGTACCTCTTCTCCGGCACGGTCGCGGAGAACCTCAGCTACGGCGCCGCGCCCGGCCAGGTGCTCACGGACGAACAGATGTGGGCGGCGCTGCGGGTGGCCGACGCCGACGGGTTCGTGCGTGCGCACGACGACGGCCTGCGCATGCGCGTCGCGCAGGGCGGCATCAATCTGTCGGGCGGCCAGCGGCAACGCCTGGCCATCGCCCGCGCGGTCGTCCGGCGGCCGGCCATCTTCCTGTTCGACGACTCGTTCGCCGCGCTGGACGTGCACACCGACGCCCGGGTCCGCCTCGCGCTGCGCGACGCCTTCGCCGAGGCAACGATGATTGTTGTGACACAACGCGTTTCGACCGCAGCCCAAGCCGACCAGGTAATCGTCATCGACAACGGGGCGCTGGTCGGGCGTGGCACGCACGAGTCGCTGCTGACCGACTGCCCCACCTATGCCGAGTTCGCCGACTCCCAATCGGTCGACGCGGTGCGCTCGGGCCGCGTCGGGGGCACACCGTGAGTGCCGCGCCCAGCAAGCCGGCCCGCGGGGTGCCCGCCCCGCCCCCGGCGGCGCGCTCGCGCGACTTCTGGGGCTCGGCCACCCGGCTACTCAAACGGCTTGCGCCGCAACGGGGGTTGACCGTGACGGTGCTGACCCTCGGGATCGCCGGCACGGTGATCGGCGTGCTCGTGCCGCGAATCCTGGGCCACGCCACCGATCTGCTGTTCAACGGCGTGGTCGGCCGACGGCTGCCGCCGGGGATCAGCAAAGCGCAGGCCATCGCGGCGGCGCGGGCGCATGGGGACAACGCGTTCGCGGACCTGCTGTCGGGCATGAGCGTGATTCCCGGTCGGGGCGTGGACTTCGGCGCCGTGGCGAGGACGCTGGCGCTAGCGTTGGCGCTGTATTCGCTTGCCGCACTGCTGATGTGGGGACAGGCCAGGCTGCTCAACGTCACCGTGCAGCGCACCATGGTGGCGCTGCGCGCCGACGTCGAGGACAAGATTCACCGGTTGCCGCTGTCGTACTTCGACGGCCGGCAGCGCGGGGAGTTGCTCAGCCGGGTCACCAACGACGTGGACAACGTCCAGTCGTCCCTGTCGATGACCATCAGCCAGCTGTTGACGGCGATCCTGACCTTTGTGACGGTGCTCGCGATGATGCTGTCCATCTCGCCGATGCTCACCCTCATCACCGTCGCGGTCGTGCCGTTGTCGCTGCTCGCAACGCGGGCAATCGCGCGGCGCTCGCAACGGCTCTTCGTGGCGCAGTGGACCAGCATCGGACGCCTCAACGCCCACATCGAGGAGACCTACAGCGGATTCACGGTGGTCAAGACGTTCGGGCACGGGGCGGCCGCCCGCGAGCAATTCCGCCGCTACAACGACGACGTCTACCGGGCGAGTTTCGGCGCTCAGTTCGTCTCCGGGCTGGTGAGCCCGGCGACGACGTTCGTCGGCAACCTCGGCTACGTCGCGGTGGCGGTGGTCGGGGGCATCCAGGTGGCGACGGGGCACATCACACTCGGCAACATCCAGGCGTTCATCCAGTACGTGCGGCAGTTCAACGCACCACTCAGCCAGGTGGCCGGGATGTACAACATGCTGCAATCCGGGGTTGCCAGCGCCGAGCGGGTGTTCGGCCTGCTCGACGAGCCCGAGGAGCCGCCGGACCCAGCGCCCGAACCGCGACCGTCGGTGTACCGCGGCTCGGCGCCTGTTCCGGGAACCAACGGGCAGGGCGGCCGTGTCGAGTTCGAACATGTGAGCTTTGCCTACCGTGTGGGCGTGCCGGTGATCCAAGACCTGTCGTTGGTGGCCGAACCGGGCAGCACGGTGGCGATCGTCGGGCCGACCGGCGCGGGCAAAACCACGATGGTGAACCTGCTGATGCGCTTCTACGACGTCGATTCCGGGCGGATCCTGGTCGACGGCGTCGACATCACCGCGATGAGCCGGGAGTCACTGCGATCGCGAATCGGCATGGTGCTGCAGGACACCTGGCTCTTCGAGGGGACGATCGAGGAGAACATCGCCTACGGGCGGCCGGGTGCCACCGCCGACGAGGTGGCGGAGGCGGCCGGCGCCGCCTATGTCGACCGGTTCGTGCACACGCTGCCCGCCGGGTACCAGACCCGGATCAGCGGCGACGGCGGAAGCATCAGCGCGGGCGAAAAGCAGCTCATCACCATTGCGCGCGCGTTCCTGGCCCGTCCGCAATTGCTGATCCTGGACGAGGCGACGAGTTCCGTGGACACCCGCACCGAGGTCCTGATCCAACGGGCCACGACCGAACTGCGCCGAGACAGGACGAGTTTCGTTATCGCGCACCGGCTTTCGACGGTCCGTGACGCCGACCGCATCCTCGTGGTGGAGGCTGGACGCATCGTGGAACAGGGCAACCACGCCGAGCTCCTGTCCCGGCGGGGCGCCTACTACGCGATGACCCGGGCTTAGGCTCGAGATCTGTTTTCGGCGCCGAGATTGCGGCGGTGGTCGCGATCCGCGCCAAAGCACGACCCGCACGCCGATCTCGGAGCGACGACCGACGGCCCGGCCGCTGACGACCGCCCGCCCGGCGGACTTTGCTGGGGTGAATTGGCGGGCCGCGCGACTCCAACTACCGTGTCAAACGCACGCGAGAACCTATCCGGAAAAGGGCAATTCACGTGCGGCGGCCCGAGTTCGAGTTGTTGATTGGCTGCACCGGGGTTTGCTATGCAGATACAAGCTGTGGGCAAACCAAAAGGAGATGTCGATGAAGCTTCCGCCTCGAACCGTGATCGCCGCCCTCGCCGTAGTACTCGCGATCGGCGGCTGTGGAAGCAAGCCCGGTTCAGGCGGCGCCGGTGGCTCGGCGGGCACCACGGCGACCACGTCAAGCAACGAGGCGCCCGGCCGCCGAGGCCACCGCGGTCAAGTCGTGCGCCTATGCCGACTGCAAGGTGCTCACCAGCTTCAACGACTGCGGTGCCGTCGCCGCGAACGGACGGGCCTTCCAGGGCGGGATCGGCCCCACGCTGAGCGCCGCGATGCGCGACGCCCTCACCAAGCTGGGCGGCGGCTACATCGATACCTGGGCGTGTAACTGACCGCCCAGGCTGCACCGGCACCGGGTCTTTTCCGTTACACCCGACCTAGCGGTCGAGTGTGCATTCCGGGCGTCGAGTGTGCATTCCGGGCGTCGAGTGTGCATTCCGGGCGCCGATTCCACACATTTCGCATCCGGCCATTCACAGTCGAGTACCTGAACGCACACTCGGTCGCGACGGCGACCCCGGCGACCATACCGACTCCACTGCGCTCACCGGCGCCGGGTCGTTCCAAGAATTCGTGGAGATAACGAAGAGGCCAAGACGGTCACCGTCGGGGCGGCCGCCGGTGTCATCGCTCTCGGGTTGGCCGCCCCGGCCGGCGCGGCCTCGGGCACCAGGTACGGCGACCCCGCGGCCGCCGCGCGGTGGTGGCGGCACCAGAAGTATGACGACTGCGTCATCATGTCGAGCGCGGACCTGGTGGGCCAACTGACCGGCAGGGAACCGTCGGAGCAGGCGATCATCAAGAAGGCCCAGTCCACGCCGAGCGCCATCCACCCCGGCTCGATCTACATCAAGCCGTCCAACACCAGGGACCCGAATTCGGGGCAGGGGCATCATGTTCGGCGACGTGCCCAACCTGCTCGAGCAGCACAAGATCGACGCGGTGATCAGCGACAAGGACCACGCGGCCAAGACCGGGATTCCCGCCGGCATTGGGGGGATCGAACGCCTGTTGGGCAGTGGCCATGCGGTGATGGTCAGCGTCAACGCCGAGATGATCTGGGGTCAGCCCGTCGAGACCGAGGACGACAACGGCAACCCGGTTTCCGACCACGCCGTGGTGGTGACCGGTGTGGACACCGCCAACAACGTCGTGCACCTCAACGACAGCGGCAACCCCAGGGGCCGCGACGAACAGATCCCGCTCGCCCTGTTCGTCAAGGCGTGGGACACCAGCAACGAGCTGGTAGTCGTCTCCACCGACACGATCCGCCACTGAGCCCGCTCGTGTTGAGCGACATGCGAATTCGCGTCACCCCCCGCTAGGGCGTGGGCGGACAGCCCCACCGGGCCGACGCGGCGGTGCGCGGGGTTCTTACCGAACCCGCCCGGTTCATACCACAATGACATCATCGATGATCGGCGACGTCCCGGAGAATCCGAGGGGTTGGTAAGCGCGATGGTGGACACACGTCTCGAACTCGGCCTGCTCGGGCCGCTGGAGATGGGCGTGGACGGCGTCCCGGTGCCCCTGGGCACCCCCAAACAGCGGGCGGTGCTGGCCCTGCTGCTGATGAACCGCAACAGTGCCGTCAGCGTCGACCGGTTGATCACCGCGCTGTGGGAGGGCTGGCCCCCGTCGGGAGCGCGGGCAAGCATCCACTCATACGTGTCCAATCTGCGGAAGCTTCTCAGCGGCCAGGGAATCGACCCGAAGGGGGTGTTGGCGGCGGCGCCCCCGGGCTACCGCCTGAGCATCCCCGACGACGCCTGCGATCTCGGCCGGTTCATCGCCGAGAAGACCGCCGGGGTGCACGCGGCGGCGTCCGGCCGGTTCCAGCAGGCCAGTCTGCACTTGTCGGCCGCATTGGCGCAATGGCGCGGGCCGGTGCTCGAAGACCTGCGCGACTTTCAGTTCATCGAAACCTATGCGACCTCATTGGTGGAAGAGAAGATCCTCGTTCACACGGCGCTGGCGGAGGCCGAAATCGCCTGCGGCCGCGCTTCGGCCGTGATCTCCGAACTGGAGGCCCTGACGGCGGAACATCCCTACCGCGAGCCGCTGTGGAACCAGTTGATCACGGCCTACTACCTCACCGACCGTCAGTCCGATGCTCTGGCCGCGTATCGCCGGGTCAAGACGACGCTCGCCGAGGACCTCGGCATCGACCCCGGACCGACCCTGCGCGCCCTCAATGACCGGATACTGTGCCAGGAGCCGCTGGACGTGAAGAAATCGGCGAAGACCACCGCCGTGGGAACCATCACCGTGCTCGACCAACGCACCCTGGTGTCGGGGCAGAAGGCGATCGCATATTTGCGGGAGCCCTCGGGCCGCGGCCACCCACTGCTGGCCGCGGCGACCCGGATAGGGCGGCTCAGCGACAACGACATCGTGCTCGACAGCCCCAACGTCAGCCGGAATCACGCCGTCATCGTCGACACCGGCACCAACTACATCATCAACGACCTCCGGTCGTCGAACGGCGTGCACGTCCAGCATCAGCGGATCCGCTCCGCGGCCACGCTGCACGACGGCGACCACATCCGGATCTGCGACCACGAGTTCACGTTCGAGACCACCGGAGGCGCTTCAGAAGTCTGAATCACGTTGCACGGCAGCGGGTTCGCTAGGCAGCCAGGCGCGACGTGCGGCCCGCCGCGGCAGACGGGTTGGGCCGCGGCCCGCGCGAGGCACGGCGAAATATGCGGTGGCGCAACAGCTGTTGATCGCCGGCACTCCGCCGCGACGGCCCGAGTGGCCGGGTGTTTGCTGGGCCCGCGTCGCGGGCATCGGTTGTTGGTAGGGTCGGCGGGGGCAAGGTTTGGCGGGAGGATCAGGGATGAGCGGGGCGCCGAACTCGCGGGCGGGGTCGAAGTTCGGTCCGTACGAACTCAAACGAACCCTTGGCCGCGGCGCGATGGGCGAGGTCTACGAAGCGGAGCACACCGTCAAGGGCTGGACCGTCGCCCTCAAGCTGATGTCGGAGTCCGTCAGCCGTGACCCGGTGTTCCGCGAGCGGATGAAGCGCGAGGCGCGGATCACCGGCCGGCTGCAGGAGCCGCACGTGGTCCCCATCCACGACTACGGCGAGATCGACGGCCAGATGTTCCTGGAGATGCGCCTGATCGAGGGCACCGACCTCGACGGTCTGCTCAAGCGCCACGGGCCGCTGACCCCGCCCCGGGCGGTCGCCATCGTCACCCAGGTCGCGTCGGCGCTGGACGCCGCGCACGCGGCGGGGGTGAGCCACCGCGACGTCAAGCCGTCCAACGTCCTGGTGACCCGCGACGACTTCGCCTACCTGGTCGACTTCGGCATCGCCAGCGCCAGCACCGACGAGAAACTCACCCAGGTCGGCACGGCGATCGGCACCTGGAAATACATGGCGCCCGAACGCTTTTCCAACGACAAGGTGGACCATCGCGCCGACGTCTACTCGCTGGCTTGCGTCTTGTACGAATGCCTGACCGGCTCCCCGCCCTACCAATCCGATAGCGCCGGGGTGCTGGTCGGCGCCCACCTGAACGAACCCATCCCCCGGGCGAGCTTCCACCGCGCCGGCATCCCGAAGGCCTTCGACGCCGTGATCGCCCGGGGCATGGCCAAACATCCGCACGATCGCTACGCGAGCACCGGTGAGCTGGCGCGGGCCGCCGCGGACGCCCTTACCAGCCCCGATCGCGAGCAGACGGTGAACATCCTGCGCCGCAGCGCGGAATCGACGCTGCCCGGCCTGCGGGACGCGCTCCAGCGGGCGCCGGCGAACCCGCTCAACTCCGGGGGCATGCCGACGGCGCCGCCCGGCGGCCATGCCCGTCCCGCCGACAGCGGACCGATGCGCGGGCCCAATCAGCCCCACGGGCCGTACTACCAAACGCACTGGGCCGGTGCGCCACAGAGCGCGCCGGGGCCGATCACCGGCCCCCCGCCCTGGGGGCATGTCCCGCCCAAGCGCAACCCCTGGGTCATCGTCGCCATCGCGGCAGCGGTCGTCGTCGTGCTGATCCTCGTCGCGATCGGAGTCGCGGTCGCCACCAATGACGACGACAACGCCGCCACGACGCAAAGCTCGACCACCACAACCACCACGACGAGCCGGACCACCACGACGACAACGACATTCACGTCACCGTCCAGCCCGGCCACCGGCGCCGTGAACCAGTTGCTGGGACTGTTACCACCCGGTTACCCGCCCGGCTCCTGCAAGCCGCAGGGCCAATCGATGCCGGGAGCGGTCGTCTCGGTCGTGTGCGGGCCCAACACCGACCCCGACGGCCCATCGGTCTCGGCGTACGGGCTGTTCTCGGGCCTGCCGGGGTTGCAAGATGCCTTCACCGGCTTCAGCAAGAGCGACACCCTGGTCCCGTGCCCGGCCGGCAAGGCCTCACCGGGCACCTGGTGGCACACCAAGGACCCGAACGCCGTCCTCGGGCAGCTCGCGTACGGCACGTACCAGGGCGACGAGCCGCAGGTGATGTGGAGCAAATCAGCAAACCATGGTGTTCGCCCTCGTTGGCGGAAATCCCCAAGGACCCAACCTCGATCAGCTATACAAGTGGTGGACGTCGCACTCTTAGGGCAGTCATGACGGCCGTGGAGGCGGCCACCTGAATGCAGCGGAGGCTACGCGCGTGGACGACAGGACCGAGATCGTCACCACCAGTGCGGCACCGCGCCTGGAGTTACGGGCGTCCGGGCGCCGGGGGCAGGCCACGGGTGGCCGCAGCTGGCGGATCGGCCGCGCCAACGAAGCGGACGTCCGGCTGGAGAATCCGCGGGTGTCACGCGACCACGCGGTCCTGCAGCCGACCCCCAACGGGTGGGTGCTGCTCAACCGCAGCAGCAACGGAATGTTCGTCAACGGGCAGCGCGTGGAGCGCCTGACGGTGACGCAACCGGTCACCGTGCTGCTGAGCTCCGCCTCGTCGGGCGAGGCCCTCGAGTTCCACCCCATCGCGCAACCGCCCCGGCCGGCGCACGTCGCACCCCCGCAACGGCGGGGCGGCGAGACGCCGGTCGCGCGTCCGCCGACCGCGGTGCACACGATCGACCAGATCGTCGTCACGATCGGACGCGCGCCGGGAAACACCCGACCTTTACAAGAACTACGCGGAGCTTCGGCACCGGATCGGTTTCGTGCCGCATGACGACATCCTGCACACGCCGCTAACCGTCCGGTGGGCACTGAATTACGCTGCGCGGCTAAGGTTTCCGCAAGATATCTCCGGCGGGGAACGCAAGCAGCGCATCGACGAGGTGCTCTCCGAATTGGGGCTGACCGCCCACGCCGATCAACGCATCGACACCCTGTCCGGCGGTCAGCGTAAGCGCACGAGCGTGGCGCTGGAGCTGCTGACCAAGCCGTCGCTGCTGTTCCTCGACGAGCCCACCTCGGGCCTCGACCCGGGCTACGAGAAGTCGGTCATGCAGACCCTGCGCAGCCTGGCCGACGACGGCCGGTCGGTCGTGGTCGTCACGCACAACACCGCCCAGCTCAACCTGTGCGACCGGCTGTTGATCCTGGCACCGGGCGGTCGCCTCGCCTACTTCGGTCCCCCCCGGCAGGCGCTGAGCTACTTCAACTGCGATGACTTCGCGGACTTGTTCAACCTCCTCGAGCACGACACCACGACCGATTGGACGGGGCGGTTCGTCGCATCTCCTCTGCATGACGCACTGACCGGTCCCCGTCGCGCCCAGCGGCCCCCGCAGCCGTCCGGGCCGGCCACCGGGCCGGTCGCGCAGCAGAGCGCGTTCGCCCAGTTCCGCGCCCTGTGCCGGCGGTACCTGGCCGTCATCGCCGCCGACCGGCAGTACCCGGTGACGCTGCTGATCCTGCCGCTGCTGCTGAGCCTGTTCGCGCACGCGGTGCCGGGCGAGGCGGGGCTATCGCTGAGCCAGGCGATCGCCACTAAGTCGACTCAGCCCTCGCAGCTGCTGGTGCTGGTGGTGATGGCCGAACTCGTGCTGTGCGGCGGGATGTTCGGGGTGAAGGGCAGGCCTCCGCTCGAGCAACTCGCGTGGCTGTCGCGGTCGCGGTGGGCCTACGCCATGGCGGCGTCCACCGTCGACCTCAACGACCTGCGCCGGACCGCGGCCGGGGACCAGGACCCGATGTGGGACTACGCGGTCGGCAGCTGGCTGATCGCCGCGGGCGCATGCGCGGCGCAGGCCATCGTGCTGGTGATGCTCCTCGCGGTCGCGCTGAGGCGGCTCGACCCGCAACGCAAGGCCGGTAGGTGATTCGGTCGCCAGTCCCACCCGCCGGCCGGTCCGCGTGCCCTTGACCGGCGGCGTGATTGCTGGACGGGGCTTGCAACCGACCGATCGGCCCGCGAGATTGTTGATATGGTCGGCGGGCCTGGGTTGGTTTGGAGGTTCTCAGATGAGTGACGGGCAGGCCGCGCGGGTGGGTTCGGTGTTGGGACCCTATCGGCTCAAACGGCTGCTGGGCCGGGGCGGAATGGGCGAGGTCTACGAGGCCGAGCACACCGTCAAGGAGTGGACGGTGGCGGTGAAGTTGATGACCGCCGAGTTCAGCAAGGACCCGGTGTTTCGCGAACGGATGAAGCGCGAGGCCCGCATCGCCGGGCGTTTGCAGGAACCCCACGTGGTGCCCATCCACGACTACGGCGAAATCGACGGGCAGATGTTCCTGGAGATGCGCCTGGTCGAGGGCACCGACCTCGACAGCGTGCTCAAGCGCTACGGGCCCCTGACCCCGCCGCGCGCGGTCGCCATCATCACCCAGGTCGCCTCGGCGCTGGACGCCGCCCACGCCGCGGGGGTCATGCACCGCGACGTCAAACCGCAGAACATCCTCATCACCGGCGACGACTTCGCCTACCTGGTCGATTTTGGCATCGCCAGCGCCACCACCGACGAGAAACTCACCCAGCTGGGCACGGCCATGGGCACCTGGAAATACATGGCCCCCGAACGGTTTTCCAACGACGAGGTGACCTACCGCGCCGACATCTATGCCCTGGCCTGTGTGCTGCACGAATGCCTGACCGGCGCGCCGCCCTATCGCGCCGACTCGGCCAGCGTGCTGGTCACCGCCCACCTGATGGACCCCATCCCCAAACCCAGCACCCAACGCGCCGGCATCCCCAAAGCCTTCGACGCCGTCATCGCCCGGGGCATGGCCAAGAAGCCCGAAGACCGCTACGCCAGCGCCGGCGACCTCGCCCTGGCCGCTCACGAAGCCCTGTCCGACCCCGACCAAAACCACGCGGCCCACATCCTGCGTCGCAGCCAGGAAGCCACCCTGCCCGCGACGCCCGCTCCCCTGCCCATACCCCCCGCACCGACTCCCGCTTCCACGCCGCCGCGCCCGACTCCCGCGCCGACCACACCACCCCCGGCTCCCCCGGCGTACACCCCCGCCCCGCAGTACTACGCGGCCCCCGGCTACGCCAGCCCCGCCCCCAGCTGGAACACGCCACCGCCTCAGCAGCCCCCCGCCCCCTGGGGACAACCGCCACAGCGCAAGCGCAGCCCGTGGCCCCTCGTCGCCGCCATCGCTGTCGTGCTGGTGCTCGTCGTCGGTGGGGTGGGTGCGTGGTTCGTCTTCCGGCCCAAGCCGGTGCCACCGCCGGACCCCGTCCCGACGGATCGCCTCGCGTCGCTGCTGCTGGACACTTCGGAAATCAACTCGATCATGGGTGGCTCGAACATCGAACCCGGCAACCCCATCACGTCGATGGACACGTCCTCGTCGACGCTGTCGGCGCCGGACTGCAGGGCGGCGCTTTATGCGAGCCAGAGCACGGTGTACGCGGGCAGCGGCTACACGGGCGTGAACGACCTGGTGTCCCGGGAGCCCGGCGACAACAACGACCACTGGGTGGACCAGGCGGTGGTGGGGTTTCCGACCGCCGACAAGGCGAAGGCGTTCCTGCAGACGTCGGTGGACAAGTGGAAGGGCTGCGGGGGCAAGAGCGTGAGCGTGAGCAATAGCAACGGCAAGAGCTATCGGTGGACACTCGGACAACTCGAGGGCGCCCCGCCGAAGATCAGCATGATGCAGACCCAGGAGGGTGCCGACGGGTGGGCATGCCAGCGCGTGGCCAGCGTCGCCAACAACGTGATCGTCGACCTCAAAGCGTGCGGGTACCACATCACCGATCAGGGCATCCAGATCGCCGACAAGATCGTCGGCAAGATCGACAAGGAGTAGTCGCCCGGCCGAAGGCCAAGGCGCGCAACGCCCCCGCCCTATGACGGAAGATCGGGTCCCTGTGCGCGCAGGTCGTCCACCGCGGACATCGCCTCGCGCAGCTTGGCCAGCCAGTCCTCGGTGTGCTCACCGACCAGCTTGACCGCCCAGGCGAGCGCGTCGGCCCGCGACCGCGCGACGCCCGCATCGACCAACGTGTCGAGCACCTGCCGTTCCGGCTGCTTCAGGCGAGTCATGACCGGTACGGCGATGTGGGTGAACAGGATTCGCTCCGCATCCGCTTCGGAGCCCACCTCGACACCCCAGGAAACCTTGCGTCCGTAACGATCCTCGGCTTCGTCGGCGATGCGCATCCGCTCCGACCGGGTTTCTTCCCGGAATCTGGCGACCCGGCCTTTGGCCCGGTCCCCGCTTTCCGCCTCTCCGCCGCTTTCCGGTTCCGCCAGCTTGCCGACGACCGTGATCTCTTCGCGGTCGACGACGACCGTCGGGTCGCCCTCGAACCACGATTCGGGGAGGCGCCCGGCGAACCATTCCGAGGCGCCGCTCGCGTCGGGTTGCTGGGCTTGCTGCCAACCGCCGGGACGTCCGTACCGCCGATGAGTGTGGTGTGATTTCATGATTACATAATTACATCGTTTCATTTCATAGCGGACAGGCGTTCGCCGACGGCGAATCGCCGGGCACCGCGGGACGCGGCCTGGGCCCATCCGCTCCAGCGGCGGAACCGTTGATGTCGCCAGCTCGACGTTGTATTTTTGGTGTCGAAGCAGGCCCGGAAGCGACCGATTCGAAGCGCCGGAAAGCGGGGTAGGAAGTCCGGCCGCGTACGACACGCGCATGACGGAGACGTACGCCCCCAGAGTCGCCCGGGCCTGCCCACGCGTTCACCACCTGCTGGCGCCTCACCGCCCGCTGGCAAACCCGCGAAAGTGAAACGGACGCGTTCGTGATGCGCGACTCCGCATTCGGCCTTAGCATGCCGATGTGGCCGCGCTCCAGTTGCGGTGCCTTGAGTGCGGTGCCTCCTTCTACGGTCGCGCGGACGCGCGCTACTGCTGCAACGCGTGCCGGCAAAGGGCCCACCGCGTCCGCGTCCGACGCGTCGCCCTGACCGCGACGGCGCCCTCGCCGGAGGTCGATCGCGCGCTGGCGCGCGCCCAGCAAAACCGAGAAACGGCCCGTACCGCGCGCGCCCGCGCGGAGGCGGCGGGCCAGGCCGCCGGGGAGCCCAGGTCGCACCGGAACCCGGAACGCTGACTCACCCGAGCGACGCCCCGCGTCAGCCGCGGTCCGAGACGCCGTTCCCCCGGCGCACGCGGAACAGCTTGACTTCGTTTCTGATCCCCTTGAGGCGGCGCGCGCCCGCGAATGACCCGACGAAATTCCCGCCGTCCTCGATGGTCTCCCACACCGAATCCGCGACCAGCACGGTGCCGGGACGGGCCACGCCGGTGACGCGGCTCGCGACATTGACCGGGCTGCCGAACCAGTCGCCGGCACGGCTGACCGCCATCCCGGAGGCCATCCCGGCCCGCAACCGGGGGAAGTCGTTGTCGGTGTCCACGACTTCGACGAGCTTCAGGACGACGTCGAGCAGCGGCAGCGGGTCCGGGCAGACGAACATCACCGCGTCGCCGATCGTCTTGATGAACCGCACCGGCGGGGCGGTCACGTCGCGGGCGAGATCGGCCAGCCGGTTCGCCAGGTGCCCCAGTTCCTCGGCCGATACCGCCTCGCCTATCCGGGTGAACCCGACGAGGTCGGCGAAGCCGATGGTCACCTCGCGCGCCCCGGGCAGCGGTTGGCCGGCGGCCCGCTCGGCGGCGTTGACGGCCTCGGTCTCCATCATGTGCCGCAGTTGCATGAACAGCATGTCCTGGATCATGGGCCCCAGCATCGGCGCGAGCTGACCCACCAATTCCTTTGATCCCTTGGCGATTTCGACCTCGGAAGCCCCCGGGCGCATGATCGCCGACAGCGCGGAGTAACGCATCACCTCGGCGGCCCGGGACAGGCCCTCGGCCAGCACCCGCACCACGAGCACCACCGCGTCGGTGTCGAGGCCCAGGTCCACGAACCGCTGCGCATAGGCGGCGGCTTCGCCGTCGGCGCGCATGTGGACGACCGCGTCCGGGTCCTCGACGGTGACGAGCCCGATGGCGCGCTGCAGCCGTTGCAAGAAACCAAGCTCGACGCCGTGGGTCTCGCTGATCTCCCGGGTCGACACGTAGGTGCCGTCGTCGCCGATCAGGTGCCGGGTGGCCAGCAGGAGCGGCGGGCTGGTCGCACGGATTTCGTCGGCGGTGACGCCCTGCTCGAAAAGCCACTCCACGAGCTCGGCCCGCTCGGCGCGCGCGGCGCCCTCGAGCCCCTCGAGCAGGCCGTCGATTTGCTGCTGCTGCCCCTCTTCCTCCACGACGTGAAGGTACAACGCCGGCCGGCGATGAGCCGCGCTCAGGAGAACGCGGGCCGGCGGTGGGCCCACGGCCGGGCGGTTTCGATCTGCGCCGACAGCGACAACAGCGTCGCCTCGTCGTACGGACGGCCGACGAGCTGCACCGACATCGGGAGACCGGCACCGTCAAGGTCCCAGGGCACGGACGCCACCGGCTGGCCGGTCAGGTTCCAGATCTGTTGATATGGCACCCGCTGAGCCACCAGCAGCAGCGTCGACACCGCGCCCCGGCGGTGATAGGCGCCGACGCGGGAGGGCCCCGCCGCGGTGCCCGGCGTCACCACGACGTCGACGTCGTCGAAGATCGATTGGATGCGCGCGTTCAGCGCCGTCTCCGCGGCCACGATCGCTTCCATTCGCCGGTCGGAGAAGTAGGAACCGAGGCGCGCGATGTTGCGGGTGCGGGGCTCGAGACGCTCGGGATGGGCCTGCGCATCGGCCTCGTCGCTGATCCCGCGCAGGTACCGGGGCAGGTAGTTCGCGGGAATCGCCGTGGCCGGATAGTCGGGATCGGCCACGACGACCTCATGACCGAGATCGCGAAACAGCGCGCCGGCCTGCTCGAGCGCCGTCAGCTCCGCCTTGCCCACCCGCACGGGCAGCGGAGTCGGCGACTTGGTGCTCAGGGCGATTCGCAGCGGGCCGGGGTCCCGCGCCGCCGCGTCGACGAACTCGCCCTCGGGCCCGGGCACCGTCGACGTCGCGTCCAGGAACACCGCGGCGTCGCGCACCGATCTCGCCAGCGGACCGTTGACGCTCAGCCCGTACCACGCATTGTCGTGCGGTTCGAGGGACACCCGATCGCGTTGCGGCTTGAGGCCGAACAGTCCACACCATGTCGCGGGGATGCGAATCGAACCGCCGCCGTCGGATCCCAGCGCAAGGGGTGCGAGGCCCGCCGCCACCGCCGCGGCACTGCCCCCGCTGCTGCCGCCGGGCGTGCGCCGCAGGTCCCACGGGTTGCGGGTGGCCCCGAACGTCAGCGACTCGGTGTACGGCATCATCATCAGCTCCGGCACGTTCGTCTTGCCGATGATGACCGCGCCCGCGGCGCGCAACCGGCGGACCACCTCGGAATCGGCGGTCACGGCGGGGCCATGGCCGCCGCTGCCACAGGTCGTCACCTCCCCCGCGACGTCGGTGTCGTCCTTGATCGCGATGGGCACTCCGAGCAGCGGCAGCCGCTCGCCCGCGTCGAGGCGGTCCTGCGCGACTTCGGCCTCGTAACGTGCGCCGTCGGCAAGCACCACGCGATAGCAGCGCAGCTGGTCGTCCAGCCGTGCGATTCGTTCGAGGTAGATCTCGAGCAGATCCGGTGCGGTCAGTTCACCGTCGGCAAGCATCTGGGCCTGTGCGGCCGCGCCGGCGAAGGCCACGTCGCGAGCGTCCACTGCCGCAGCGTATCCCGCTGACCGGGGCCGGTCCCGGGGTACCCCGGCCGGCTCGACCAGTACCGTGGGCGGCATGTCCTGCGTGTTCTGCGCGATCGTGGCCGGGGAGGCCCCGGCCATCCGAATCCACGAAGACGACGACTACCTCGCCATTCTCGACATCCGCCCGTTCACCCGCGGCCACACCCTGGTGTTGCCCAAACGCCACAGCGTCGACCTCACCGACACCCCGCCGGAGACGCTGGCCGGAATGGTGGGCGTCGGCCAGCGGATCGCCCGGGCCGCGCGCGCGACGGAACTGGCCGACGCGACGAACCTGGCGATCAACGACGGCAGGGCCGCCTTCCAGACGGTCTTTCACATCCACCTGCACGTGTTGCCGCGCCGCGAGGGCGACAAGCTCTCGATGGCCAAGGGGCTGCTGCTGCGCCGGGATCCCGACCGAGAGGGTACCGGGCGGATCCTGCGCGAGGCCCTCGCCCGGGTCGACGTGAACCGGCCGGAGTGAGACCCTGGGCGCCTCCTGGTGCGATCTCAACGTCCGCCCGCCGCGATCTGCGGTGATCACCCGCCAGGTGGACCGCGACGCCGCCGAAAACCCGCGCCGGTGGCGGCTGGTGAACGAGAGCGGTGCGAACGGCTACCGGAAGCGGACGCCGTGGCCGCTCCCGATCTTCGTTCTTGCGCGGGGTTGACCCCTCAACCCGCCGCAGCGGGTTTAATCTCCACTAGCGCGCGGTGCATCTCCCTATTTGCTGACCGTGAGGCGCGAATCGGCTGGAGCGGTTAATGAAGCGCTGGGCGGGCAATCCGTGGCGGCGATTCGGCCTGCGTGCGGCCGTCGGCTGGCTTGTCGTCGGGGTGTACGGCGTTGCGGGGCGGCGGTCGTCTTCGCGTCGCTGTGGGGCTGGCACGGCCAATACGCCACGCGGCCGGCCGACGTGATCGTGATCATGGTCTGCCTGTTGTTCGCGGCGGCGTGCGCCGCTCACGCGGCCCGCGCGTCGACCACCGGCCGCCAGAGGTTCGGATGGGTCGGGCTGATGATCGCCCTGCTGGGCTGGGCGGTGGGCGAGGTCATCTGGGCGGTCTACGACGTCCGCCCGGATATGGCACACGCCACGAACCCGGCCGCCGCCGAGATCGTGCTGCTCCTGTGGCCGATCGGCGCCATGGCGTCGTTGGTGCCGTTGTCCCGGGTCTCCCGCCACAGCCCCCGGCGGTTGGTACTGGACGGCCTCATCGTGGCCACGTCGCTGTTCGTGGTGTCATGGGTGTTGGTCCTGGACAAACAGTTGCGCGAGGACAGCGGGTCTCGGGTGACGACCGTCGCCGAGGTCTTCAACGACATCGTCCTGCTGACCACGGCACTCTTGATGCTGTCGCGGCGACGCCTCGGGGACCTGCCGAGCCGCAACCTACTGGCCGGCGGGGTGGCGATCATCAGCGTCTCCGACATCGCCATGGTGTTCAAGACCGGGATCGGCACCTATCACGTCGGCGAAGTGGCCGACCTCGCCAGGATCACCGGGCTGGGGCTGCTTGCCCTAGCCGCGCTGAGCAGCGTCAACGAACCCCCCGCCACCGAGTCGCGGGACATCGAGAAGCTGTCGAGAACCCGGCTGTGGGTGCCCTACCTGCCGCTGCTGATGGCGGCCGCGGTCGGGTTGCGCAACGCGGTGGGCCTGATGGCGCACGGACCGATGCTCGCCGCCGTCGCGATCCTCGTCGCCGCGGTGCTCGGGCGCCAGTTCCTGGTCCTCACCGAGAATCAGCGCCTGCTGTCCGAGGTCGCCCGGGAGGCGTTCCGCGACAGCCTCACCGGCCTGGCCAACCGCGCCTACTTCTTGCACCGGCTCGAACAGGCGGTCATCCGGCAGGATTACGACGCCACACCCATCGCCGTCTTGTGCCTGGACCTCGACAACTTCAAAGCGGTCAACGATGCGCTCGGCCACCCCGCCGGCGACGAACTGCTGGTCCAGGTCGCCGGGCGGCTCACGGCCGCGCTGGGCGAGGAGGGCATCATCGCCCGCCTGGGCGGTGACGAATTCGCGGTGCTGCTCGTCGGTTCGCTCGACGATTCGCGCGCGGCGGCCCATCGGGTGCTGGAGGCGTTCAGCCCCGTGATGGTGATCGACGGAGTGCCCCTACCGGTCCGGCCGAGCATCGGTTACACGGTCGGGGTGGCGGGATCCGCCTGCACGGTCGAGCAGCTTCTCCGGAACGCCGACCTGGCGATGTACACCGCCAAACGCGATGGCGGAGAATGCGTCCGAAGCCTGATCCCCGAAGCGGCGCTGAATTCCGCGCCGCCCGACACCGCGAGGCCGGCCCCGGCCGCCGAGCCGACTTCGATCTCCGCGGCCTACGAATCCGTTGCCGGTCCGGAGGACTCCTGGCGATCCGCGTTCGGGAACAGGACGATGGTGACACCGGCGCTGCGGCCGATCGCCGACGCGGCGACATCGACCGTCGATCGACACCACCGCAGGCGCGACGTCGTCCGCTGGCCACCCATCCCGGTCCGTTTCGCGATGCTGGCCATGGCGATCGGCGTGGTCGTCTTCACCGTGTCGACCATCGCGCAACCCGGCGCCAGCCACAACGTGTTGTTCACCAAGACCCTGTACTCGGCACTCAACGTGCTGGGGGCCATGCTGATCGCCGCGCGGGCCTACCGCCTGAGCGCCGACCGGTTTGCCTGGTCGTTGATCGCGGCCGGCATGGCACTGTTGGCCATAGGCGACGTCGTCTACGCGCTGTGGGTGCCGGACGGGCAGTCCCCGTCGGTCGCCGATCCGGCCTACCTGGCTTTCTACCCCTTCGTCTACGCCGGGCTTTTCCTGCTGATGCGGGCACGGTTGAAGGGCGTGCCGATTCCCATCCGGCTCGACTCGGTGGTGTGCGCGCTGGCCATCGCCGCGTTGGCGGCCGCGCTGATGACCGGGCCCACCCGGGCGGCCGCGGGTCGCGCGCCGGCCACCGTGTTGGTCGGCCTGATGTATCCGTGCGGTGACCTGATCCTGCTGGCGCTGGCCGTCAGCATGCTGCCGATAGTCGGTTGGCGCAACGGGGCGCGCTGGGCGCTTCTGGTGGTCGGATTCGTGGGGTTCGCGGTCGCCGACACCGCGTATCTCTTCCAGACCGCGGCGGGGTCGTTCCGGGTGGGCACCGTGCTCGACGCCCTTTGGCCCGCCTCGTCGCTGCTGATCGCGACGGCCAGCTGGGTGAGGTGGTCCTCCGTGGCGCCCATGCCCCGACGACGACTCGGCTCGTACAGCGTGCCGGTCACCTGCACCGTCCTGGCACTCGGCGTGGCCGCTCTGGGCCGCGACTCAACGGTCGCGTGGACCCTCGCCGCGCTGAGCCTGATCGCCGTCGCGATCCGGTTTTCGGTGACGTTCCGGCAGGTCACCATGGTCGCCGAAAGCCACGCGCACGCGATGACGGACCAGCTGACCGCGCTCCCCAATCGGCGGTCCCTCGCGACCGCCCTAACGGCGCTGTCGGCGTCCGCGTCGACCGAGCGTCCCACGCTGACCGGGCTTTCTTCGCGCCGAGCACTGTTGTTGTTGCAGGTGTGCCAGCTGCAGCAGATCAGCAGTTCGATCGGCCGCCAGTTCGCCGACGAGCTGCTGGGGCACATCGCGAGAAGGCTTGCGGGCATCGTGCGTCGGGAGGACATGCTGGCACGCGTCAGCGAGGATTCATTCGCCATCCTGCTGGCCCCCGTGCGATCCGACCTCTTCACCGCGCGGAACGGTGCGGGCCGTCTGCTCGACGCCGTCAGCCAGCCGTTCGAGCTGGATGCGATCACCGTCCACATCGATGCCCGCATCGCCATCGCGCTGTACCCCGACCACTGCGAGCATCCCCAGGAGTTGCTCACTCGCGCGGAAACGACCATCCTCCATGCGAAGTCGGCCGCCGGCAAGATCGCGGTGTACGACCCGGCGTTCGAACTGTACGGCGACGACGACCCCGAGCTCATCGGCGAGCTGCGTACCGCCCTGCGCGGCGGCGACGAGCTGACCCTTTACTACCAGCCGAAGGTCAACGCGGAAGACGGCAGCGTCCACAGCGTGGAGGCGCTGCTGCGCTGGCGGCATCCGACGCGCGGTTTGCTCCTCCCGGAAAAGTTCCTGCCCGTCGCCGAGCGGGCCGGCCTCAATCGCAAGATCGGCAACTTCGCGATCAACCTCGCCCTCGAGCAGATTCGTTGCTGGCGCGACCGGGGACTTTCGCTGGCCGTCGCGGTGAACTTCTCGACGACCAACCTGCTCGACCTCGACCTCGCGGTCACGATCGAGCGGTTGTTGCAGACCTACCGACTCCCCGCGCAGGCGCTGATCGTCGAGATCACCGAGAGCGCCCTCGCCGATTCCGAGCGATCCCGAAACACGGTCGCCGCCCTGCAGTTGCTCGGCGTGCGCATCTCCCTGGACGACTACGGCACCGGGTACTCCTCGCTGGCCCGCCTGCAGGACGTGTCGGTCGACGAGCTCAAACTCGACCGGATATTCGTCTCGCGGCTGGCGCACGACCCCAGATCGGTGGCAATCGTGCGCTCCACGGTCGCCCTCGCACACAGCCTCGGCGCCGACCTGGTCGCCGAGGGCGTCGAGGACGAAGTGACCCTGGACGCGCTGCGGCGATACGGGTGCACGATCACCCAGGGCTTCATCCACAGCCCGCCGTTGCCGCCGGAAGAGCTGCACCGCTGGATCAGCAGCCACACGCCCGACCAGGCGGCCGTCGGCGACTGAGGCGGCGTGCCCGGCAACGACAGCACTAGAACAGCTCTTTGGCCAACAGCTCCAGCGTGTTGACCCGCGCGGGCGCGGTGGCCGGATCGGTGCCGAGATGCGCGGACGCGACCGGGTGCACCATCACCTCGTCGACGCCGAACCGCGCGGCCAGAACCCGCACCTGCTCGGCGGCCTCCCCCGGCGTGCCGACGACCGCGCGCCGCAACCCACTGTCAACGATGTGCTGCTGTTCCGGGCTGAGCTGGGCCACTTCGGCCTCCTCGACCAACGGCACTGGCCCCAGCGGCTGTCCGGTGCGCAGCCGCGCCATCACCTGCAGATTGGGGAGTATCAAAGCCATTGCCTCGTCCCGTGTTTCGGCCACCGCGGCGTTGACCGTCAGGAACGTCAGCGGCTCGGGCGTCAGGGCGCTGGGCTTGAAGCGGGAGCGGTAGACCTCGAGCGCCTCCTCGGTTCCCTGCCCGGAGAAGTGGTGCGCGAACACATACGGCAGACCCTTGGCCGCCGCCAGGTGCGCAGAGTACATCGACGAACCCAGCAGCCACAGCCGCGGCTCGCTCGCCGCCGCGGGGGTGGCCTTGAACCGGTACTCCCCTGACCGCAGCGGCACCACCACGCCGCGCCCGCCCATCAGCGCGGCCACGTCGTCGAGGTAGTCCGGGAAGTTCTCGATGTCGCGGTCGTCCCGGCCGCCGCGCAGGGCGTACGACGTCACCGGGTCGGATCCGGGCGCCCGCCCGATGCCCAGGTCGATGCGGCCGGGGGCGGCGGCCTCCAGCAGCGCGAATTGCTCGGCCACGGCCAGTGGCGCGTGGTTGGGCAGCATCACGCCGCCCGATCCCAGCCTCACGTGCGTGGTCTGCGCGGCCAGGTAGGCGATCAGGACCGGCGGGCTGGTCGCGCCCACCGACGGCATGTTGTGGTGCTCGGCGACCCAATAGCGGGTGAAGCCCAGCCGGTCGGCGGCCTGTGCCAGCTGAACCGTGGCCGCCAGCGCGTCCCCGGTCGACTGGCCGCTGCGCACCGGGACGAGATCTAGGACGGAAAGGCGCACGATGGCGTCAACGCCATGGGCGCTGCGAACGTTCCCACCCCGCGCTCCCGACCCGCGTTCTCGACCCGCGCGAGCAGACGCAAAAGGCCCCGCATCCTCGGCGTGTCGCGGGCTTTTGCGTCTGCTCGGCAAAGAAGCCCGGCAGCGAAGCCTCGGGCAGCGGGCGGTCAGTAGTCCTTCAGGGTGATCGAGTTGACGATGCGCTCGAACACGTCCTGTGGGATCGGGGCACCGCCCGGGATGTTGTCCACGACCAGCCATTGGTTGCGCTTGACGTAGTCGCTGAACTCCTTGTGGTAATTGGCGAACCCGAGCTCGTAGTCGTCGCCGGCCGCCTTGAGCTCACCGGCCAGGACGTAGGCGCCCAGCAGGGCGACGCTGGTGCCCTGGCCCGACAGCGGCGAACAGCAATACGCGGCGTCACCGACCAGCGCGACACGCCCCCGCGACCAGCGATCCATCTTGATCTGCGACATCTCGTCGAAGTAGAAGTCCGGCGCGGTGCGCATGTACTCCAGCAGCTGCGGTCGCACCCAGCCGTCGTCGGCCATCCGCTTCTCCAGCTCGACGAGCTGGGCCTCGGTGTCCCGGTAGTCGATCTGCAGCTCCGGGTCCATGAACCCGATCATCGCCCGGGCCTCTTTGTTGTTGCGGGCGCTGTAGACGCCGGCCATGGTCGAGTCCCCGTAGTGCCAGGTCTGCCAGTAGTCCAGGTCGAGGAAGTTCGGGACGGTGAAGATCGCCGCGAAGGTGCCCAGCCGGTCGATGAACTGCTCCTCGGGGCCGAAGACCAGCCGGCGCACGGTGGAGTGCAGGCCGTCGGCGCCGATGACCAGGTCGAAGCGGCGGGGGTCGGCGTGCTGGAAGGTGACGGCGACGGATGTGCCGTCGTCCTCCAGCGCGACGATGCTGTCGTCGAAGAGGAATTCGACGTTGAGTTTGGTTGAGTCGTAGAGCAATTCGACGAGGTCGTCGCGGAGCAGCTCGATGTCGGGATTGGCGATGAGCCCGCCGGTAGGCGTCGATTCGACGTCTTGGGATAGCTCGTTGCCGTCGGCGTCGACGACCGACGCGCCTCGGATTCGCGTCCGCACGTGGTCGGCGGCGGCCCGCAGCTGCATGCGTTCCAGCACCGTCAGCGCGGGGCCCCGCACGTCGATCGCCTGGCCACCGGGCCGCAGCCCGGGGTGGCGTTCTACCACGGTGACCGAATAGCCGTGCCGGGCAAGCCAGTACGCGACCGTCGTACCGGCCACGCTGGCGCCGGAAACCAGAACGTCAGTCAATTGATCCCTGCCAACTTCTTTGCTTGGGCGAAGATGTCGTCGAGCATTCCCGGAGTCAACCTACCGGTGAACATATTTTGCTGGCTCGGGTGGTAGCAGCCCAGCAATCGCACGCCGGAGCCGAGTTCGGCGACGACGCCGTGACCGAACCGGGGCTTGGGCATCCCGGAGGCGGCCGGCAGACGCAGTGCCACCTGCCAGGCGAATCCCCCCAGCGCCACGATGACCCTGACATGTTCGGCGACCAACCGCCACTCGGCGTTCAGCCACGGCCAGCAGGTGTCCCGCTCCGCCGGGGTCGGGGCGTTGGCCGGCGGCGCGCACCGCACCGGTGCCACGATGCGAAACCCCTTGGCCCGCAATCCATCCGCAGCATCGACGCTGGTCGGCTGGTTCACCAGGCCGGCGCGGTGCAGGGCGGCGTACAGCTGGTCACCGGAGCGGTCGCCGGTGAACATGCGCCCCGTCCGGTTGGCTCCGTGCGCGGCGGGCGCCAGCCCGACGATCAACAGCCGGGGCCGCTCCGAACCGAAGCTCGGCACCGGCCGCCCCCAGTACGGCTGGTCGGCGAACGCCCGGCGCTTCGCCACCGCGACGTCCTCGCGCCAGCTGACCAGCCGCGAGCAGGCCCGGCAAACGCTGACCATCGCGTCGAGCTCCGCTATCGAACCGGCGCGGGCGCCCAGGGCGACGACCTGACCGGCGTTCGCCGCCACCGGGGTCTGCGGCGTCGCCGGGTCGCCCGGCCAGCCGGTGCCGGGGACGACCGGGGAATCGAACTCCTGGCCAGTACGCGGGTGAACGAGCACACGAACATCGAAGCACTGACCGCCCCACGAGCGTTAAATCGGTGGCGGGCGCCGGCGCTCTACCGCTACATTCACCCGCGATATCTTATGAAAAGCAGCGTCCCAGCGTTTTTGATCCTCTTCGCCTCGCTGATGGCCACGGCGGGCACCGGCGTCTCGGTCGTCGCGTTCCCATGGCTGGCGCTGCAGCACCAAGGCAGGGCAGGGGAAGCGTCGATCGTCGCGGCTGCGATGACCCTGCCGCTGGTGCTGTCCACGTTGGTCGCCGGTACAGCGGTCGACTTCTTCGGGCGCCGCCGGGTATCGGTGGTTTCCGACGCACTGTCCGGCGCGGCGGTGGCGGCCGTTCCGCTGATCGCCTGGTCCGGCGGCCGCGGCGCGCTGGACTTGGCGGTGCTGGCGGTCCTGGCGCTGCTGGCGGCCGCTTTCGACCCGGCCGGGATGACCGCGCGCCAGTCGATGCTGCCGGAGGCGGCGGCCCGCGCCGGCTGGTCGCTGGACCGCACCAACAGCGTCTACGAGGCGATCATCAACCTCGCCTACATCGTCGGCCCGGGGATTGGGGGCTTGATGATCGCCGCGGTGGGCGGCATCAACACGATGTGGGTCACGGCAGCCTTTTTCGGGTTGTCCTTCCTCGCCATCGCGGCGCTGCGCCTCGAGGGCGTCGGGCGGCCGCACCACACCGCCCGGCCCGACGGCCTGGTGTCCGGCGTCGTAGAGGGGATGCGGTTCGTCTGGAACCTGCGGGTGCTGCGGGCGCTCGGCCTGATCGACCTGGTGGTCACCGCGCTGTACCTGCCGATGGAAAGCGTCTTGTTTCCCAAATACTTCAGCGACCGGCACCAACCCGAACAACTGGGCTGGGCGCTGATGGCGCTGGGGGTCGGTGGCGTCGTGGGCGCCCTCGGTTACGCCGTGCTGTCGAGGAGACTGCGGCGACGCACCGCGGTGCTGACCGCGACCCTCACCCTCGGCGCGGCGACGACCGGCGTCGCCTTCCTGCCCCCGCTGCCGGTGATCCTTCTGCTGTGCGCGATCACGGGCCTGGTGTACGGGCCGATCCAGCCGATCTACAACTACGTCATGCAGACCCGGGCCCCGCACCACCTGCGCGGCCGGGTCCTCGGGGTGATGACGGGGCTGACCTTCGCCGCGGGCCCGCTGGGCCTGCTGGTGGCCGGCCCGCTGACCGACGCGGCGGGGCTCACAGCGACGTTCCTGGCGCTGGCGCTGCCGATCGTGGTGGTCGGCCTCGTCGCCACCCGGTTGCCCTCGCTGCGAGAGCTAGACCACGCCCCGGAGGCCGCGGCCCGAACGTAGGATCGCCGGGTGAGTTCCGATGCGCTGGCGGACCTGATCGCCGGCCTGCCCGACGGGTTGGTCGTCACCGATCCGACCATC
Organism: Mycobacterium sp. 050134; assembly: GCF_036409085.1. Taxonomy (NCBI): domain Bacteria; kingdom Bacillati; phylum Actinomycetota; class Actinomycetes; order Mycobacteriales; family Mycobacteriaceae; genus Mycobacterium; species Mycobacterium sp. 050134. The sequence continues at coordinate 126,199 of NZ_JAZGLV010000003.1, forward strand.
ACCGAGGGCTACCGCCAGGATCGTGCGTTCGACCCGTCGGCTGGCAAGCCGCTGGCCGTGGTGCGGCCGCAGCGCACCGAAGAGGTGCAGACCGTCATGCGATGGGCGACCGCCAACCGGGTCCCGGTGGTGACCCGGGGCGCCGGCAGCGGGCTGTCCGGCGGCGCGACCGCCCTGGATGGCGGCATCGTGCTGTCGACGGAGAAGATGCGCGACATCACCGTCGACCCCGTCACCCGCACCGCGGTCTGCCAGCCGGGCCTGTTCAACGCCGAGGTGAAGAAGGCCGTCGCCGAATACGATCTGTGGTATCCGCCGGACCCGTCGTCGTACGAGATCTGCAGCATCGGCGGCAACATCGCCACCAACGCCGGCGGCCTGTGCTGTGTGAAGTACGGCGTGACCACGGACTACGTGCTGGGCATGCAGGTGGTGCTGGCCGACGGCACCGCCGTGCGGCTCGGCGGTCCACGGCTGAAGGACGTCGCGGGGCTGTCGCTGACGAAGCTGTTCGTCGGGAGCGAGGGCACGCTCGGCGTCATCACCGAGGTGACGCTGCGGCTGGTGCCCGCCCAGAACCCGTCCAGCATCGTGGTGGCCAGCTTCTCCTCAGTGGCCGCCGCCGTCGACGCGGTGCTCGGCGTCACCGCGCGGCTGCGCCCCTCCATGCTCGAATTCATGGACTCGGTGGCGATCAACGCTGTCGAGGACAGCCTGCGGATGGACCTGGACCGCGAGGCGGCGGCCATGCTGGTCGCCGGGTCCGACGAGCGCGGGCGGGCCGGCAGCGAGGATGCCACGCTCATCGCGGAGGTTTTCACGGAAAGCGGTGCGACGGAAGTCTTCTCGACCCACGACCCAGACGAGGGCGAAGCCTTCATCGCCGCCCGCCGGTTCTGCATCCCGGCGGTCGAGGCCAAGGGATCGCTGCTGCTCGAGGACGTCGGCGTGCCGCTGCCGGCGCTGGGCCAACTGGTCACCGGAATCGAGCGCATCGCCGCCGAACGCGACCTGATGATCTCGGTGATCGCCCACGCGGGCGACGGCAACACCCACCCGCTCATCGTCTACGACCCCGCCGACGCCGCGATGACCGAACGGGCGCATATCGCCTTCGGCGAGATCATGGACCTGGCCGTCGGTCTGGGCGGCACGATCACCGGCGAGCACGGCGTCGGCCGGTTGAAGCGGCCCTGGCTTGCCGGCTATTTGGGCCCGGACGTGATGGCGCTGAACCAGCGCATCAAGCAGGCCCTCGACCCGCTGGGCATCCTCAACCCGGGCGCGGCGATTTGATCCGCGGCCCGAATGCGCCGGGCGGTCCGGGCGGTTGAGTGCCCGGCTGGCCGGGCGCTCCCCAGCGGGTGCCCGGCTGGCCGGGCGTTCGGCGACCCGGCGGTCGGCCGCCCTCCTCATCTAGTTTTTGCGCTCGTCGGGCGCTCGACCGAGCGCGCCAGGGCGGTTGACATATCGATAGCATCGTCGTACGAATGAGACATGTCGGTAACTATGTCTCACGACGTGCCGGTCCGGTTCGAGCTCGCCACGGCCGACACCTGGCCGGAGCCATGGCCGATGTACCGCGCGCTGCGCGACCACGATCCGGTGCATCGCGTGGTGCCGCGTGGCCGGCCGGACCACGACTACTTCGTGCTCTCCCGCCACGCCGACGTGTGGTGGGCGGCCCGCGACCATGAGACGTTCTCCTCGGCGCAGGGCTTGACCGTCAACTACGGTGACCTGGAAATGATTGGTTTGCAGGATAATCCGCCGTTCGTGATGCAGGATCCCCCGGTGCACACCGAGTTTCGCAAGCTGGTGTCGCGCGGCTTCACCCCGCGGCAAGTCGAGGCCGTCGAGCCGAAGGTGCGCGAGTTCGTCGTCGAGCGGATCGAGAGGCTGCGCGCCGACGGCGGCGGGGACATCGTCACCGAGTTGTTCAAACCCCTGCCCTCGATGGTGGTCGCCCATTATCTCGGTGTGCCCGAGGAGGATCGGGCGCAGTTCGACGGTTGGACGGACGTCATCGTCGCCGCCAACACCGCGGACGGCGGCGTCGCCGGGGCCCTGGGAACGGTCGCGGACGCCGTCGGCTCGATGATGGCCTACTTCACCGCGCTGATCGAGCGCCGCCGGACCGAACCCGGGGACGACACCATCTCGCACCTGGTGGCCGCCGGGGTCGGCGCCGACGGCGACATCGCCGGCACCCTGTCGGTGCTGGCATTCACCTTCACGATGGTGACCGGCGGCAACGACACCACCACCGGAATGCTCGGCGGCTCGATGCCCTTACTGCACGAGCGACCCGACCAGCGGCGGCGCCTGGCCGCCGACCCGGGCCTCATCCCCGACGCGGTCGAGGAACTGCTGCGCCTCACCACGCCCGTGCAGGGGCTGGCCCGCACCACCACCCGCGACGTCACGCTGCACGGCACGACCATCCCAGCCGGACGGAAGGTGCTGCTGCTATACGGGTCGGCCAACCGCGACGAACGCCAATACGGTTCAGACGCGGCCGAACTCGACGTGACCCGGTGCCCGCGCAACATCATGACGTTCAGCCACGGCGCGCACCACTGCCTGGGCGCCGCGGCGGCCCGGATGCAGTCCCGGGTCGCCCTCACCGAATTGCTGGCCCGGTGCCCGGATTTCGAGGTCGACGAGTCCGCGATCGTCTGGTCGGGTGGCAGCTACGTGCGACGGCCGCTGTCGGTGCCGATCCGGGTGAACGCCTGATGGCAACCGACTGGCTGGGCGCGCAACGTGTCGAGGCGGCCGCCGACCGGATACTCGACGCGGCCGAACGGCTCTACACCGAGCGGGATCACGCCTCGATCGGGATGAACGAGATCGCCAGGTCGGCGGGCTGTTCCCGCGCGACGCTATACCGGTATTTCGAGAACCGGGAGGCGCTGCGGACCGCGTACGTGCACCGCGAGACCTACCGCCTCAGCGACGAGATCAAGAAGCAGGTCTCTGGTGTTCGCGACCCCCGTCAGCGGTTGATCGTCAGCATCACAGCCACGCTGCGGATCGTCCGCCGGACGCCGGCATTGGCGTCGTGGTTCGACACCACGCGGCCGCCGATCGGCGGCGAGATGGCCGGACAGTCCGAGGTGATCGCCGCGCTGGCCGCCGCCTTTCTGGATTCGCTGGGTCCCGACGATCCGGCCAGCGTGGAACGCCGGGCTCGTTGGGTGGTCCGGGTCATCGCGTCGCTGTTGCTGTTTCCCGGCCGCGATGAGGCCGACGAGAGGGCGATGATCGAGGAGTTCGTCGCCCCGGTCGTGAGCCCGTTGGCCGCCCGCCGTTGAGCCGGTGTGGACGGCGTCCGATGTGCCCGCCTCAGCGCGACAACGGTTCTGGGCGCGCGGATCGAAGCGGGTCGTCGCGCTGAGGTGGGCACATCGTGGACCGACTCGCGCGGCTTATTCGCGCACGCGGGTGAAGCGGTGCAGCACCCATGCGACGGGGATCGTCAGCACCATCGTCGCCACGAACAGGTAGAGCATCGAGCCGGTGTAGACGTGCGCGCGAACCACGTAGACCATCGCGAATTCCATCGTGATCAGGTGGACGAGGAAGATCTCGTAGGAGATTTCGCCCAGCCACACCATCGGCCGGGTGGCGAGCAGCTGGTAGTACCAACCGCGGTCACCGAGGGCCAGCGGCGCCACCGCGAGCGAGGCGATCACGGCGTAGAAGCAGGTCTTGTACAGCGCCTCGCTGAGCGCGGCCGGTGAGGTGGTGGGCGCGCCGGCGATCGGCGTCGAGGCGATGAAGTAACAGATCACCGCCAGCGGGATGGCGACGAACGCGTAGCCGCGCACCCCCATGCCCTGCAGCACCGCTAGCATCATGCCGCCGAGGAACCACGCCAGATAGGTGGGCAGCCAGAGCCGGGCCCCGTCGGGGAACAGGTGGTCGGCGTGCACCAAGACCAGCCAGCCCGGGCTGACGAGCGTCATCGCCGCCAGGGCGGCCAGCATCAGCCGCGGCTGCCACCGGCGCCGGCAGATCAGCACCAGCAGCAGGTAGGCGAGCAGGGGCAGCGCCACATAGAAGGACGCCTCGACCGCCAGGCTCCACATCTGGGTCAGCCCCTGGTGCAGGTACTTGCCCAGGTAGCCGTTGCAGTAGATCTGCGTCAACGTGAGGTTGCGGACCAGGCCCAACCACGTGTGGCCGGGGTTGGGGCCCGCATCACGGAAGTGGTACAGCACGTAGGCGAACAGCACGGTGATGACGTACGCGGGCATGATGCGCCGAACCCGGTGCCACGCGTAGCGGCGCAGCGACGGCGGCGGCCCGCCGGTGGCCGATGACTTCACCCAGGGGCGGAACAGGAGAAACCCGGACAGCACGAAGAAGATCGGGACGCCGATCTCCAGCCGGGCGCCGACCAGCCCCCAGTAGCCGTGGGTGTACTTGCCGGTGGTGTAGGCGGCGTGCGTGCCGACGACGAGGAGGGCCGCGACGGCGCGGATCCCGGTCAGGGCGGCGACCCGGTCGACGCGGGAGGTCTGCTCGAGCCCGCCCTGGGCGTCTTGCTCTTCCGACAGGGTCATCCGGCGTTTCTTTTGCGTGGCTTTCCGCCCCCGGATTGCGTGGTGCGGCGCCTGTCCGACGACCTCTCCGGCTGCAGGTTGATCAGCACCCCCGAGATGCGGGTGTTTTCGAGCTTTTTCAGCGTCGCCCGGGAAAGTTTGGCCGGCAGTTCCACCAGGGAGAAGTCCGGGCCGATCGCGATGTGGCCGAAGTCGCTGCGGTGCAGGCCGCCCTCGTTCGCGATGGCACCCACGATCGCGCCCGGGCCGATCTTGTGCCGCTTGCCCACCGCGATGCGGTAGGTGCTGAACGACCTCGGCTCCCGGGGCCGTTCCGGACGTTCGTGACGCTCGCGCCGTTCGCGCCGCTCGGGCGGGGGCTCGGGCGCCAGCAGGAACGCCTCCCCATCGCGGGACTGCACGGCCAGCGCCGCGGCGATATCGGCCATCGGCACGTCGTGCTCGCGCTCGTAATCCTGGACCAGTTTCCGGAACAACTCGATGCCTGGGGCGCCGAGGGCGTCGGTGATGGAATCGGCGAATTTCGCGACGCGCTGCGCGTTGACGTCCTCGACGGTCGGCAACTCGGCTTCGGTGAGCGTCTGCTTCGTCGCTCTTTCGATCGCCTTGAGCAGGTGCCGCTCCCGCGGAGAGACGAACAGCAGCGCGGTGCCCGACCGTCCCGCCCGGCCGGTACGCCCGATGCGGTGGACGTAGGACTCGGTGTCGTGGGGGATGTCGTAATTGAGCACGTGCGAGATGCGGTCGACGTCGAGCCCGCGCGCGGCCACATCCGTGGCGACCAGGATGTCGATTCCCTTCGCGCCACCGTCTTTGAGCGCGGCGATGGTCCGCTCGCGCTGCGCCTGCGGGATGTCGCCGTTGATGGCCGCCGCGGAAAAGCCGCGGGCCCGCAGTTTTTCGGCGACCTCCTCGGTCGCCTGCTTGGTCCGGACGAACACGATCATCGCCTCGAAGGGTTCGACCTCGAGGACGCGGGTCAGCGCGTCCATCTTGCGGGGGCCCGCGACCTGAATGTAGCGCTGCGAAATGTTCTCGGCGGTAGCGGATTTGGCCTTGAACGTGACCTCGAACGGGTCGTGCAGGTACTTGGTGGTGAGCTTGCGGATCGCGGGCGGCATGGTCGCCGAGAACAGGGCGACCTGCTTGTACTCCGGCGTTTCGGAGAGGATGCGTTCGACGTCTTCGGCGAACCCCATGGTGAGCATCTCGTCGGCTTCGTCGAGCACCAGGTAGTCCACATGAGACAGGTCCAGCGTCCCGCGCTCCAGGTGGTCGATCACCCGGCCGGGCGTGCCGACCACCACCTGTGCGCCGCGCCGCAGCCCCGCCAGCTGCACGGTGTAGGACGACCCGCCGTAGATCGGCAGCACCTGGATTTCCGGCAGATGGGTTCCGTACCGGCTGAAGGCCTCGGCCACCTGCAGGGCCAGCTCACGGGTGGGCGCCAAGACCAGGGCCTGCGTCGCCTTGCTGGTGACGTCGATCTTGGACAGGATCGGGATCGCGAACGCCGCCGTCTTGCCCGTCCCCGTTTGCGCCAGACCCACCACGTCCGAGCCCCCCATCAGCGCGGGGATCGTCGCAGCCTGGATGGCGGTGGGCGACTCGTAGCCCACATCGCCGACCGCCCGCAGGACCGCGGGATGAATATGCAGGTCGGCGAACGTCGGAGAGGCAGCCTCGGGTGAGCTGTCGGGAGGGGTCATCGCACCATGGAGTGTAGTGGTGACCGCAAACTCAGCGGAGCTGAGTGCCGCGGGTCGGCGGCACGCGGTCGGCCCCTGATGCGATCGCGGGCCGGATAACGGTACGGTGCGTCGATGTGGGGTTGCGAGCGAGCCGTGCGCTTATAGGTCTGGCCGGTGTCGTTTCGATCTGCGGGGCGGTGAGCGCCTGCGGGTCCGGAGATTCCACCGTCGCAAAGACGCCGCAGGCGACGACGACCACCTCAGCCGCGTCGATCACCGCGCCCGCGACCCCGATCCCCACCTCGGGAACGGCCGCGCCCGGCGCCGCGCCGTCGGACCCGTGCGCGGTCAATCTCGCCTCGCCGACCATTGCCAAGGTGGTCTCCGAGCTGCCCCGCGACCCGCGCAGCCAGCAGCCCTGGAATCCCGAGCCGCTGGCCGGCAACTACAACGAGTGCGCGCAGCTGTCGGCGGTGATCATCAAGGCCAACACCAACGCGATCAACCCGAGCACGCGGGCGGTCCTGTTCCACCTTGGCCAGTTCATCCCGCAGGGCGTGCCGGACACCTACGGATTCAATGGCATTGACGCATCGCAAACCACTGGCGACACCGTGGCGCTGACCTACCCCAGCGGTCTCAACGGCCTCAACACCGATGTGAGGTTCCATTGGAACGGCAACGCCGTCGAGTTGATCGGCAACACACCGGGACGGTAGGCCCCAAGCCGTCAGCCCATCACCGTGAGCGGCAGGGAGATCGCGCCCGACTCACCGGTCACGACGATCACCCAGCGGCCGTTGACGGGCAGAAGCACGTTGACGTCGAAGAAAGCGAATCCGATCTCCGCCGCGACGGCGGCTTCGGCCACTTCGAACGTGAGACGCGACGGTTCGTCGTCCGTGGGCGGCCGAATCTCGATCTCGATCCCCCGATCACTGTCACCCGTCTCGGCCTGAGTCAGTACGACGAGCACAAACCGGGCCACACGGTCGGGGCCTACGACGAATCGGGACAGCACGCCGCCCCGCACGTCGAGCTTGTTGTCGACGGCCGAGGCCGTCTCCGCGAGGAAAGCACCCGTCACGTTCATCTCGCCGAACGTACCGCGTCGCGAATCTCGCGCCAGAATCGTCGGCCCGATCGATACGCCTACCACCGGCGTCCCCCGCCTGATCCGAACGGAGAGTTCGCGCAGCCAGCCACAGGAGTTCGGTTAGGATGACGACATCAAAGCGCTGTTTCGGCAAGCAATTTCACGACGCGGACGGTAGGTCGAGGGGTTCCATGGCAGCCATCCATTTCATCTCGGGCCTGCCGCGGTCCGGGTCGACGCTGCTGGCCGCGTTACTGCGCCAGAATCCGCGGTTCGAGGCGGGGATGTCGGGCCCGTTGGCCGGCCTGTTCGGCGCCTTGCTGGGCGAAATGAGCGGGCGGAACGAGTTTTCGGTATTCATCGACGACGCCAAACGCGAACGAATCCTGCGCGGCCTGTTCGACGACTTCTACGGCGACTGCGCCGCGGACGTGGTCTTCGACACCAACCGCGGCTGGTGCGGATGGATGCCGGCGATCGCCCGATTGTTTCCGAACGCGAAAGTGATTGCCTGCGTGCGTGAATTGCCGTGGGTGGTGGACAGCATCGAGCGGTTGATCCAACGCAACGTCTTCAGCCCCTCGTCGATCTTCAACTACAGCGCCGGCGGAACGGTCTACAGTCGCGCCCAGCAGGTGGTGGCGCCCGACGGCATGGTGGGCGGCCCCTATGATGCGCTGAAGCAGGCGTGCTATGGCGCACAACGGGATCGGCTGCTGTTGCTGCAGTACGAGACGTTGACCACCGACCCGGCCAAGGCGATGCAGGCCATCTATCGATTCATCGACGATCCGGTGTTCGAGCACGACTTCGACCGCGTTGACTACGACGTGACGGATTTCGACGAGCGGGCCGGTACGCCCGGGCTGCATACGGTGCGCGGGACCGTCAAGGCGGAGCCACGCGAAACGCTGCTGCCACCGGACCTGTTCAATCGCTTTGTCCGGGACGCCTTTTGGCGTGATCCGGAGCGGGTTCCCGCCGGGCTGCACGTCGTCTGAGCCTCGCGGGCTCCGACTCAGCCACGGCATCAGGAGCCAGCACTCGCAAGCGCGGCCCGGCCTTTCGACCGGGCCGCGCTCATCGTTAGTGGATCATCACGGGACGTTGGGCCCGTTGGTGCCGTCGGTTCCGTTGGTGTTGCCGGTCCCGGGGCCCCCGTTGGTGCCGTTGCCGCCGGTGGCGCCGGTGCCGTTGCCGCCGGTGCCGCCCGCGCCGCCGTGGCCGGTGCCGGTGGTGCTGCCCGCGCCGCCCGACCCGCCGTGGCCACCGACCCCGGCGTTGTTGCCGGCGTTGGTGCCGTCGCCGCCGTGGCCGCCGGCCCCGCCGAAGGCGCCGGCCTGAGATCCGCCGGCCCCGCCGGACCCGCCGGCGCCGCCCGTGCCGTTGGCAACAACCGTGCCGGTTGATGCGTCGACGTGGCCGAAGCCGCCGGCCGCGCCGGCACCGCCGCCCGCACCCGCAACGGTCCCGCTGCCGCCGGCCCCGGCCGCCCCGCCGATCGCGTTGCCGCTGACGTTCGCGTCACCCAGGGCCTGGACCCAGCCCATGCCGGCGGTGCCCGCCGGGGTGCCGGTCTTGTAGGCGTTGCTGCCGCCGTCAGCGCCGAACGTGCCGGTGCCACTATTACCGCCGGCCCCGCCGACGGCCGTGCCGGTCGCGGTCGGGTTGTCGACACCCGGAGTAGTCGGGTTTTGGGCGACGATCGCGGCCTCGCCGCCGTCACCACCGGTGTGGCCGTCGGATCCGATGCCACCGGCGCCACCGGTCGCCGTTCCCGACGCGTGCCCGGTGGTGGCACCGAGGTTGCCGTAGCCGCCATCGATCTCGGCCCAGCCGCCGTGGCCACCGTGGCCACCGCTGTTACCGGCACCACCAACACCACCGGTCGCGGTTCCGTTAGCCGTGCTGTTGTCACCCAGGGCTTCGACGATCCCGTGGCCGCCCGCACCGCCGGTGCCGCCCACACCCGAGCCGGCCCCGCCGGCCCCGCCGGTCGCCGTGCCGGTCGCGGTCTGCCCGGTGTTGCCCGCGAAGTAGCCGCCGAGAATCTCCGCGTTCCCGCCGACACCACCGGTACCGCTGTTGCTGCCGGCCCCGCCGACGCCACCGGTCGCCGTGCCGCCCGCCGCGTTGGTCGCACCGTTGGCGTTGACCGTCGCATAACCGCCGACCCCGCCGGTGCCGCCGGTGCTGCCCGCTCCGCCGGCGCCGCCAGTGGCGGTGCCACCGTCGACCGTGCCACCGCCCGTGGCGCCCACGTTCGCGTAATTGCCGGCGCCGCCGACGCTGCCGGTGCCGCTGGCGGCGCCGCCCGCGCCACCGGTCGCCGTGCCGATCGCGGTACTGCCCGTTCCGTCTGCGGTGATGGTGCCCGTGGCACCCAGACCGCCGTGCCCGCCATCGGTGCCCGCACCGCCCGCACCACCGGTTGCGCCGGTACCGGTGCCGCCGGCGAGGCCGCCGTTCGTAGCGGAGATCGAACCAACGCCACCGGCGCCTCCGGTCCCGCCGTTGGCGCCGCCGTTGCCACCGGCGCCGCCGGTGGCGCTGCCGACGGCGACGCTGTCACCAGAGGCAGCAACCGTGCCGTCTGCGCCGATGCCACCTGTCCCACCGGCAGTCGTTCCCGTGCCCGCGCCGCCGGCCCCACCGGCACCGCCGGTAGCATTACCAAACGAAATCGAGCTGGTGTCGGTCGCGGACACATGGCCGAAGCCACCTGCGGCGCCGGCACCCCCGGCCACACCGTTGCCGCCGTTGCCGCCGGCCCCAGCCGCACCGCCGACCGCGGTGCCGTTCGCGATGTCGCCATCACCCTGGGCCTGGACCCAGCCCATGCCGGCGGTTCCCGCCGGGGTGCCGGTCTTGTACGCGTTGCTGCCACCGTCGCCGCCCAGCGCGCCGGTGCCGCTGTTACCACCGGCCCCACCGATGGCCGTGCCACTCGCGCTGGGATTGTCGACACCTGGCGTCGTCGGGTTTTCCGCGACGATCGCGGCCTCGCCGCCGTTACCGCCGTTGTGGCCGTCAAAGCCGGCGCCACCGGCGCCACCGGTCGCGGTGCCCGACGCATGCCCGGTGCTGGCGCCGAGATTGCCGAAGCCGCCGTCGATCTCGGCCCAACCGCCCTGACCGCCGTGGCCGCCGCTGTTACCGGCACCACCCACACCGCCGGTCGCGGTTCCGTTCGCGGTGCTGTTGTTACCGATAGCTTCGACGATCCCGTGGCCGCCGCCACCGCCGGTGCCGCCCACACCCGAGCCGGCCCCGCCGGCGCCACCGATCGCCGTACCCGTCGCGGACTGACCGGTGTTGTTGGCGAAGGCCCCGCCCAGAATTTCGGCGTTGCCGCCTACCCCGCCGGTGCCACCGCTGCTACCGGCACCACCGATCCCGCCGGTCGCCGTCCCCGACGCCGTGTTGGTCGCGCCAAGGGCGCCCACGTAGCCGTAACCACCGGCGCCACCGGTGCCACCGGTCGTGGCCGCGCCACCGGCACCACCGGTGGCCGTGCCACCGTTGACGTGGCCACCAAGGGTGGCCTCAACGGTCCCGTAAGCCCCAGCGCCACCAACACTTCCGGCATCGGTCGCCGCCCCGCCGGCCCCACCGGTGGCGGTACCGGTCACGGCGCTGCCCGCACCGCCGGCGGTGATGCTGCCGGCAGCACCGGCACCACCATGCCCGCCGGAGCTGCCCGCACCGCCGGCACCACCAGTCGCGCCGGTGTTCACACCGGCGGCAGCGCTGCCCGCGGTGGCACTGATCGAACCGGTGCCACCGGCCCCACCGGTTCCGCCGTTGGTCCCGCCGGACCCACCACTACCACCGGTGGCACTGCCCGACGCGGTGCTACCCGCGCCCGCGGCAGAAACCGTGCCGTCAGCGCCGAGACCACCGCCACCGCCGGCCGAGGTGCCCATGCCCGCGCCGCCCGCGCCGCCGGCCCCACCGGTGGCGCTACCGTTCACGATCGAGCTGCTATCCACGCCCGACACGTGGCCGAAACCACCTGCGGCGCCGGCGCCGCCGGCGAAGCCGCCACCGTTGCCACCGTTACCTGCCGCACCGCCGACCGCGGTGCCCGACACGTTCGCGTTCCCCTGGGCCTGGATCCAGCCCATACCCGCGTTGCCTGCCGGAGTGCTCGTCTGGGCGGCGTTACTACCACCGTCACCGCCCAGCGCCCCGGTGCCGCTGTTACCGCCGGCCCCACCGGTGGCCGTACCGCTCGCCGTCGGGACGTCACCAGGAGCCGTCGGGTTCTGCGCGACGATCGCAGCCTCACCACCATCCCCACCGCTGTGTCCGTCAAAACCGATTCCGCCCGCCCCACCGGTCGCCGTACCCGACGCGTGCCCAGTCGTGGCACCAAGATTGCCGAAGCCACCGTCGATCTCGGCCCAACCACCATCACCACCATGGCCACCGCTGTTGCCCGCACCACCGGCACCACCGGTCGCGCTACCGTTGGCCGTGCTGTTATCGCCGAGGGCTTCCACCACACCGTGGCCACCGGCACCACCGGTGCCGCCGACACCCGAGCCGGCCCCACCGGCGCCACCGATCGCGGTGCCGGTCGCGGTCTGCCCGGTGTTGCCGTTGTAGAAGCCGCCGAGAATCTCCGCGTTACCGCCGACCCCACCGGTACCACTGTTGCTGCCCGCACCACCGATGCCGCCGGTCGCCGTGCCCGACGCCGTGTTGGTCGTACCGTGAGCACCCACATAGCCATAACCACCGGCCCCACCGGTGCCACCGGTCGTACCCGCACCGCCGGTCCCACCGGTCGCGGTACCGCCGGTCACATGACCACCGGCGGTCGCCGTCACGGTGGCGTAGCCGCCGGCGCCACCGGCACCGCCGGCCGTCCCGCCGGCCCCGCCGGTGCCGCCCGTTGCGGAGTTCGCACCAATGACGGAGCTGCCGGCCCCGTCGGCAATGAGGTTGCCGGCGCCACCGACGCCACCGACCCCACCGGCCGCGGTGGAACTGCCGGCGCCGCCGGCGCCGCCGCTACCGCCGGTCGCAACACCAGAAGCGCTGCCGCCGTTGGTGCCTTGGACGAGTGCGCCACCGCCACCGCCACCGCCACCGCCACCAAGGCCGGCCGCGGTGCTCGAGGCCGCGCCACCGACACCGCCCGCCCCGCCTGTGCCGGCCGTGGCACCGGCACCGATGTGTTCGCCGCTGCCGCCGGCGCCACCGGTTCCGCCGGCGCCGAAGGCTTGGTCGCCGGAGTTGCTTCCGCCCGTACCGCCCGTGCCACCGGTACCGCCGGCCTGCGCGAATCCGGTGGTGGAGTTGATCCCGTTGCCGGCACCACCGGCGCCGCCGGTGCCGCCGGTGCCGCCGACGCCGTCCGCGCCCGCGGCGCCGTTGAACCCGAGCAGCGAAACACCACCGGCCCCGGCGTGGCCTGCGCCGCCGCCGGTACCGCCGGTACCACCCGTACCGCCGACAGAATTTAGGATGGTTCCCCCGGCACCTCCGTCACCACCGATGCCGCCATGGCCACCGGCGCCACCGGTGCCGCCCAAGCTCAGAAGGCCATTGGCGGTACCCCCGGCACCTCCGTCACCACCGAGGCCGCCCGTGGCGCCCATCAGACCGTTCCCATTGGCAGCTGTACCACCCCCAAGACCCGCACCGCCGGTCCCGCCGGCGCCACCGGCGCCGGCGGACCAACCAACGGCCGCCCGGTCGGCCCCACCGATGCCACCGTTTCCGCCGGTGCCGCCGACGATGTGGCCGGCCACGCCGTCGGCTCCCGCACCGCCGACACCACCGGCGCCACCGAATCCGGCCACGGTCCCGCCGGCACCGCCAGCACCGCCGTTACCACCGAGGCCGCCGGTGGTAGCCCACGATCCGATACCGCCGGCACCACCGACACCGCCGTTGCCGAACAAGCCGGCCGCGCCACCGTTTCCGCCGTTCGCTCCGACGCCACCCGCACCACCGGCACCACCGTTGCCGAACATGGCGGCCGCCCCACCGTTACCACCGTTCTGGCCGGGAGCGCCGGACCCACCGTTGCCGCCGTTGCCGATCAAGATGCCGGCGGGCCCGCCATTCTGCCCGGTGCCCGCGGCACCGTCGGTGCCGTTGGCGATCAGCGGGCGCCCGAATAACGTGTTGGCCGGCGCGTTGATCAAGCCGAAGAAGTCGTCCTCGAGCGTCTGCAGCGGATTGGCGTTGGCGGCCTCGGTGGCCGCGTACAAGCCCGCCCCCGACGTGATCGCCTGCAGGAACTGGGAGTGGAACACCGACGCCTGCGCGGCGAGCGCCTGAAACTCCTGGGCATAGCCACCGAACAGCGACGAAATCGCCGCCGATACCTCGTCCTGCGCCGCGGCCAAAATCTGCGTCGTCGCGGGCGCGGCCGCCGATGTCGCCGATTTCAGCGCCGTCCCAATTCCATCCAAGTTCTCGGCCGCGGAAGCGAGAAGGTCAGGGGATGCGAAAACGAAAGTCGACATTTTCAGTCCTTATCAGGCGCACGAACGGTTTTAGCGTCGAGGAGTCCCGCATCCATGACAGACGCAACTTACACCCGCTCCAAAAAGTTTTGCGTGTCCAACCAGCAAACTTGGATGATTCCATTTTGGCGTGGATTAACCGCGTAACAGGGCGTTACAGACAGCCGTAACGGGGGACCTGGTTAGACCTCGACCGACCGGCTGATCCCGGGATCAGCGCCAAATGGACTGCGAGCGCAGGTTTAGCGAGCCGTCGCGCCGGCAACTCTTCGAGCTGTGCCCAGCCGTTCCATTCGTGCTTCGGCTGTGACGTACTGCGGTGAAACTCACCCAATAACAGTCCCGCTGCACGTAAACAGCAAACTTCATCACGACGATTGCGTTGCACGTGCCGCCTAGCTATGAGCGCCGTGAAGGACCCCGGTTCGGCCAGCCGCCGAGGCCGGCATGCCCCCGTGCGGTGCGCTTGATCGAGAGCAGTCCGAGGCCTATATGCACGTCATATGTATGTACACGGAATGTCAAATCTAATGTGACCAGTGGTCATTATCCCATAAAGCCCCGCGGCAATTCTGCTTATTTACAATTTGCGGAGAAAGATTTCGTCACGTCCGCGAGTTATTACAGATTTTTAAAGATCATTACCACAACGGCTGAACGACCGCCCGAGGCCATAGTTAACAACTCACGCGCAATCTGGCCGTGCGTTCGGGGCGGGTCACCCGCCGAGCAGGGCGGGGCGGAAAGACACGCGAGACCCCCGGCCTGTCCGGCCCCTCCCCTACAGTGGGGCTGTGTTCGTCGCGGGAGACAAAACCGTCTACAGCGCGTCGGACCTGGCCGCCGCCGCCCGCTGCGAATACGCGCTCCTGCGGGACTTCGACAGCAAGCTGGGATGGGGGCCGGCGGTACCCGTCGAAGACGAGCTGTTCACGCGGACCGTCACCCTGGGTAATGAACACGAGCGCCGCGAACTCGACCGGCTGCACGACGAGTTTGGTGACGGCCTCGCGGTCATCGGCCGCCCGGCCTACACGCTCGCCGGGTTGACTGCGGCCGCCGAGGCCACCCAGCGGGCCGTCGCCCGGTACGCGCCGGTCGTGTACCAACCGGCGATTTTCGACGGGCGTTTCGTCGGTTTCGCCGACTTTCTGATCCTCGACGGCGACCGCTATCGCGTGATCGACACCAAACTGGCCCGCTCTCCCAAGGTCACCGCCCTGCTGCAGTTGGCGGCGTACGCCGACGCGCTGGCCGCCTCCGGCGTGCCCATCGCCCCGGAAGCGGAGCTGCGCCTCGGAAACGGAACGGCCGTGCGGTATCGGGTCTGCGACCTCGTGCCCGTATACCGCTCTCAACGCGCACTGTTGCAGAACCGTCTCGACCGGCACAAAGCCGCAGGCGCCGCCGTGCGCTGGGACGACCACGAAGTAGCGGCATGCTTTCGGTGCGAATTGTGCATCGAACAGCTGCGCGCGACCGATGACCTGTTGCTCGTCGCCGGCATGCGGGTCACCCAGCGCGAGCGGCTCGTCGACACCGGAATCACCACGGTCGCCGGTCTGGCCGAACACACCGGCCCGGTGCCCGAGTTGGCGCCGAGTGCGCTGCGCAAGCTCACCGAGCAGGCCAAACTGCAAGTACGCCAGCGCGAGACGGGAAGGCCGCAGTTCGACGTCGTCGACCCGCAACCGCTCGCGCTGCTGCCCGAGCCGGACCCCGGCGACCTGTTCTTCGACTTCGAGGGCGACCCGCTGTGGACCGCCGACGGCCACGAGTGGGGCCTGGAGTACCTGTTCGGGGTCATGGACGCCACCGGCGGCTTCCGCTCGCTGTGGGCGCACGATCGGGCGCAGGAACGGAAGGCGCTCACCGACTTCCTGGCGATGGTGGCCAAACGCCGCAAGCGCCGCCCCCACATGCACATCTACCACTACGCGCCGTACGAGAAAACGGCGTTGCTGCGCCTGGCGGGACGCTATGGGGTCGGCGAGGACGAGGTCGACGGGCTGCTGCGCAGCGGAACGCTGGTCGACCTTTATCCCCTGGTGCGCAAAAGCATTCGCGTCGGCGCCGAGTCGTTCAGCCTCAAGGCGCTCGAGCCGCTCTACATGGGCACGCAGCTACGTGCCGGTGACGTCACCACGGCCACCGGATCGATCAACTCCTACGCCGAGTATTGCGAACTGCGGGCCGCCGGCAGCGACGACGAGGCCGCGTCCGTGCTCAAGGAGATCGAGGAGTACAACCACTACGACTGCCGGTCCACCCGCGAACTGCGCAACTGGCTGATGCTGCGTGCCTACGAGTCCGGCGTCGTTCCCATTGGCGCCCAGCCGGTTCCGCAGGGCAACACCGTCGAAGACCGCGACGAACTGGCGGTGGCGTTGTCGAAATTCAGCGGTGACGCCGGCCTCGGTGACCGCGCGCCCCAGCAGACGGCGGTGGCGTTGCTCGCGGCCGCACGGGGCTATCACCGCCGCGAGGACAAGCCGTTCTGGTGGGCGCATTTCGACCGGCTGAACTTCCCCGTCGACGAGTGGTCCGACGACACCGACGTCTTCATCGCGACCGAAGCATCGGTCGACGTCGACTGGCACCTGCCGCCCCGCGCGCGCAAGCCACAGCGCCGGGTTCGATTACGCGGCCAACTGGCGCGTGGCGACCTGATGACGAACGTGTTCGCGCTGTACGACCCGCCGGCTCCTGCCACCATGACCGACAGTCCCGACCGGCGGGCGGCCGCCCGCGCACAGATTGTCGAAGCCGACGACCCCTCGATGCCCACCGAGGTCGTCATCGTCGAGCGAATCGACAACGACGGCAACAGGTTCGACCAACTGCCCGTCGCGCTCACCCCGGGACCGCCCATTTCGACCACGGCGCTGCGCGAGTCCATCGAAGCGACCGCCGCTGCCGTGGCCGCCGGGTTGCCCCGCCTGCCCGGCACCGCCGTGCTCGACGTTCTGCTGCGCCGCGCTCCCCGCACGCGCAGCGGCGACCCGCTTCCCCGCGGTGCCGACGCCGTCGCCGACATCACTGCCGCGACACTGGATTTGGACTCTTCATACCTGGCGGTGCACGGCCCACCGGGCACCGGCAAGACACACACCGCCGCCCGCGTGATCAACCGACTGGTGACGGCACACGGCTGGCGCGTCGGCATCGTCGCCCAATCGCATGCCACGGTTGAAAACCTGCTGGGCTGCGTGATCGAGTCCGGGCTGGACCCGGCGCGGGTGGCGAAGAAACCCTATGACGACGACCCCAAGCCGTGGCAGCAGATCGACGGGACTGGCTACGCCGCTTTTCTCGCCGACGCGGCGGGGTGTGTGATCGGCGGCACCGCATGGGATTTCGCCAACGCCAACCGGATCACTCCGGGCAGCCTGGACCTGCTGGTGATCGACGAGGCGGGCCAGTTCTGCTTGGCGAACACCATCGCCGTCGCGCCGGCGGCCGCCAATCTCATGCTGCTCGGCGACCCGCAACAACTGCCACAGGTGAGCCAGGGCACCCACCCCGAGCCGGTCGACGCGTCGGCGCTGGACTGGCTGGTCGAGGGCCACCAGACGCTGCCGACGGAGCGTGGCTACTTCCTGGACCGCTCGTACCGCATGCATCCGGCGGTGTGCGCCGCGGTGTCCACGCTGTCCTATGAGGGCAGGCTGCGGTCCGACGACTGCACCGCGGCGCGCCGGCTGGCCGGGTTCCGGCCGGGTGTGCACGTGGTATCCGTTGCGCATCAGGGCAATTCGATCGAGAGCCCGCAAGAGGCCGACGCGATAGTCAGCGCGATCAAGGGGCTCCTCGGTGGCGAGTGGACCGACGAGAAGGGCACCCGGCCGCTCGCCGAAGCCGATGTGCTGGTCCTCGCGCCGTACAACGCCCAGGTCGCGCGGTTGCGTCAGCGGCTGAGCGCGGCCGGGCTCGGCGGAATCCGCGTGGGGACCGTGGACAAGTTTCAGGGCGCGCAGGCGCCGCTCGCGTTCATCTCGATGACCGTCTCGTCCGCGGACGCGGTGCCGCGGGGGATCTCGTTCCTGCTCAACAGGAACCGGCTCAACGTCGCCGTGAGCCGAGCGCAATACGCGGCGGTGATCGTCCGCTCGCAGCTGTTGACCGAGTATCTGCCCGCCACACCCGCGGGCCTGATCGACCTGGGCGCCTTCCTGGCGCTCACCGACCGGCCCTACCGGCCGGACGAATGCCGCCCGTAGCCGGGAGGATCGTCGTCGGGGCGCGAATGCTGTCCCGCGACCCCGCCCCCCTCCGCGGGAAAGTGCCGACCCGCGGAGCCGTTGAGCCGGCGTCGCGACGGCCGATCTTCCGGTGACCCGCCCCCAAAGGCCCGCGCCGACAGCTCGGCGATCGGGCGCATGCGAAGGCCGGCGTCGGCGTGCAAGCCGTTCTGCCCGGAACCCATCGACGGCGCCGGAAGCGGGGGGCGGCTCGCCGGCACGGGCTCGCGGTACCGGAGCGGGGGTGCCGGATGACCGACCGGCGCGTGCGGCGGCCGGGCCGGCTGACGCGCCGGCGTCACGCTGTCCGGCTCGCGGAGCAGAATGAACTCGGCGTAGTCGTCGTCGTCATAGTCCTCGAAATCGTCGTCCTGCACCGACTGACGGTCGTTCCCCGACGGGCCGAAGCCCAGCAGGAAGAGCGCGGTGACGATCCCGAGTAACGCGACGAGGGCGGGCAGCCGCACCGACTGGGACATCGCGGCCGCGAAGGGGTCGCGCAGGAACTCGGGCAGCTGCAGGCCCGCGTCGCCCTCGGCGGCGGACGGGCTCGGCGGCATCTCGGCGCCGAGCCGGAAGGTCATGAACGCCGCCATTCCCGCGCTGCCGAGCACCGCCCCCAGCTGGCGAACCGAGTTGTATACCGCCGAACCCGCGCCGGCGAGGTGCGGCGGCAAATTGCGGGTCGCGGTCGCCGTCAGCGGGGACCACACGAAGGCCATCCCGGCGCCCACCGCGGCGAACGGGAGCACCAGCCGCCAGATCGGCGTGTCCGGCGACATCTCGAAGGACAGCCACGTGAGCCCGACCGCCAGCAGCGAGAAGCCGAACCCGAGCACCGGCAGCGGGTGGTAGCGGTCGACCATCCGGCCGACGAAGGGCGCGAGCACCCCGTTGCAGATCGCCATCGGCGCGATCAACAGCGCCGACCGCGTCGGCGAGAGCCCGCACACGTCCTGTGCATAAAAGGTGACCGGCAGCATCATCCCCGTCGCCGCAAACGAGATGATGGCCACCCCGGCGCTGCACAGCCCGAAGTCGCGGTCGCGGAAGATGGCGAGCGGAATCAACGGCTCGTGGGCGTTGACGGACTGCCAGTAGACGAAGGCGCTCATCAAGCCGATACCGGCCACGATCGTGGCCCAGATCCAGGGCTGCCAGTGCGCCTCCTGGCCCTGCTGCAGCCCGAAGACAACGAGGAACATCCCGGCCCCCGACAGCGCGACGCCGATCAGGTCGAAGCGGTGCGACTGCGTGGGCAGCACCGGGACCAACCACACCGCCAGACCGAGCCCGACGATGCCGATCGGCACGTTGACGAAGAAGATCCACTGCCAGCCCAGCCCGTCGACCAGCGTGCCGCCCGCCAGCGGCCCCACCAGGCTGGCGACGCCCGCGGTCGCGCCCCACAGGCTGACGGCAACGCCGCGGCGCTCCGACGGGAAGATCCGCGTGATGGTCGACAGGGTCTGCGGGGTCAGCAGCCCGGCGCCGACGCCCTGCACGACCCGGGCGGTGATCAGCATCGCGGCGCTGCCGGACAGGCCGCACCACACCGACGCCGCGGTGAACACGAGCAGACCGACCAGGTAGAGGTTCTTGGGGCCGTAGCGATCACCGAGGCGGCCGGCGACCAGCAGCACCACCGCGTAGCCCAGCAGGTAGGCGCTCGTCACCCACACCACGGCGTCGTAGCCGATCCGCAGGTCCGCCATGATGGTGGGATTGGCGATCGCGACGATGGTCGAGTCGACCATGATCATGAAGAAGCCGATCATCATCGCCCATAGCGCATACCAGGGGTCCCCGGTGCCGCGCGTCAGCGCCGAGGTCCAGCGCGTCGCGAAGCCGGCGTGACCCGCGCGCCGGGCTCCCCCGGTCGGCCGAGGCATCGCCGTGGTCATCCCCACCTCGTTTCGCTCCCACCGTGCCGTCCGTCGCGGACGGGTATAGCGACCGGATCGGTCACCGGCGTTCAGGCTGCATTATTCCGGGTATCACAACCGGACGCGCAGCCAAGGACGTAATGCGGGTTAACCTGGAAGGACGCCATTCGCAGGAGAGGCAATATGCGGATCCGACGCAACCGAAAACCGGACCTGGCCAGCCAGGACGAGGCGCCCGCCGGCGGCGGACGGCCCAAGTCCTCGGCGCGCGCCCTGGCACAGGTCATCGAGCGCAGCTACCGAATCCAGGGCCCGGCGGCCGAGGCATACGTCACCCGGCTGCGTGACGCGCACCACGGCGCCAGCCCGTCCGAGATCGTCGCCAAGCTCGAGAAGCGGTACGTGACCATGGTGACGCTCAGCGGCATGGCGGTGGGCGCCGCGGCCACCATCCCGGGCATCGGCACGGTCAGCGCCCTGTCCGCGGCCGCCGCGGAGACCGTCGCGTTCCTCGAGGCCACCGCCTTCTTCGTGCTGGCGCTGGCCGTGGTCTACGGCATCCCGGCCGACCACCACGAGCGACGCCGCGCGCTGGTGCTCTCGGTGCTGGTCGGGGACAACAGCAAGAGGGCCGTCGCCGACCTGATCGGTCCCGGCCGCACCAACGGCGCATGGATCTCGGAAAGCGTCTCCGCGCTCCCCCTGTCGTCGATGTCACTGTTGAACTCACGGCTGCTCAAGACCTGGGTGAAGCGCTACACGGTGCGACGCAGCGCGCTGATGTTCGGCAAGATGCTGCCGGTCGGCATCGGCGTCATCGTCGGCGCCATCGGCAATTACCTGGCGGGCAGGAAGATCGCCCGCAACGCACGGCATGCGTTCGGCGCCCCACCCGCCCGGTGGCCGCGCAGCCTGCATCTGGTGCCGCCGGTTCAGGAAGCCGGCTAGCGTCCGACCGACCTCTGCCTGGCGAAAGACTGGCGAGAGGTTAGCCTTGATGCGGCGGAGAACCGTGATCACCGCCGCGCGCGCGAGGTACCCCATCAGCCGAGCCGTAGGAAGTCGCAGGCACCGCACAGTGGTAGTGAATGGGCTTGCAGAGCAGAGGAATTGAGGCGAACAGCGGCCGTGAGCAACATCAGTTCGCCATTCGGGCAAAACGAATGGCTCGTCGAGGAGATGTACCGCAAGTTCCGCAATGACCCCTCGTCGGTCGATCCGAGCTGGCACGAGTTCCTGGTCGACTACAACCCGGAGCCGAGCGCCGAGCCGGCGACGAGCAACGCCGACGGGCACAACCGCCCCCAGGCGCAAGCCGCGGCGCCGGCGCAGCGACCGGCCGTCGCCACCGCCGAGCCGAAGCAGCCGGCCGATTCCGCGGCCAACGGCGCGGCGCCCGCGAAGGCCCCGGCGGCCCCGGCTCCAGCCGCGTCGAAGGCCCCCGCTCCGCCGCCGGCCGAGGGCGACGAGGTGCAGGTACTGCGCGGCGCCGCGGCGGCCGTCGTGAAAAACATGTCGGCGTCGCTGGACGTGCCGACGGCGACCAGCGTGCGGGCCATCCCGGCCAAGCTGTTGATCGACAACCGCATCGTCATCAACAACCAGCTCAAGCGCACCCGCGGCGGCAAGATCTCGTTCACCCACATCCTGGGCTACGCGCTGGTGCAGGCGATCCAGGCGTTCCCCAACATGAACCGGCACTACGCTGAGGTCGACGGCAAACCGACCGCGGTCACACCGGCGCACACCAACCTGGGCCTGGCGATCGACCTGCAGGGCAAGGACGGCAAACGGGCCCTGGTGGTGGCGGGCATCAAGCGGTGCGAGACCATGCGGTTCGCCCAGTTCGTCACCGCGTACGAGGACATCGTGCGCCGCGCCCGCGACGGCAAGCTGACGGCGGAAGACTTTGGCGGAGTGACGATTTCGCTGACCAACCCGGGCACCATCGGCACCGTGCACTCCGTCCCCCGGTTGATGGCGGGCCAGGGCGCGATCATCGGCGTCGGCGCGATGGAGTACCCGGCGGAGTTCCAGGGCGCCAGCGCGGAGCGCATCGCCGAGCTGGGCATCGGCAAACTGATCACCCTCACGTCGACCTACGACCACCGGATCATCCAGGGCGCGGAGTCCGGCGACTTCCTGCGCACCATCCACGAGATGCTGCTCTCGGACGACTTCTGGGACGAGATCTTCCGCGAGCTGTCCATCCCGTACCTGCCGGTGCGTTGGAGCACCGACAACCCGGACTCGATCGTCGACAAGAACGCCCGGGTCATGGAGCTGATCGCGGCGTACCGCAACCGCGGCCACCTAATGGCCGACATCGATCCGCTGCGGCTGGACGGGACCCGATTCCGCAGCCACCCCGACCTCGAGGTGCTCACCCACGGCCTGACGCTGTGGGACCTCGACCGGGTGTTCAAGGTCGCCGGCTTCGCCGGTCGCGAGTACAAGAAGCTGCGCGACGTGCTGGGCCTGCTGCGCGACGCCTACTGCCGGCACATCGGGGTGGAATACACCCACATCCTCGAGCCCGAGCAGCAGCAGTGGCTGCAGGAGCGAATCGAGACCAAGCACGTCAAACCGAGCGTGGCCGAGCAGAAGTACATCCTGAGCCGGCTCAACGCGGCCGAGGCGTTCGAGACCTTCCTGCAAACGAAATACGTTGGTCAGAAACGGTTCTCGCTCGAGGGTGCCGAAAGCGTGATTCCCATGATGGACGCGGCCATCGACCAGTGTGCCGAGCACGCCCTCGAAGAGGTGGTCATCGGGATGCCGCACCGCGGCCGGCTCAACGTGCTGGCGAACATCGTCGGCAAGCCGTACACGCAGATCTTCAGCGAGTTCGAGGGCAACCTCAACCCGTCCCAGGCCCACGGCTCCGGCGACGTCAAATACCACCTGGGCGCCACCGGCGTCTACCTGCAGATGTTCGGCGACAACGACATCAAGGTGTCGCTGACGGCCAACCCGTCACACCTGGAGGCCGTCGACCCGGTGCTCGAGGGCCTGGTGCGCGCCAAGCAGGACCTGCTGGAAGCGCAGGCGGGCGACGGCGAGAACCAGCGGCCGTTCGCCGTGGTGCCGATGATGCTGCACGGCGACGCGGCCTTCGCGGGTCAGGGCATCGTCGCCGAAACGCTGAACCTGGCGCACCTGCCGGGCTACCGCGTCGGCGGCACCATCCACATCATCGTCAACAACCAGATCGGGTTCACCACCGCGCCGGAGTACTCGCGATCCAGCGAGTACTGCACCGACGTCGCCAAGATGGTGGGGGCGCCGATCTTCCACGTGAACGGCGACGACCCCGAAGCCTGCGTGTGGGTGGCGAAGCTCGCCGTGGACTTCCGCCAGCGGTTCCACAAGGACGTCATCATCGACATGCTGTGCTACCGCCGGCGCGGGCACAACGAGGGCGACGACCCGTCGATGACCAATCCCTCGATGTACGACGTCGTCGACGTCAAGCGCGGGGTCCGCAAGAGCTACACCGAAGCCCTGATCGGCCGCGGCGACATCTCGCTCAAGGAGGCCGAGGACGCCCTGCGCGACTACCAGGGCCAGCTCGAGCGGGTGTTCAACGAGGTCCGCGAGCTGGAGAAACACGGCGCGGCCCCCAGCGAGTCGGTGGAGTCACTCCAGATCGTTCCCGCCGGCCTGTCCACCGCGGTGGACAAGGCGCTGCTGGCCCGGATCGGCGACGCGTTCCTCGCGCTGCCGGACGGGTTCACCGCGCATGCCCGCGTGCAGCCCGTCCTGGAGAAGCGGCGCGAGATGGCCTACGAGGGCAAGATCGACTGGGCCTTCGGCGAGCTGCTGGCGCTGGGCACGCTGGTGGCCCAAGGCAAGTTGGTGCGGCTGTCGGGGCAGGACACCCGGCGTGGCACGTTCTCGCAGCGGCATTCGGTGATCATCGACCGTGCCACCGGGGAGGAGTTCACCCCGCTGCAGTTGCTGGCGACCAACCCCGACGGCACCCCGACGGGCGGCAGGTTCCTGGTCTACGACTCGCCGTTGTCGGAGTACGCCGCGGTCGGGTTCGAGTACGGCTACACCGTCGGCAACCCCGACGCCCTCGTGCTATGGGAGGCGCAGTTCGGCGACTTCGTCAACGGCGCGCAGTCGATCATCGACGAGTTCATCAGCTCCGGTGAGGCCAAGTGGGGCCAGCTGTCCAACGTGGTGCTGCTGCTGCCGCACGGCCACGAGGGCCAGGGCCCCGACCATACGTCCGGGCGCATCGAGCGGTTCCTGCAGCTGTGGGCGGAGGGGTCGATGACGATCGCGATGCCGTCGACGCCGTCGAACTACTTCCACCTGCTGCGCCGGCACGCCCTCGACGGCGTGCAGCGGCCGCTGATCGTGTTCACACCGAAGTCGATGCTGCGCAACAAGGCCGCGGTCAGCGACGTGAGGGATTTCACCGAGCTCAAGTTCCGCTCGGTGCTCGAGGAGCCCACCTACGAGGACGGCATCGGCGATCGCGGCGCGGTCAGGCGCGTCCTGCTGACCAGCGGGAAGATCTATTACGAGCTCGTCGCCCGCAAGGCCAAGGAGAGCAGGGACGACGTCGCCATCGTGCGCATCGAGCAGTTGGCGCCGCTGCCGAAGCGCCGGCTCAGCGAGACGCTGGACCGCTACCCGAACGCGAGCGAATTCTTCTGGGTCCAGGAGGAGCCCGCCAACCAGGGCGCGTGGCCGCGCTTCGGCCTGGAACTGCCCGAGCTGCTCCCCGAGAAGCTGGCGCGCGTCAAGCGCATCTCGCGGCGGGCGATGTCGGCGCCGTCGTCGGGGTCGTCCAAGGTGCACGCCGTCGAGCAGCAGGAGATTCTCGACACGGCGTTCGGCTGATCGCCGACCCACCCACCGATACCGGGGACCGCCGGTACCGGCTAGCCTCGACACGGTTACGCCGACAGGAAGGGCGCTCATGCAAGGGTTCGCCGGGAAGGTCGCCGTCGTCACGGGCGCCGGGTCGGGCATCGGTCAGGCGCTGGCGATAGAGCTGGGCCGCTCGGGCGCCAAGGTCGCGATCAGCGACGTCGACGTCGAGGGCCTGGCGGCGACCGAGCGGGAGCTGAAGGCGCTCGGCGCTCCGGTCAAAGCCGACCGGCTCGACGTCACCGAGCGCGAGGCGTTCCTCGCCTACGCCGACGCCGTCGCCGAGCACTTCGGCAAGGTCAACCAGGTGTACAACAACGCAGGCATCGCGTTCAGCGGCGACATCGAGGTCAGCCAGTTCAAGGACATCGAACGGGTGATGGACGTCGACTACTGGGGCGTGGTGAATGGCACCAAGGCCTTCCTTCCGCACCTGATCGCCTCCGGCGACGGGCACGTCATCAACATCTCGAGCGTGTTCGGGTTGTTCTCCGTGCCGGGACAGGCGGCGTACAACTCGGCCAAGTTCGCCGTCCGCGGCTTCACCGAGGCGCTGCGCCAGGAGATGATCCTGGCGGGCCACCCGGTCGGGGTGACGACGGTACACCCCGGCGGCATCAAGACCGCGATCGCCCGCAACGCCGGCGCCGCCGAGGGGCTCGACCGCGATGAGCTGGCCAAGGTGTTCGACAAGCGGCTGGCCAAGACCAGTCCGCATCGGGCGGCCCTGGTGATCCTCGACGCGGTGCGCAAGAACAAGGCCCGCGTGCTCGTCGGGCCGGACGCCAAGGTTATGGACGCCCTGGTGCGCCTGACCGGGTCGGGCTATCAGCGCCTGTTCACCCCGATGATGCGCCGGATGCTCACCCCCAAGTACTGACCTGGCTTTTGGCCGCCGCTTTCCCGCCCAGCAGACGCAAAAGTCCGCGACACGCCGGGCGGAGGGGTGCGTTTGCGTCTGCTCGCGCAGGAATGCAGTCAGCGCCCCAGCGGGTGTTCGGCCAGCCACCCGCCGGCCACCGCCTGCGGGTCGGCGCCGCCGGCCACCTGGCGGCGCATGTCGGCCAGCGCCGCGGTGTCGAGCACGCCGGCCACCTCGTTGATGGCCAGCAGCTGCCGGTCCGCCAGCGCGTTGCGGCGATACAGCGGCACCACGTTCTCCGCGCGGATCAGCGCCGGCTTGCCGTCGGCCAGTGCGATGACGTCGGCGGGGATGCCGGGGTCGGCGGCGGTCGACCAGGCCGCGGTCAGCTGACCGGCCCGCAGCGCATCGAAAAGCGCTGAACTAGATGGGAACTCGCGCGGCGGAGCGAGCCGGCACGTCCCCACCGCCGGCGGCCCGGCGAAGCCCACCGCGGCGCCCGTCACCAGCCCGTCGCAGTGCCCGGGCAACTCGCCGAGCTCCTGGCCGCCCCACGCCGTCACCGTGGATTGCGTGACCAACAGCACCGGCTTGTCCTCGGCCGCGGTGGCATAGTCGCCGGCCAACACCCCCTCCGGCAGGGCCGCGATCATCGCGCGGTAGACCTGGGTGTCCGACAGCGCGGACGCCCCGGGCTGCAGCCGCTGCAGCGTCCGCCCGGTGAAGCCGGGAACGATGGTGAACTCGCCGGAGTCGAGCTTCGCCATCGGATCGGTGGCGGTCCCGGGGTGCGCCGCGAAACCATACGACCGCAGCGCCGCCACGTAGATGCCGGCCAGCAGCGCCGAGTCGGGATCGGGACGCGACCCCACGACCAGTTCCGGGCGGCCGCCGCCGCGGGTCGCGCAGCCGGCCACGACGAGCAGGGCCGCGACGAGCAGCGCAGCCGGCCTGCCGGCTCTCACCCTTCGGCGGCCAGCGTCACCGCTCTGGCCACCGCATCCCCGACGCGCATGTCCAGCGGGCTGGGGACGATCCGGTCGGGCGCGAGGTCGTCGCTGACCACGGAAAAGATCGCCTCGGCCGCGGCAACCATCATCTTCTCGGTGATCCGGCGCGCCCCGACGTCCAGCGCGCCGCGGAACACCCCGGGGAACGCCAGCACGTTGTTGATCTGGTTCGGGTAGTCGCTGCGGCCGGTGGCCACCACCGCCGCGTACCTGGCCGCCACCTCGGGATCGACCTCCGGGTCGGGGTTGGACAGCGCGAACACGATCCCCCCGGGCGCCATCGTGGCGACCAACTCCTCGGGCATCGCGCCCGCCGACACCCCGAGGAACACGTCCGCCCCGTCCAGCGCCTCGGCCGGCCCGCCGGTGAGACCCATCGGGTTGGTGCGGCGAGCGAGGTCGCGCTTGACCTCGTTCATGTCGTCGCGGCCGGTGTGCAGGATGCCCCGCGAGTCCAGCACTATGATCTCCGAGACACCCATCGCCAGGAGGAGTTTCGTGCAGGCCACCCCGGCCGCCCCGGCACCGGACACCGCCACCCGCAGCGATGTCATATCCCGGCCGAGCAGCTTGCTCGCCCCCATCAGCGCGGCCAACACGACGATGGCCGTGCCGTGCTGGTCGTCGTGCATCACCGGGCAGTCCAGCGCCTCGATGAGCCGCCGCTCGATCTCGAAGCAGCGCGGCGCGGAGATATCTTCCAGGTTCACGGCGCCGAACGTCGGCCGCAGGCGCACGAGCGTCTCGACGATCTCGTCGGGGTCCTTGGTGTCCAGCACGAGCGGGATCGCGTCGAGGCCCCCGAACTGCTTGAACAGGCCGCATTTGCCCTCCATCACGGGCAGCGACGCCGACGGGCCGATGTCGCCGAGACCGAGCACGGCGCTGCCATCGCTGACCACCGCCACCAGCCGGTTGGCCCACGTGTAGCTCGCAGCCAGGGAGGGATCGGCGGCGATCGCGCGGCTGACCTGTGCCACCCCGGGGGTGTAGGCGACCGAGAGCGCGCGCTGGGTGTCCAACGGTGCCGTCAGCGCGACCGAGAGCTTGCCACCTACGTGCGCGTCAAAGATCTCGTCGTCACCGATGTGGACCTGTGGCTGCGCGATGTCTGGCACGGCATCAGGGTAATGACTACCGATCGGTACGCCCAATCCGCTAAATGAGCCCCAGCTCCGTCACCGCGCTGCGCTCATCGGCCAGTTCCGCGGTCGACGCGTCGATCTTGCCGCGGGAGAAGTCGTCGATCTCGAGCCCCTGCACGATCGTCCAGTCACCACCCTTGGTGGTCACCGGGAACGAGGAGATCAGGCCCTCCGGCACGCCGTACGAGCCGTCGGACACGACGGCCATGGACACCCAGTTGCCCTCCGGGCTGCCCAGCAGCCAGTCACGGGCCGCGTCGATGGTCGCCGACGCGGCCGACGCGGCCGACGAGGCGCCGCGCGCGTCGATGATCGCCGCGCCGCGCTTCGCCACGGTCGGAATGAAGTCGTTCTCGATCCACGCCTGGTCGCCGATGACCTCGGCGGCGTTCTTCCCGCCCACCTCGGCGTGGAACACGTCGGGGTACTGGGTCGCCGAGTGGTTGCCCCAGATCGTCATCTTCTTGATGTCGGTGACCGCGGCGCCCGTCTTCTTGGCCAGCTGCGAGATTGCCCGGTTGTGGTCGAGGCGGGTCAGCGCGGTGAACCGCTCCCGGGGGATGTCGGGCGCGTTGCTCATGGCGATCAGCGCGTTGGTGTTGGCCGGGTTGCCGGTCACTCCGATCCGGACGTCCTGGGCGGCGACCGCGTTGAGGGCCTTGCCCTGCGCGGTGAAGATCGCGCCGTTGGCCTCCAGCAGGTCACCGCGCTCCATGCCCTTGGTGCGCGGGCGGGCGCCGACCAGCAGGGCGAGGTTCACGCCGTCGAAGATCTTGTTCGGGTCGGCGCCGATCTCAACGCCCGCCAACTGTGGGAACGCGCAGTCGTCGAGCTCCATCACGACACCCTCGAGCGCCTTGAGCGCCGGCTCGATCTCGAGCAGACGCAGCTCGATCGGGCGGTCAGCGCCCAGCAGCGCGCCGCTCGCCAGGCGGAACAACAGGCTGTAGCCGATCTGACCGGCGGCGCCGGTGACGGCGACCTTGACAGGACTTGCGCTCACGTCGGTTTACTCCTTAAGGAGACTCGGGATCTAAGACGTTCCGTCGGGGACGAAACTATCGCACCGTCGCCGGGCCGAAATCGCCGGTCCAACACCTGGCAATTCCCTGGGAGCCGCGCGCCAACCGGAGATTTCACGTCGCGTTTCGCCAGGACGCGTAGCATTGAGCACCGCTTTGCGGACCTGCGCTGCCATCGGAGGTGAAGGTGTTTCCCGGGCCTGACGCATTACCCGAAGTGCTCCGACCACTCGTGCGCGAATCGCACGACGCGCAGAAACCGACCTCGCTTCCCGCCCGGGAGGTGCGGCACGACGCACTGGTCGACTGCGCGGTCTACGCAGAAGGCCACCGGCTCCCGGGACGGTTCAGCTACGCCGCCGCACTCAACAAGGTCCGCGAGATCGAAACGCTGGGCCACGAGTCATTCGTCTGGGTCGGCCTGCGCGAGCCGGACACCAACCAGATGCAGGAAGTGGCCGACATCTTCGGTCTGCACCCGTTGGCCGTCGAAGACGCCGTTTGCGCGCACCAGCGACCGAAGCTGGAACGCTACGACGACACCCTGTTCCTGGTCCTGAAGACCGTCAACTACGTCCCGCACGAGTCGGTGGTAGCGGCCCGCCAGATCGTCGAAACCGGCGAAATCATGATCTTCGTCGGGGCCGACTTTGTGGTCACCGTCCGCCACGGCGAGCACGGCGGCCTGTCCGAGGTGCGCAAGCGGATGGAAGCCGACTCCCAACAGATGCGCCTGGGCCCCTATGCCGTGATGCACGCCATCGCCGACGACGTCGTCGACCACTACCTCGAGGTGAGCGCCCTGGTCGAAGCCGACATCGACAGCATCGAGGAGGTGGCGTTCGCGCCGGGCCGCAAGCTCGACGTCGAGCCGATTTATCTGCTCAAACGCGAGGTCGTCGAACTCCGCCGGTGCGTCAACCCGCTATCGGGTGCGTTTCATCGAATGCAGATCGAGAACAAGGATCTGATCTCCAAGGAGGTCCGGCGCTATCTGCGCGACGTCGCCGACCACCAATCCGAGGCCGCGGACCACATCAACAGCTACGACGACATGCTCAACTCGCTGATCCAGGCGGCGCTGGCCCGCGTCGGGATGCAGCAGAACAGCGACATGCGCAAGATATCGGCCTGGGCCGGCATCGTCGCGGTGCCAACCATGATCGCGGGCATCTACGGCATGAACTTCGAGTTCATGCCCGAACTGAAGTGGCACTGGAGTTACCCGGTGGTGGTCGGGATCATGGCGACCGCCTGCCTGGTCCTGTACTTCAGCTTCCGGAAGGTCGACTGGCTCTAGCGTTTCCCCGCGAGCAGACGCAAAAGCACCCTTCCGCCCGGCGTGTCGCGGACTTTTGCGTCTGGTGGGCAGGCAGCGGCGGGGGCTTGTCCACAGGGCGGCGGTAATCGGCTGGCCAGGTCGCCGAGCTCGCAGCATCCTTTGCCGCTGTGGACATCGAAAGCGTGCTCCTGAAAGGGGGCGGGCTGGCAACCACGTCCCAGCTCCTTGCCGTAATCTCGCGCGCACGGTTGGCCGGACTCCTAGGGTGCGGCGCGCTTGTCCGCGTGTGTCACGGCGTCTACGCGGCGAGCGATCCCGACGTGATGGGCGCGCTCGCCGCGGTGCAGCTGATGGCCGGCCAGCCGGTGGTCGCGTGTATGGGTACCGCGGCGGCGCTGTACGGCTTCGATACCGAGCGCACCGGTAGGCTGCATGTGCTCGATCCGGGAGTGCGGATGCGCCCTTCGCCGAAGCTGATGGTGCATCAGCGCGTTGGGGCACCACTGCGGCGCGTGAACGGCCGCCTGGCGACGGCACCGGCGTGGACCGCGATTGAGATAGCGAGGACCCTGCGTCGTCCGCGCGCGTTGGCGACCCTCGATGCCGCCCTGCGTGTCGGCGCATGTAGTGGAGCTGAGCTGCGCGCGGCGATCGCCGAGCAGCGGGGCCGCCGCGGCATCGTCAAGGTCCGAGAGCTCATGCACCATGCGGACGGCCGCGCCGAATCGCCAATGGAGAGTGAGGTGCGACTGCTCTTCGTCGACAGCGGACTGCCGATGCCGGAGCTTCAATTCGGCATCCTCGATCGTCACGGTCGACGCTGGCGCGTGGACTTCGCGTGGCCGGATGCCATGGTCGTCGCCGAATACGACAGCGTGGAATGGCACCTGGGTCGCGACGCCCTGTTGCATGACCGCCTCAAGACCGCCCGGCTGCAGGAATGCGGGTGGATGGTCGTTCCGGTGACTGTCGACGACATCCGGCGAGATCCGCTCGGCCTCATAGCCCGGATCAACGGCCATCTGATAAGACCGCGCATCGCCGGCTGAGAGCTCACGCTCCCCTCACGAGCCCTGGCGCTCCCCTCGCGCTCCCCTCGCGAGCAGACGCAAAAGACCGCAGAACTCCGGCGTGTCGCGGACTTTTGCGTCTGCTCGCGCTATCGGGGCTGGGCCGCGGGACGATTCGGGTCCAGCACGTCGACGCCGTCGTTGCGCCATGCCTGGCGCATCGCCTCGGCGCCCTTGAGCCGCACCCACGCGGCCTCCGTCGCGGTGATGGGAGTTGCCCGCAGGAAGGTGACCGGGTCGCGGGGGGCGGTGAGCAACAGGTCCGGGATGTCGCTGGCGCCGAGGAGCACCGCGGTGAACGGCACCCGCCGCGACGGCCACGCCCACAGTGGGGTGCCGAGGTCGATCAGCGCGTCGGCCACGAGCACCACGCCCTCGACCGCCGGCGTCGCCGCCAGCACGGCCAGGCTGCGGGCCATGCCGGTCGCCGGCCCCGGATCGCGCAGGCGCAGAACGACTTCCGCGCGCGGGCCGCGCTCTGGGTCGGCGGCCACCTGCGTCGGGTCGGTCATCGGGTGGCGCGAGCAGCCCAACGACGCGTAGTGCACCAGCCCGTCGGCCTCACGGAAACGCAGCACCTCGACGGTCTCGGCACCCAGGAAGGTCACGCTCGCCGACGCCGGATCCGGATCGGCGAACTGTGTGCGCAGGTGCGCGCGCACATCGTCCAGGATCGGCCGCATCACGGCGACGACTCGGCGATGGTCAGGTTCGCACCGGTGTCGGCGTCGAAGACGACGACCCTGGCGGTGTCGACGGCCAACTCCATCGGCTGCCCGGCGGCCGCCCTCGACTCGGCCGGAACCCTTGCTACGAACTGGTTTTCGTGGATCTCCTCGAGATCGTCGAGCTGGGCCGAGTGCACAGCCGGCCCGGACATCGTGAAATACACGTACTTGTCGGCGCCCAGAGACTCCACCAGGTCGACCTTCGCCTCGAAGGTCAGCGCCCTGATCCGCTGATAGCCATCGATCAGCGCGGCGTCGGCCAGGTGCTCAGGCCGCACCCCGACGATCACGTTCTGCGGTTGGGGGCGCCGCGCGATCGCCTCCCGCGTCACGGGCGCCAGCGTCACCTCGCCG
Source organism: Mycobacterium sp. 050134 (assembly GCF_036409085.1). Lineage (NCBI taxonomy): Bacteria > Bacillati > Actinomycetota > Actinomycetes > Mycobacteriales > Mycobacteriaceae > Mycobacterium > Mycobacterium sp. 050134. The sequence goes on from NZ_JAZGLV010000003.1 coordinate 158,529, forward strand.
AACGGCAGCTGCAGCCCGACGGACGTCAGCGTGGCGGGAAAGAAGTTCATCGCCGGAGAGCCAATGAACCCCGCGACGAACAGGTTCGCTGGGCGCTCGTAGAGCTCGTCGGGGGCACCGATCTGCTGCACCACGCCGCCATGCATCACCACCACCCGGTCGCCCAGCGTCATGGCCTCGGTCTGGTCGTGGGTGACGTAGACGGTCGTGGTGCCCAGCCGCTTCTGCAGCCGGGCGATCTCGCCCCGCATCTGCACCCGCAGCTTGGCGTCCAGGTTGGACAACGGCTCGTCCATGAGGAAGGCCTTAGGGTGGCGCACGATCGCCCGCCCCATCGCCACCCGCTGACGCTGGCCGCCCGACAGCTGCGACGGCTTGCGATCCAGGAGTTCGGTCAGGTCAAGGGTTTTCGCCGTCTCCTCCACCTTTCGAGCGATCTCCGCCTTCTTCATCTTCGCCAGGGTCAGCGGGAACGCGATGTTTTGCCGCACGGTCATGTGGGGGTAGAGCGCGTAGGACTGGAACACCATCGCGATGTCGCGGTCCTTGGGCGCCTTCTCGTTCACGCGTTCGCCGCCGATGCGCAGCTCGCCCGACGAGATGTCCTCCAGTCCGGCGATCATGTTCAGCGTGGTGGTCTTTCCGCAGCCCGACGGCCCCACCAGGATGACGAACTCGCCGTCGGCGATGGTGATGTTCAGGTCTTTCACCGCCGTCGCACCGTCGGGGTAGCTCTTGCACACGTGCGTCAACTCGATCTCGGCCATCTGCTATCCCTTCACCGCACCGGAGGTCAGGCCGGCGACGATCCGCCGTTGAAAGATGAGAACGAAAACGACGACGGGCACCGTGATCACGATCGCACCCGCGGCGATCGACCCCGTCGGCTCCTCGAATTGGGAAGTGCCGCTGAAGTTCACGATCGCGACGGGGGCGGTCATCGCCGCCTTGGTCGCGGTCAGCGACAGCGCGAGCAGCAGGTCGTTCCAGGCGAAGATGAACACCAGGATCGCCGCGGTCACCAGCCCGGGCGCCGCCAGGGGGACAATCACCTTGCGGAAGGCCTGCCCGGCCGTCGCGCCGTCCATCTTGGCCGCCTTCTCCAAATCCCATGGGATGTCCCGGAAGAACGCCGACAGCGTGTAGATGGCGAGTGGTAGCGCGAAGGCGATGTAGGGCAGGATCAGGCCCGGCCAGGTGTCGAACAGGCCGACGAAGCGCTCGATGTCGAACAACGGTGTGACGAGCGATATCCCGGGGAACATGCTGATCATCAGGGTCGCACCGACGAGCAGCCGTTTGCCGGGGAAGTCCAGCCGCGCGATGGCATAGGCGGCCATGGCCCCCAGCACGACGGCGATGACGGTGGTGAGCAGCCCGATCCCGACGGAGTTGATCAACGCGGAGCTGAAGAAGTCACCGCGGAAGATGCCCCGGTAGTTGTCAAACGTGACCCGCGACGGAATCAGCCTGCCGTCCTTGACCGTCGAGGTGGGCTTCAGCGAAAGGCTGAGGATCCACAGCACGGGGAGCAGCGCGTACACCACTACGAGCGTGTCGATGACGGCCCAGGCCGTGGCGCGGCGCGCGCCCACCCCGTTACTGGCCATCGCCGGCACCTCCGGGCGAGGCGGTGCTCTGGGAAGCGCCGAACACCTTGATGAAGACTAGCGCGATGAGGCCCACGCACAGGAAGATCAGCACGCTGATCGCCGAGCCGAGGCCCACGTTGAAGCCCTTGAAAAGGTTGTCGTAGCCCAGCATTGACACCGAGCCGGTACCGTTGGCGCCGTTGGTCAGCACGTAGATGTTGTCGAAGATGCGGAAGGCGTCCAGCGTCCGGAACAGCAGCGCGACCACGACCGCAGGTTTGATGATGGGTAACGTGACCCGGGTCAGCCGCCGCCACGCACCGGCGCCGTCGACCTGCGCGGCCTTCAGCAGGTCCTCGGGTACCACCGCCAGGCCCGCCAGCAGCAGCAGCGACATGAACGGCGTGGTCTTCCAGACCTCGGCCAGCACGACGATGCCGAGCGACGGAATCTGTTGCGTCAGCGGGGCTTGGGTGAATGAGAGGCCCTGCGGCAGCAGGTTGGCCAGATAGCCGGTCCCCGGCGTCCAGGCGTAGTACCAACTGTAGGAGGCGACCACCGTCACGATGCCGTACGGGATGAGGACGGCGGTGCGCACCACGCCCTTGCCGACGATGGTGCGGTGCATCACCAGGGCCAACGACAGACCCAGCGCAAACTCGATCGACACCGAGACCACGGTGATCGCCAGCGTGACGGCGAGCGCCGTCCACCAGTACCGGTCGCTCAGGATCGTCAGGTAATTGCCCAGGCCGACGAACGCGGTGTCGTCGGGCGTGGCAAGGTTGTTGCGCTGCAGGCTGAGCCACACGGCATACCCGATCGGATAGGCCGTCACGCCCAGCATCAGAACCGTCGCCGGGGCGACGAGGAGGAAGGCCAGTCGCCGCTCCGGCCGCCGGGTTCGGCTTCGGGCGCGGGACTCGACGGCAGCGCTGTCCGGCTCCAGCACCGTGGCGGTCACGGCAACAGCCCCTTCCCGTCGATCGCCTTCTGCACCTGCCTGGTGAGCTCGTCGGCCGTTCGCTCCGGGTCGATTTCGGTGATCGGGCTCAGGGTCGACGCGATCCGGATGGCCACCGACTGATACACCGGCGTCGCCGGGCGGACCGCCGCGTCGGTCAGCTGCCGGCGAATGACCGTGTACATCGGATAGGTGGCCTGGAATTCGGGGTCGGAATACAGCGAGGAGCGGACGGCCGGCAGGCCGCCCTCGATCGATACATACTTCTGATGCTGCAGGCTACGAAGGCAGCGGACGGCCTCGAACGCCTCCGCGCGGTGGCGGGTGGTGCTGGCGACCGCGAGGTTCAGTCCGCCGATCGTCACCCTCGCCGGCCGGCCGGGCGCGACGCCCGGGTACGGCGCGAACCCGAACACCCTCTGGCTGGCCGCGTACGCGACGCGCCGCTGCTCGGCGCTGGGCACGAAGGTGCCGACGTCGTTGATGCTGCCGGCCAGGCTCGGGTCCCGGTTGAGCGGCAGGAACGGCACGCCGCCCTTCACCGCGTTCTCGAGCATGGAGGCCAGCACGAAGGGCCAATTCACTTCCAGCGCGGCCTTGCCCTGCTCGAGAGCCAACCGCGCGGTGCCCTCGTCGGTCCTGGTGATGGAGGGATCGGCCCCGGGCGCGGTGGCCACCGCCCTGAGGATGCGCAGCGCACCGACCGTGGCGGCCCGGTGCGCGGGCGTGTCGGTGAGTGTGACCTGACGGCCGTCGTCGGACAGCACCTGGCCGCCGCCACTGGCGAGCAGCGTGTTGAACCACACCACCAGGCCCTCGCCCTCGTTGGCCTGCACCGCGATCCAGCCCGGGCCGCCGGCGGCCCCCAGCCTGCCGGCCTCGGCCACCATGCCGTCCCAGGTTCGCGGCGGTTGGTCCACCAAATCGGCTCGATACCAAAGCAATTCGGTGTTGGTGGTGATGGGCGAGCCGTACAACCGGCGCCGCCAGGCCGCCGTCGCGAGCGGGCCGGGCAGGGTATCGACGGTGGCGTCGGATTCGGCCTGCCCCGCCGGGTCGTCGGACAACGGCAGCGCCCAGCCCGCCTCGGCGAACTCGGCGGTCCACACGACGTCCAGCGCCATTACGTCCAGCGTGCGGTCGTGGCTGGTCAGGCGCCGGGCAAGCTGCAGTCGCTGTTCGCCGGGGGCCCGGCCCAGGCTGATGTGTTCGACGGCGAACCGGCCGCCCAGTTGCCTGGTGCAGTCCCGGGCGATCGCGGCGAACGTCGCCTCGTCGGTGGACGGGGTGTAGAAGCTGATCACCAACGCGTTGCTCGCGGGGCCGCAGCCCGCGACCGCCCAGCCGATCATGACCGCGGCGAGCGCGATGCCGGCTATGCGCCGGCCACGACTCACCACCTATGAAGCCTCTTTCGTCTCGTCGAAGCCTCAGATCGCCAGGCGCGCCAACAGGTCCCGCGCCTTCTCCGCGTTTTGCGGATCGCAGAGCACGTCGTAGCGGCCCGCGACGAGCTGCATGGTCGAGCTGAAATCCCTTGTGCCCCGGGCCATTGCGTACGGGACGGTGGAAGTGATCAAGCCGAAGAACACCCCGGCGACCAGGCCGGTGACCAGCGCCGCCCACGGGCTGGGGCTGAAGAAGCCGAGCACCAGGCCGATGAACAGGCCCAACCACGCCCCGCTGAGGATTCCCCCGCCGATCACCTTCGCCCACGACAGCCGGCCGGTGACCCGTTCCACCTGCATCAGATCGACCCCGACGATGGTGACCTGCTGAACCGGAAAGTCCTGGTCGGAAAGGTAGTCGACGGCGCGCTGCGCCTCGGCGTAGGTGGGGTAGGACCCCACCGGCCAGCCCTTGGGCGGCGTCGGTAATCCCGGGGCGCCCCGACGGGCCGCGCCGGAAGGAGCCGCGCCGGGAACCTGGCCGGGCTGAAACGGGCTAGTCATGCGTACTGATTCTCCTCCGCCTCGGCCCGGAACTCATCTCGGGTTTCATCTTCCGGTGTTTCACCCTATCGAGGGAACCGTCCGGGACCGCGAGCAAACGGGCTCCGCCGGGTTCGCCGCGGCGCTGGCCGCCCGTTCCTTAGGCTAGGTTGAACACCATGACGGCTCCGGGCGGCGACCCCGACGATCAGGCCCATCCGCCCGCCACCAGCGGCCCCAATCCCCACCAACCGCCGTGGGAGGCGCCCTGGGCGCCGCCGGTCGCCGACTATCCGCCGCCGATCGCGGACTATCCACCCCCGGCCTACCCGCCCCCGTACCCCGGCGGCTACCCGACCGACTACCCGCCGCCGATGCCCCCGCCCGCCGGTTACGGCCAACCGCCTGGTTACGGCGGCCCACCGGCCGGCTACGGGCCGCCGCCGCATTCGGGCGGCTACGGAATCCCGGACGGCCCGCATCCCGACGCGCCCGCCGGGATGAACGGGCTGGCGATCGCCTCGCTGATCTCGTCGGTGGCGGGGGTGTTCTGCTGCATCGGCTCGATCGCCGGCATCGTCCTGGGCACCATCGCGCTCGACCAGGTCAAGCGGAACCGGCAGGACGGCTACGGCCTGGCGGTCGCGGGCATCGTCATCGGCATCGCGACGCTGGCGGTGATGTTCGTCGTCGTGGTGTTCGCGATGAGGTCCCATTAACGATGAGGTCCCATTAACGATGAGGTCCCATTAACGACGCGACCGCGGCGCATCCCCCATCCGGTCGGCGGCTGAATAGGCTCTCTGGCATGGCATCGGTCAATCGGGTGTACGTCGCGCGCCTCGCTCGGATGTTGGTGCTGGGGCCGTTCGGCGAATCGTTCGGGCGGGTCCGCGATGTCGTCATCGGCATCAGCATCGTGCGCCAGCAGCCGCGCGTCCTGGGGCTGGTCGTCGACCTGGCGACCCGCCGCAGCATCTTCATCCCGATCCTGCGGGTCGCGGCGATCGAGCCCGACGCGGTGACGCTGAACACGGGCAACGTGTCGCTGCGCCATTTCGAGCAGCGTCCGGGCGAGGTGCTGGCGATGGGCCAGGTGCTCGACACCCAGGTCAAGGTCAACGACCCCGCGCTGCCGGAGCTGGCCGGCCTCGACGTGGTCATCACCGACCTCGGGATCGAACAAACCCGGACGCGGGACTGGCTGGTGAGCCGGATCGCGGTCCGCGTTCCCCGGCGCCTGGGCCGGCGCGGGCCGGTGCACGTCGTGGACTGGCACAACGTGCAGGGCCTGACCCCGTCGGCGCTGGCGATGCCCGATCAGGGGGTCGCCCAGCTGCTCGGCCAGTTCGAGGGGCGCAAGGCGGTCGACGTGGCAGACGCCATCCGGGGCCTGCCGACCAAACGGCGGTACGAGGTGCTCAAGGCGCTCAACGACGATCGGCTGGCGGACATCCTGCAGGAACTGCCGGAGCTGGACCAGGCCGACGTGCTGTCCCAGCTGGGCACCGAACGGTCGGCCGACGTGCTCGAGGAGATGGATCCCGACGACGCCGCCGACCTGCTCGGCGTGCTGAACCCGACGGACGCAGAGATGCTGCTGACGCGCATGGACCCCGACGATTCAGAACCCGTGCGGCGTCTGTTGACCCATTCCCCCGACACCGCGGGCGGCCTGATGACCTCCAACCCGGTGGTGTTGACGCCCGACACGTCGGTCGCGGAGGCTCTGGCCCGAGTGCGCGACGCCGACCTCACCGCCGCCCTGTCGTCGATGGTGTTCGTGGCGCGCCCACCGACGGCCACACCCACCGGGCGGTACCTGGGCTGCGTGCCGCTGCAGCGACTGCTCCGCGAAGCGCCGGCCGAACTGGTCGGCGGCATCGTCGACAGCGACCTACTCACCCTGACGCCAGAGACTCCGCTGGCCGCGGTGACCCGCTACCTCGCCGCGTACAACCTGATGTGCGGACCGGTCATCGACGATCAGAAGCACCTGCTGGGGGCGGTCACCGTCGACGACCTGCTCGACCACCTGTTGCCGCACGACTGGCGCGTCGACGCGCAGGAGTTCGACGCCGCCGGCCGGCTCGAGGGACCGGGAGGGTCCGCGTGAGCAAGTCCACGGCCCCGCGGCGCCTCTACACGCCGCGGACATCGCGCGGCTTCGGGCTGCACCTCGATCCCGACGCGGTCGGTCAGATCACCGAGTCGATCGCGCGGTTTTTCGGGACGGGCCGCTACCTGCTGATCCAGACGATCGTGGTGCTGGCATGGATCCTGGCAAACGTGTTCGCGGCGACGCTGCGCTGGGACCCCTACCCGTTCATCCTCCTCAATCTGGCCTTCTCCACCCAGGCCGCCTACGCGGCCCCGCTGATCCTGCTCGCCCAGAATCGTCAGGAGAACCGGGACCGGGTCGCCCTTGAGGAGGACCGCCGCCGGGCCGCCCAGACCAAGGCCGACACCGAGTATCTGGCCCGGGAACTGGCCGCGCTGCGGCTGGCCATCGGGGAGGTGGTGACGCGCGAATACCTGCGCCACGAGCTGGAGGACCTGCGCGAGTTGCTTGCCAATCTGCAGCCCGAACGGCCCGACGACGAGGCGGCGCGAACGGCCGACGAACTGGAGCGCGCGGCTAAGAAATCGGGCTGAAAGCAAACCTGACCATTGCGCCACTCCCGTCACAAGGGTTATGTATGGTGATCTAGTTCACGAGGCTACGGATACGTAACTTTTCGACTACCTCACTATTAAGGACGGTCGAGTGCGCATAGGGGGACACTGGGGTCCACGCGCGGTCGCACTGATGCGGCAACGGGCACTCCGCGTAAAGAAAGCGCCGGCGTTCGGCGTAGCCATCATCACCCTGTTGATCTTTGCCGGCGCGGTGGGCGGGGCCGCTCCCCCAGTTGCCGGCAACGCGCCGGCGGTACGTGCGGTAGTGAGCCCGGTGGCCGCAGTGTCCCCGACACTCCCCGACGTGTCCGGGCCGGTCGTCGTCGCAATCGAACGTTCCCCCACCGCTTTCCACGTCGCCGAGCCCGCGTTGTCGGCGCCGCCCCCGCCGAGGATCGTGAATGCCCCTGGCGCGCTTGGCATTCCAAGTGTCGCGCTGAGCGCCTACCGGAACGCCGAACAGAAGATGGCCGTCGCCGCGCCCGGCTGCGGCATCAGCTGGAACCTGCTGGCCGGCATCGGTCGCATCGAGTCGGGCCACGCCGGCGGCGGCGCCGTCGACTCGCGCGGCACCGCCGTCCGTCCGATCTACGGCCCGGCACTGGACGGCACCCTGCCGGGCAACGAGGTCATCATCTCCAGCAGCACCGGCAATCGCGTCACGTATGCCCGCGCGATGGGACCCATGCAATTCCTGCCCGGCACCTGGGCGCGCTACGCCTCCGACGGCGACGGCGACGGCATCGCCGATCCGCAGAACCTGTTCGACGCCACGCTGGCGGCCGCCCGCTACCTGTGTAGCGGTGGCCTCAACCTGCGCGACCAGTCGCAGGTGATGGCCGCCATCCTGCGCTACAACAACTCGATGTCGTACGCGCAAAACGTCCTGGGGTGGGCCTCGGCGTACGCCACCGGCGTCGTCCCGGTCGACCTACCGCCGATCACCGGGCCGCCGCCTCCGCTCGGCGACGCGCACCTCGAGCACCCCGAGGGGCTCGGACCGAACCTGCCGATGAACATCAACGGCCTGCCGATGGATGACCCGCTGGCGCGCGTCCCGCTGATCGACTTCAGCCCGCAAGCCGTCAACCAGCCGCCGATGTTCCCGTGGATGGCGCCGGCCGGCCCGCAGCAGCAACAAACCCAGCTGCCCGGCTGCACGCTGATCTGCATCGGCGCCCAGAACCCGCCGCCGTTCGGCGCACCGTCTCCGGCGCCGTTCGGCGCACCACCGCCGCCTCCGTTCGGCGCACCACCGGCGCCGCCCGTCGGCCCGCCGCCGGCGCCCGCCCCGGCTGGCTGACCGGCGAAAGCCGGGCGAAGCGGGTCGCCGCCAGATGGCCGACCCGCGCACGCCTACACTCGGCGGTGATGTCCCGCCATGACCTGTCCGATTCGGACGCCGAGCTGAACGCAGCCATCCGCGCCGCCCTGGGGAAGGTGATCGACCCCGAGCTGCGGCGTCCCATCACCGAACTCGGGATGGTCAAGAGCATCGACATCGGCCCCGACGGCGGCGTCGACGTGGCGATCTATCTGACCACCGCCGCGTGCCCGAAGAAGACCGAGATCAGCGAACGCGTCACGAGCGCGGTGTCCGACGTTCCCGGCACCGGTGCGGTGCGGGTCAACCTGGACGTGATGAGCGACGAGCAGCGCACCGAGCTGCGCAAGCAGCTGCGCGGCGACGCCGCCGAGCCCGTCATCCCCTTCGCCCAGCCCGGCTCGCTGACCCGCGTCTACGCGATCGCATCGGGCAAGGGCGGGGTCGGAAAGTCCACCGTCACAGTCAACCTCGCGGCGGCGATGGCCGCCCGCGGCCTATCGGTGGGTGTGCTCGACGCCGACATCCACGGCCACTCGATCCCGCGGATGATGGGCACCACCGACCGGCCCACCCAGGTCGAGTCGATGATCCTGCCGCCCGTCGCCCACGACGTGAAGGTCATCTCGATCGCCCAGTTCACGCAGGGCAACACCCCGGTGGTGTGGCGCGGACCGATGCTGCACCGGGCGCTGCAACAGTTCCTCGCCGACGTGTACTGGGGCGACCTCGACGTGCTGCTGCTCGATCTGCCGCCGGGAACGGGCGACGTGGCCATCTCGGTGGCCCAGCTGATCCCCAACGCCGAGATCGTGGTGGTCACGACGCCGCAGCTGGCAGCGGCCGAGGTCGCGGAGCGGGCCGGCAGCATCGCGCTGCAGACGCGTCAGCGCCTCGTCGGCGTGGTCGAGAACATGTCGGGGCTGGTGCTGCCGGACGGCTCGACGATGCAGGTCTTCGGCGAGGGCGGCGGCCGCCAGGTCGCCGAGCGCTTGTCGCGGGCGGTCGGGGCGGACGTGCCGCTCCTGGGTCAGGTCCCGCTGGACCCGGCGCTGGTGGCGGCCGGCGATGCGGGCGTGCCCGTCGTGCTGAGCGCCCCCGACACCCCGGTGGCCAAGGAACTGCGCAGCGTCGCCGACAGCCTGTCGTCGCGGCGGCGCGGGCTGGCCGGAATCTCCCTGGGCCTGGACCCGACGCGGCACTAACTACATCCGCGAGCGTGCGTGTTTGCAGGCCGACACGCCGTCAACGGCGTGCAACCGCGCACGCTCGCGGCGCAGGCGCTAGGTCGCGTCGGAGTCGAACGGGGCGGGAGCGCCGGGCGGATGCCGTTCGGCCTCGACCGGTGGCGCCGACGGTTCCGGCGGGTGCCCGTTCACCGGGCGGTCGAAGTTCCCGGTCAGCAACGAATCGTCGCCGTCGAGCAGATGCTTGGTCAGGGCCGCCCGCGGCGACATGCCCCGCAGTTTCTGCAGCTCGCTGAGCGGTCCCCGCAGGTCGTCGAACTCGGGCCCGAGGTCCTCGCGCAGCTGGGTGGTCATGCCGCTGAGATAGTCACGCGCCTGGCGCAGCGTCGTCGACGTCCACCGGATGGCACCGGGAAGCCGCTCCGGGCCGAGGATCACCAGACCGACGACGACCAGGACCAGGATGTGTTCCCAGCTCAGGTTGCCGAACATTAGCCGGAGTCGGGGTCTGGTTTCACCGTCAGCGTGACGTGCCGACCGTCGCGGACGACCTCCACCGGGGCGTCCTGGCCGATGGTCAGCTGTCTCACGGCGACGACGAACTCGTCGGCGTCGGCCACCTTACGGTTGCCGACCTTCACTATGACGTCGTTCTCCAGGATCCCGCCCTTCTGGGCGGGGCTTCCGGCCTTCACGTTGGCCACCTGGGCCCCCGAGGCGATCGCGTTGCTCACCGAGCGGGTGCTGACCCCCAGCGTCGGGTGCACGATTTTGCCGTCCTTGATCAGCGTCTGGGCGACGGTCTTCGCCTCGTTGATCGGGATCGCGAAGCCCAGCCCGCTGGCGCTGTCGGACAGCGACTTGCCGGCGGTGTTGATGCCGATCACCTGGGAATCCATGTCGATCAGCGGCCCGCCGGAGTTGCCGTGGTTGATCGAGGCGTCGGTCTGGACGCCGTCGATGACGGTGTCGGTGTCGGAGCCCTCTCCCGACAACGGCACGGGGCGGTGTAGCGCGCTGATGATGCCGTGCGTGACGGTGCTGCGCAGCCCGAGCGGCGCGCCCGCGGCCAGCACCTCGTCACCGACGCGCACCTTGTCGGAGTCACCGAGCCGGGCCACGGTCAGGTTGTCGACGTTGTCGACTTTCAGCACGGCCAGGTCGGTTTTGGGGTCGCGGCCCACGAGGTTGGCCGGCACTTCCTTGCCGTCGTTGAACACCACGGTCGTCTTGAACTGACTGGGGTTGTTCGCCGCCTCGGAGATCACGTGGTTGTTGGTGACGATGTAGCCGCGGCCATCGATGATGACCCCGGAGCCCTGCAACCCCTCCTGGTCACTCTTCGACTCGATGGTCACCACGGAGTCGGCGGTCGCGGCCGCCACCTTGGCGAACCGGCCGGCCGGCTGCTCGGCATTGTTGGGCGTCGCCAGCGTCACCTTGGAGGTGGTGAACGCCTCGACGACCTCGGCGGTCTTGCGGCCGATCACGCCGCCCAGCAGACCGATGACCAGCGCGATCAACAGCAGTATGGCCAGGGCAAGGTAGGAGACCTTGCCGCCGAACAGCACGTCGCGCACGCCCAATTTGCCGCGGTAAGCGGCGGCGGACTGCGGCGCCGTCGGGGCGACTGCCGGGGTGCCCAGGGCGGCGCCGGCCGCCGGGTCACGCCAGGGGTCGTCGGGCTCTTCGGGCCCGGAACCGTTCTGCTCGGCGGCCAGCGCGCCGGCGTCGACGGGGTGGCGCTGCAGCGTGTCCGCGCTCCCGACGGGCCGGCTGAACGCCTCCTGCAGCACCGGGTCGGACGGCCGATCGTGCGGCGTGAACTCGGACTGATCCTGGTATTTGGGCGGGCGCACGCGCTCCGCCACGAAAGACCCGTTCAGCCCGTCGGGACGGCCGAACGCTTGACGGGATGCGGGGTCGACCGGCGGCCGTGAGATGGGGCGCGGCGCCAACCGACTGCGAACGTCCCTGTCACTGTTCGTGCCGCGGCCGTAGCCACTGTCATTGCCGTCGGAGGTCACATCACCCTCTTTTGATTCCTCATCCCGAGCGCTCGAGACCGCCTTTACGGGGGCGCCACGCACCGCGCCGTTATTGTCCGTGTCCACCCTAGTATCCATGGTTTGGTAGTGGCCGCCCACGAACGCACAGGCGAGGCGCGTTTCCCCTCGGCGGGACGCGCTAGCGGCGTTTGCGCTGACCGCGGACGTCGCGCCCGGCCAAGCGGTCCGAAACCTCCCCCGCGGTCGTCTCGTCGTCCGACCAGCGGGGAATGTCGGCAAGGAGCCCGAGCAGGGTGCTGGGAACGCGGATGGGATGGGAGTCGCGCAATGCCGCGCGCGCCCGGCTCTGATCCTCGACCTCGGCCGCGCAGTCCGCACACAGCGAGAGGTGGTGCGCGGCCCGCAGGTGCGCATTCATCCGCAGCTCACCGTCGACGAACGCGGCGATCGCCTCGACGGACAGATGCTCGGTGGACCCGAATTGGCGCGGCGCGCCCACCGGTGCGTCGCTCTGGGAGGCGAATTGGGATGGCAGCCAGGAGAACGCCCGCCGGAACACATGCCCCACATTTCCGGGGTCGGCCATCACCAGCTCCTTTCCTGCCGCCTATACCTCGAATGTAGCGCGAGGTGGCGCCCGATCGCGCCCCTACGGCCGGGGAAGACGCTGGATCGTTGCGCGGCGGCCCGGTTCAGACGGCCGCGCTCGAGCCGCTAGGCCGACTCGGCGTGCAGCGCGGCCGGGCGGACGCCGGCTTCCGGGTGTGCGGCCAGATAGTCGCGCAGGGCCTGGCGTCCCCGGTGGATGCGGCTGCGCACGGTGCCCAGCTTGACCCCGAGGGTCGCGCCGATTTCCTCGTAGGACAGGCCTTCGATGTCACACAGGACGACCGCCGCGCGAAACTCGGGCGGCAGCGAGTCCAGGGCCGCCTGCAGGTCGGGGCCCAACCGCGAGTCGTGGTAGATCTGTTCGGGGTTGGGCTCGTCGGCCGGAACCCGGTCATAATCCTCTGGCAGCGCCTCCATCCGGATGCGGGCGCGCCGACGCACCATGTCGAGGAACAGGTTGGTCGTGATGCGGTGCAGCCAGCCCTCGAACGTGCCGGGCTGATAGTTCTGCACCGAGCGGAAGACCCGGATGAAGGTCTCCTGCGTGAGGTCCTCGGCGTCGTGCTGGTTGCCCGAAAGGCGGTAGGCCAGCCGGTACACCCGGTCGGCGTGCTGCCGCACCAATTCGTCCCAGGATGGCATCGCCGCCTTATCCCCCGTCGCGTCGAACACCGCGGTGCCCGACAATTCGTCGGGTGTCTCCACCCATTCGTCGTCGCGGCGCTCTTGGGGGTGCGACATGCTGGTTGGGCTCAAAAGCATAGTGATGTTGGGTTCCTCCGACTCTGACCTGCCATCGGGGATTGACAGTTCACTGCAGTCGGAAACACGAAGCTGCAAATGTCTATTCCCCATACCCCTGGCCGAGTGTCCTCCGCGATCCATACGGTTACCGTCGCGCACCGGGGTGTGTGCGGTATAGGAACAATCTGAGCTGAGGCTGAGAAACCATATCGTTACCTCGCCTGTCCAGGGCGGATGCGGCCGACGATTGCTTAGGCATTGCCGAGATTCCGGGCGTGTCACCGGGCCGCGGACGGGCGCGCCTGCCCGATCGCCCCACCGTTGGAATACGCTGCGGGCATGGACGGCACCGACGCAGACGCCCCCGGTCAGACGGCCCCGAGCCGGGCCGAGTCGCTCGCCGCGCACGCCGAGGGTTCGATCTCCGAGGATGCGCTTCTCGTCGCCGCCCGCGAGCGGGCCGTGGACATCGGCGCCGGAGCGGTGACGCCGGCGGTCGGCGCGCTGCTGAGCCTGCTGACCAAGCTGAGCGGCGGCAAGGCGGTCGCCGAGGTCGGGACCGGCGCCGGAGTGAGCGGTCTGTGGTTGCTGTCGGGGATGAGCGACGACGGTGTGCTGACGACGATCGACATCGAGCCCGAGTATTTGCGCCTGGCCAAGCAGGCGTTCTCCGAGGCCGGTATCGGGCCGTCACGCACCCGGCTGATCAGCGGCCGCGCCCAGGACGTGCTCACCCGGCTCGCCGACGAGTCGTATGACCTGGTCTTCATCGACGCCGACCCCGCCGACCAGCCGACCTATGTCGTCGAGGGCGTGCGGCTACTGCGGTCCGGCGGCGTCATCGTGGTGCACCGGGCGGCGTTGGGCGGCCGCGCGGGCGACCCCGCGGCCCGCGACGCGGAGGTGACCGCCGTGCGCGAGGCGGCCCGCCTCATCGCCGAAGACGAGCGACTCACGCCGGCGCTGGTGCCCCTCGGGGACGGCATCCTGGCCGCGGTCAAGGATTGACGACGCCCGACTGACCGCTAGCCGCGTCGGCGAAGCAGCCGACCAAGTGGCGGCGTTGCCCGAGTTGTCGAGGCCGCGGCTGTACGAGCCGGAATCGCCGTCGTGGCCGGGGTTCATGAAGCACGCCTTGTGGTCACCCGCGTTGAAGGCGCCGTGATGCCTCTTGGTCGACCAGGCGCGACGGCCGCCGACTCTTGACGGGGGCTGAACGCGCGTTTAATCTCCTGAACATGCGTTCAGTTGACCTGACCGCCGCCGCCCGGATCCGCGATGCGGCCATCGCGCAGTTCGGCGAGCACGGCTTCGGCGTGGGACTGCGGGCGATCGCCGAAGCGGCGGGCGTGAGCGCCGCCCTGGTCATCCACCACTTCGGCTCGAAGGACGGCCTGCGCAAGGCCTGCGACGACTACATCGCCGAAGAGATCCGCGAGGCCAAATCCGAAGCGCTCGGGTCGAACGATCCCGCCACCTGGTTCGCGAAGATGGCCGAGATCGAGTCTTACGCCCCGATGATGGCCTATCTGGTGCGCAGCATGCAGTCCGGTGGCGAGCTGGCGAATGTGTTGTGGCGCAGGATGATCGACAACACCGAGGAATACCTCGATCTGGGCGTGCGCGCCGGGACCATAAAACCCAGCCGCGATCCCCGCGCCCGGGCGCGGTATCTGGGCATCGTCGGGGGCGGCGGATTCCTGCTCTATCTGCAGATGCACGAGACGCCGACCGATCTCCGCGCCGTGCTGCGCGATTACGCCCGTGACATGGTCCTGCCCGCCCTCGAGGTCTACACCGAAGGCCTGATGGTGGATCGGACCATGTACGACGCATTCCTGGCCGCCGAAGAGCAAGGAGAATCGCATGCCGACTGACAACCGATCGCCCATCGAAATCCACGGCCTCACCAAGGCTTTCGGTCGCGTGCGGGCACTGGACGGCCTCGACCTGACGGTGCACGAAGGGGAGGTGCACGGGTTCCTCGGACCCAACGGCGCCGGCAAATCGACCACCATCCGCATCCTGCTGGGCCTGGTGAAAGCCGACGGCGGGACCGCACGGCTGCTGGGTGGTGACCCGTGGGCCGACGCCGTTGGCCTGCACCGCCGGATCGCCTACGTGCCGGGCGATGTCACGCTCTGGCCGTCCCTGACCGGTGGTGAAACCATCGACCTGCTGGCCCGGATGCGCGGCGGCCTCGACCGGAACCGCCGCGACGAGCTGATCGAGCGCTTCGACCTCGATCCCCACAAGAAGGTGCGCACCTACTCGAAGGGCAACCGCCAAAAAGTCTCCCTGATCTCGGCCTTCTCGTCGCGGGCCGCACTGCTGCTCTTGGACGAGCCGAGCAGTGGTCTGGACCCGTTGATGGAGAACGTCTTTCAACAATGCGTGGTCGAGTCACGCGACCGCGGCACGACCGTTCTGTTGTCCAGTCACATCCTGGCCGAGACCGAGGCACTGTGCGAGCGGGTGACCATCATCCGGTCCGGCCGGACGGTCGAGAGTGGCTCGCTTGCGTCGATGCGCCACCTGAGCCGCACCTCGATCAGGGCCGAAGTGGTCGGTGCGATAGGCGATCTCAGCCGAATCAAGGGGGTCGAAGACGTCAGCGTCGACGGCAACACACTGCGGGCCCAGGTGGACGGCGAAAGCCTCGGCGAACTGATCAGGGCCCTTGGCCACGCCGGAGTGCGCAGCCTGGTGAGCCAACCGCCGACACTCGAGGAACTGTTCCTGCGGCACTACGACACCGAAGCCGCGCCCCGCACGGTGCCGGCGCTATGAGCACCAGCGCGACATTGCATCGGCCGCGCCCGGCCCAGCCGGAACACCGGACCGGTTCGCTCTTCGCGGGCACGCTGGGCGTCCTGCGGCTCTACCTCCGCCGTGACCGCGTCTCCCTGCCGCTGTGGGTGCTGCTCCTGTCGGTGCCGTTGGCCACCGTGTACGTCGGCAGCATCGAGAAGATCTACCCCACTCAGGCCGCCCGCGCCGGATTCGCCGCCTCCATCACCGCCAGCCCGGCCCAACGCGCGCTTTACGGGCAGATCTACAACGACAGCCTTGGGGCCGTGGGCATTTGGAAGGCCGGCTTGTTCCACTTGCTCATCGCGGTCGCCGTCATCCTCGCGGTGATCCGGCACACTCGCGCCGACGAGGAGACGGGCCGCACCGAATTGGTCGATTCGACCGCCGTCGGCCGGTACGCCAGCCTGAGCGCGGCACTGCTGCTGTCGTTCGGGGCGTCGGTCGCCACCGGCGGGATCGGCGCGGCGGGCCTGCTGATGACCGACGTCCCTGCGGGGGGCTCACTCGCCTTCGGCGCGGCGCTCGCCGGCTCCGGCCTGGTGTTCACCGCGGTCGCCGCGGTGGCGGCCCAGCTGTCGCCGAGTGCCCGGGTGGCCCGCGGTGCCGCGTTCGCGGCGCTCGCGGTCGCGTTCACCCTGCGCGCCGTCGGCGACGCCGGTGACGGCAGGCTTTCGTGGTTTTCTCCGCTGGGCTGGTCGATTCAAGTCAGGCCGTATGCGGGCGATCGGTGGTGGGTTCTGTTGGCGCACATGGCGACCGCGGTCGCGCTGACCGCGGTGGCGTATCGATTGCTCGCCGCGCGCGACGTCGGGGCCGGCCTCATCGCCGAACGGCCCGGCCCGGCCACCGCCGGGCCCACGCTGGGCAACGTCTTCGGCCTGGCGTGGCGGCTCGACCGCGGCGGGCTGCTGCTGTGGACCGTCGGCCTGTGCCTGTACGGACTGCTGATCGGCAGCGTGGTGCACGGCATCGGCGGCGAGTTGGGCGACAGCAGCGCGACGCGCGACATCGTGGCGCGAATGGGCGGGACGGGAGCCTTGGAGGAGGCTTTCCTCGCGGTGGCGTTCACCATGATGGGCATGGCGGCCGCCGCGTTCGCCGTCTCGCTCACCCTGCGGCTGCATCATGAGGAATCCGGCCAGCGGGCCGAAGCCACCTTGGCCGGGGCGGTATCCAGAAGCCGTTGGCTGGCAAGCCATCTAGCCCTGGCCGGCGCCGGCTCGACGATCGCCATGCTGGGCAGCGGACTGACCGGCGGCCTGGTCTACGGCGCCGCGGCGGGCGACGTCGGCGGCAAGCTCGGCGTCGTCGTCGCCAGCGCCGCGGTGCAGCTGCCCGCGGTCTGGTTGCTCGCCGCCGTGACGGCGGCGATCTTCGGGCTCGCGCCGCGTTTCGCCCCCGCGGCCTGGGCCGTGCTGGTCGGGTTCGTCGCCCTGTATCTCGTCGGCTCGTTGGCCGGATTCCCGCAGTGGTTGCTGGATCTGGAGCCGTTCGCACACACCCCACGCGTCGGCACCGGCTTCACCGCCGCTCCCCTGCTCTGGCTGCTGGCCGTCGACGCGGCGCTGATCGGTGTGGGCGTCGGGGCTTTCCGGCGCCGTGACGTGCGTTGCTAGGAGGATCCATGAAAACGGCTGTTCGACTCACGGCGTCCTCGATCTTCGGGCTGGCCGCGCTCGCTCTCGTCCTCTTCCTGCCCGCCGGGACCCTGCGCTATTGGCAGGCCTGGGCATTCATGGCGGCCTTCACGGGGGCATCGATCATCCCGACCAGCTACCTGGCCCGGGCCAATCCGGCGGCGCTGCGGCGGCGCATGCGCGCCGGGCCCAGGGCGGAGACCCGGACGGTCCAGAAGGTCATCATCACCGGTTCCTTCGTCGATCTCTTCGCGATGATGGCGTTCAGTGCACTCGATCATCGGATGGGCTGGTCGGTGGTGCCGGTCTGGCTGTGCCTGCTCGGTGACGTCCTGGTGGTCGCCGGATTGGGCGTCGCGATGCTGGTGATCGTCGAAAACAGTTACGCCGCGGCCACGATCACCGTGGAGGCGGGACAACAGGTGGCCACCGGCGGCCTCTACCGGTTCGTCAGGCACCCGATGTATGCCGGGAACGTCATCATGATGGTGGGCGTGCCGCTGGCGCTGGGGTCCTACTGGGGGCTGCTCTTCGTCATCCCGGGAATCGCGGTGCTGGTCTTCCGAATCCTCGACGAAGAGAAGCTGCTCATCCAGGACTTGCCGGGGTACCGCGAATACACGCAGCGGGTGCGCTACCGGCTCGTTCCCCACGTCTGGTAGCAGGATCGCCCCGTCAGCGGTGGCGCGGGTCAGATCCAGACGCCCTTGCCCACGGCGACGACGCCGCCGGTGCTGATCGCGAAGCGCTCGCGGTCCCTCTCCAAGTCCACGCCGACCATCTCGCCGGGCCCCACGACGACGTTCTTGTCGAGAATCGCGTGGCGCACCACGGCACCGCGGCCCACCCGGGCGCCCGGCATGATGACGCTGCCCTCGACGATCGCGCCGTCGTCGACGACGACGTTCGACGACAGCACCGAGTTGCGCACCGACGCGGCCGAGATGATGCTGCCGGCGCCCACCACCGATTCCTGCGCGGAGCCGCCGTTGACGAACTTGGCGGGCGCCAGGTTCTCCGACTCGCCACGGATCGGCCAGCGCTTGTTGTACAGGTTGAAGACCGGATGCACCGACACCAGGTCCATGTGCGCGTCATAGAACGCGTCGAGCGTCCCCACGTCCCGCCAGTAGCCCCGGTCGCGGTCGGTAGCGCCGGGCACCTCGTTGTCCTTGAAGTCGTACACGGCGGCGATCCCGTCGTCCACCAACCGGGGGATGATGTCGCCGCCCATGTCGTGATCCGAGTGATCGTCGTCGGCGTCCGCCCGGATCGCGTCGATCAGCACCTTGGTGGTGAAGATGTAGTTCCCCATCGACACGAACGCCGTAGCCGGGTCGTCGGGGGTTCCGGGCGGATTCAGGGGCTTTTCGACGAACTCGCGGATACGGCCCGACTCGTCGGCGTCGATGCACCCGAAGGCGCTCGCCTCGCCGCGCGGCACGCGGATGCCGGCCACGGTTGCGCCCGCCCCGCTTTCGATGTGGAACTGGACCATCTGCTCCGGGTCCATGCGGTACACGTGGTCGGCGCCGAAAACGACTATGTAGTCGGGGTCTTCGTCGTAGATGAGGTTCAGCGACTGATAGATCGCGTCGGCGGAGCCGGTGTACCAGCGCGGGCCGAGTCGCTGCTGCGCCGGGACCGGGGTGATGTATTCCCCGGCGAGCCCGGACAGCCGCCAGTTCTGCGAAATGTGGCGGTCGAGTGAATGCGACTTGTACTGAGTGAGAACGCAGATCCGCAAATAGCGGGCGTTGACGAGGTTGGACAGCACGAAGTCGATGAGCCGATACGCGCCACCGAAGGGAACCGCGGGCTTGGCCCGGTCCGCCGTCAGCGGATACAGCCGCTTGCCCTCACCGCCGGCCAGGACGATGCCCAGCACTTGTGGCGCTTCCCTCATAAGGTCAAACCTATCGGCCCCACCCAACCGCTGCCAGGGGGAGCGCCCTATTGGCCCGTCTGTCGGGCTGTCCGTCAAGGTATTTGGGGCCGGGAGGGCCGCCCCGATAGCCCGGCCCGGCTCGCACGCCGCCGCCGCGCGAACTACCGTGCGGGGTATGCGGGTGGCGATGATGACTCGGGAGTATCCACCCGAGGTGTATGGCGGAGCGGGGGTGCATGTCACCGAGCTGGTCTCCCAACTGCGCCGACTGTGCGAGGTGGACGTGCACTGCATGGGCGCACCACGGCCCGGCGCCTTCGTGCACCAGCCCGACCCCCGGCTGAAGCATGCCAACCCGGCGATGTCGACCCTGTCCGCCGACCTCATGATGGCCAACGCCGCGTCCGAAGCCACAGTCGTGCATTCGCACACGTGGTACACGGCGCTGGCCGGACACCTGGCCGCCACGCTGTACGACATCCCCCACGTGCTGACCGCGCACTCGCTGGAGCCTCGCCGGCCATGGAAGGCAGAACAGCTCGGCGGCGGGTACCGGGTGTCAACCTGGGTGGAGCACACCGCCGTCCTGGCCGCCGACGCCGTCATCGCCGTCAGTTCCGCGATGCGCGAGGACGTGCTGCAGGTCTATCCCGCACTCGATCCGAGCACGGTGCACGTCATCCGTAACGGGATCGACACCGACGTCTGGTACCCGGCCGGGCCAGCGGAATCCGGATCCGTGCTGGCCGAGTTGGGGGTCGATCCGAACCGGCCCATGGTGGCGTTCGTCGGGCGGATCACCCGGCAGAAGGGCGTGGCCCACCTCGTGGCGGCCGCGCACCGATTCAGCCCCGACGTCCAGGTGGTGCTGTGCGCCGGCGCCCCCGACACCCCTGAGATCGCCGAGGAGGTGCGGGCCGCGGTCGACGAGCTGGCCCGCTGCCGCACCGGCGTGTTCTGGATCCGCGAGATGCTGCCCATCGGGGAGCTACGCGAAATATTGTCGGCTGCAACGGTTTTCGTCTGCCCGTCGGTGTACGAGCCGCTGGGGATCGTCAACCTGGAGGCGATGGCCTGCGCGACGGCGGTGGTGGCGTCGGACGTTGGCGGGATCCCCGAGGTGGTCGCCGACGGGGTCACCGGGTCTTTGGTGCACTACGACGATGCCGACCCGGAGGGTTACCGGACGGGGCTGGCCGAGGCGATCAATGAACTGGTTGCCGATTCCGACAAGGCGACGCGGTACGGCCAGGCGGGACGCCAGCGCTGCGTTGACGAATTCTCGTGGACCCACGTCGCGGAGCAGACGCTGGACATCTATCGCAAGGTCTGCGCCTAGCCGCGCCGCTGGGCAGCCGTCAGGTCGAGCTAGTCACGCCTTTGAGCTCGTCACCCAGAGCGGCGGCTTCGTCCGGCGTCAGCTCGACGACCAGCCGACCGCCTCCCTCCAGTGGTACCCGCATCACGATGCCGCGCCCCTCCTTCGTTGCTTCCAGAGGACCGTCCCCAGTCCGGGGCTTCATCGCCGCCATCGAGTGCTCCCTCCAGGTTCGAGCTGGCCCGCCCTCGCGGACCTGGTCGGCGCCGAGCATGCCCCGCCAACGAAATCCCAGCCACACTCGACATCGAACTGCCTAATCACCCCCCCATTGTTCCCTATCAAGGTCATCAATTGCACAAAGACCCGGTTCTGACCCCGCACGTGCCCCCGCAAGCCGGTCTCACCGACCCGATCGTCACCGCGGGGAAGGCACCCAGCAGTCGCGGACGTGGTCGTCCACCATGCCGGTCGCCTGCATCAGGGCATAGGCCGTTGTCGGCCCGACGAAGCGGAACCCGCGCCGCTTGAGCTCGCGGGCCATCGCCTTGGATTCCTCGGTGGCCGACGGGATCTCGGACGGGTCGGCGGGCCGCGGTCGCGAGGACGGCGCGAACGACCACAGCAGGTCGGAGAGCTCCGTCGACGACCCGAGGTCGGCGGCGGCGCGCGCGTTCGCGATCGTGGCCTCGATCTTGGACCGATTCCGGACGATGCCCTCATCCGCCATCAGCCGTTGCACATCGGCGCCGGTGTAACCGGCGACGGTGTCGATGTCGAAGCCGGAGAACGCGCGCCGGAAGTTGTCCCGCTTGCGCAGGATGATCAGCCACGACAGACCGCTCTGGAAGGCCTCCAGGCTCATCCGCTCGAACAGGCCGACGGAGTCATGCAGCGGCCGGCCCCACTCCTCGTCGTGGTAATTGCGGTACAGCTCGAAGTCCGGGCCCGGTTTGAGGATCGCCCACGCGCAGCGGACCAACTCGTCGTTGTTCACATCTTGTCCTGACGGTCCTCGGCCGCCTCCGGTTCCACCGCAACCGCCTCGGCCTCGGACGGGTCCTCCCCCGTCGGCGTCGCCCGTGCCGCCTCCGCCTGTGCGAGCTGGCCACGCAGGGCCTCGAGCTCGCGGGCGAGCCGGTCGAGCACCCAGTCCACCTCGCTGGTCTTGTAGCCGCGAAACACCTGGGTGAACTTCACCGCGTCGACGTCGGCGCCCGTCACCCCGAAGGCGGGCAGCACCGTGGCCGTGGTGCCCCGCGGCAGGGGCGGCAGCTGCTCGCCACGACCGAACAGCAGGCTGGCCGCGCCGAACAGCACGATCCCCACCAGCACCAGCACCACCAGGTACAGCAACACCAACGCCACGGGATCGATATTGCCCTATACCGCCGACACCTCAGCGATCAGCGTGGGCGCAGCACCTTCATGGGCGGACGGTCGTCCAGCGACACCGGCGAAGTGTGCTGGCTGTAGCCGTGCGCTTCGGGGACGAACTGGGTCAGGCCGACCCCGGAGTCGGGGACGCCGCAGCGCGAGAGCAACGTCGCGATCACCTGGCGGCTCATCGCGCCGAGTTCGGGCAGCGGGCGGTTGCGGTGCGCGCGCACGCCGAGGTTGACCTGGGCGATCGCCCCCAGGCCGAGCCGGTCGAACGTGTCCACCAGCAGCCCGATCTCCACGCCATAGCCCGGCGCGAACGGCAGGGACGTCAACAGTTCACGGGTGGCCGCGTACTCGCCGCCGAGCGGCTGCAGCACGCCGCTTAGCTCCGGCCGCAGCGCCGCGAGCAGCGGCCGCGCCACCAGCTCGGTGACGCGCCCACCGCCCGTCGCGCCGGCGCCGCCACCGGTCGCACCGACGTTGAGGGGACGCCGGTAGAAGCTCTTCACCAGGTGAACGCCGCGGGAGCTCGGGCCCGTCAGCAGCGGGGCAACCAGCCACGGCACGAACATCGGGTGCGGATTGATCAGGTCGGAGTCGACGAACACGACGATGTCACCGCTCGTGACCGCGAGCGAACGCCACAGGGCCTCACCCTTGCCGGGCCGCGTCGGCACCTCGGGCAGGGCCTGCTCGCGGCTGACGACGCGAGCGCCCGCGGCGATGGCGCGGATCTCGGTGTCGTCGGTGGACCCCGAGTCCAGCACGATCAGCTCGTCGACCAGGCCATCCACCAGCGGCGAGATGCTGTCGATCACCGACTCGACGGTTTCTTCCTCGTTGAGCGCCGGCAGCACCACCGAGATCGTCCGCCCGGCTTTGGCCTCCTCCAGCTCGCCGATTGTCCTGGCCGGGCGGCGGCTGCCGTCGCCGAACCAGATGTCCCCGGGCCGGGCGGCCAGGGCGCCGTCGCTGGCGAGCGCAATAAGGTCCGATGCCGTCATGCGAGCCCCCTCACCGTGCGCGCCGGCGGGCGCGTTCCCTGGATCGAGGCGACCATCTCCAACACGCGGCGGGTGGCGGCGACCTCGTGCACGCGGAACATTCGCGCGCCGGCCGCCGCAGCCAGCGCGGTGGCCGCCAGCGTCCCCTCGAGCCGTTCGGTCAATCCCACCCCAAGAGTCTCCCCGACGAAGTCCTTGTTACTCAAAGCCATGAGAACGGGCCACCCGGTGTTTACGAGATCGCTCACGTGACGCAACACAACCAGCCCGTGGAACGTGTTCTTCCCGAAATCGTGGGCCGGGTCGATCAGCACCCGGTCGCGGTCCACCCCGCGGGCGACCGCCCGCTCGGCGGCGGCGGTGACCCGGCGGATGACGTCGTCGACCACGCCGCGGGTGGTGGTCCCGTAGCTCACCCGGAACGGCCGCGTGCGCGGCAGCGCACCCCCGGTGTGCGAGCACACCAGGCCCGCGCCGAACTCGGCGGCCACCTCCGGCAGGGCGGCGTCGATGCCGCCCCAGGTGTCGTTGATCAGGTCCGCGCCCGCCGCGCAGGCCACTCGGGCCACCTCGGAGCGCCAGGTGTCGACGCTGATCAGCTGGTCCGGGTAGGCGCCGCGGAGCCATTCGATGAACGGCACCAGCCGGGTGAGCTCGGTCTCGGCGTCGACGGTCTCGCCGGGACCGGCTTTCACGCCGCCCACGTCGACAACGTCGGCGCCCTCGGCGATGGCCCGGTGCGCGGCGTCGCGGGCGGCCTCGTCGCTGAAGGTCGCGCCCTTGTCGTAGAAGGAGTCCGGGGTGCGGTTGACGATCGCCATGATCAGGGCACGATCGGCCGCGACCGGTCGGCCGCACAGGGTTGGCTGCACGCATCCATGGTGCCCGGTCATCGGGTCGGGCGCCCCCGCAGGCCGCCCGGCTCGGCGTCGACGCCCCGAGACCGCGGCCAGGTCATCGAGACTGCGCCCGGGCGCGCGGCGAAGCGCTGTGGCCCCGCCATGCGCGCAGCCTCGGCGCAGCCCGCGCAGTCTCGGCGGCGGCCCGCGCCGCAGTGACGCCGAAAACCGCCGCTCAGCCCTTCGGGCGCTTGCCGGAAGCGACTTCCTCGGGGTACTCGTCGTAGTACGGCACGTAGCCCTCGGCGCGGCCGGCCAGGACGTACAGCGGATCTCCGACGTCGGGGCCGTAGGCCTCGTCGCGCAGCTCCACCTTGCGGCTCTTGAACGTCGTGGTCTGCGCCAGCTCCTTGACGACCCGCACGAACAGCGGCAGCGCGTAGGACGGGAGCTGCCCGTAGACCGCGCTCGCCAACGACTTGCCGTCGAACTCCGCGCCCTCGCGCAGCTTGACGGCGGCCATCCCGGCGCGTCCGCCGGTGTGGGGAATCTCCACCCCGAACACCGTGCACTCCTCGACCGAGTCGTCGGTGGCCAGCGCGGCCTCGACCTGGGTGGTGGCGACGTTCTCGCCCTTCCACCGGAAGGTGTCGCCAAGCCGGTCGACGAACGCGGCGTGACCCAGCCCCTGGGGGCTCATCACGTCGCCGGAGTTGAACCAGACGTCGCCCTCGCGGAAGGCGTTGCGCACCAGCTTCTTCTCGGTGGACTCCTTGTCGGTGTAGCCGTCGAACGGCTGCAGCCGGTTGACCGGGCTCAGTAGCAGGCCGGGTTCGCCGGCGGGAACCCGCCGCACCCGCCCGTTGTCGTCGCGTAGCGGGGCGCCCGTGTCCGGGTCGTACTCCACGTAGGCCAGCGGCATGGGGAACAGGCCGGTGGTCCGGGGAACGTTGAAGACGTTGATGAATGCGGTGTTGCCCTCGCTGGAGGCGTAGAACTCGCAGATGCGCGCGATGCCGAACCGCTCGGTGAACTCGTCCCAGATCTCCGGGCGCAGCCCGTTGCCCGCGGCGACCCGCACCTTGTGCGCGCGGTCGGTGGGCTTGGGCGGCTGGTTGAGCAGGTAGCGGCAGACCTCGCCGATGTAGATGAAGGCGGTTGCCTCGGTGGAGATCACCTCGTCCCAGAATTTCGAGGCCGAGAAGGACGCACCGAGGGCCAGCGTGGCGCCGGAGTTGACCACCGAGGACAACGCCACCGTCAGCGCGTTGTTGTGATACAGCGGCAGGCAGCTGTAGAGGGTGTCGTCGCTCTTCAGTCGCAGCCCGATCCCACCGAACGCGGCCAGCGCCTTGAGCCAGCGCAGGTGCGTCATCTTGCTGGCCTTGGGATAGCCGGTGGTGCCCGACGTGAAGATGTAGAAAGCGGTGTCCCTGGCCTGCACGGACGCCGCCGACGCGGGATTGGTGGCCGGCGCGCTCTCGGCGAACCGCTCCAGGTCCTCGATGGTGAGCGTCTCGGTGGTGGCCGCCGCGCCGCACTCGGCGACGGCGCTGACCAGGTCGGTCTCCGCGACCAGCACCTTGGCGTTCAGCAATCCGAGGCTGTGCGCGAGGACGTCGCCGCGCTGGTGATAGTTGATCATCCCGGCGATCGCGCCGCACTTGACCGCGGCCAGCATCGCGAGCACGGCGTTGGGCGAGTTGCGCAGCATGATGCCGACGACGTCGCCGTTGCCGACGCCTCGGGCGGCCAGCACCGCGGCGTAGCGGTTGGCGGCCGCGTTGGCATCGCGATACGTCAGCTTTTGGTCGCCGAACCGAAGGAAGACGCGGTCGCCGTGGCGGGCGGCGCGTTCGGCGAACACCGTGCCGATCGATTTCCTGGAGTTGGGCCGGGCGAGCAGCCCGGTCCTAGCACCGCGCATGATCACCGGCATGTCGGCCAGCAGACCCGGCACCCGGGATGCGATGTCGGTCAGGCTGACCGCGGCGCGCGCTCCGCCGTCGTGATCGGACACGTTTCCCTCAGTTCCCTCGAATGGTCGTCAACTGACGAGTGAAGCCAGCCTAATCGGGAGGAGGCGGTGCCCACCGCGCTCAGGCGGGCGCGCACGCCTCCAGGGCGGCACTCACCTTATCGACCAGCACCAACCGGTCCATCGCCGTCTGGGAGATGTAGCCACTGCCGACCAGCCCGGACAGCCACAGCCACAGGCCCTCGTAGTGGCCCATCGCGTCCAGCAACACGATGGGTTTGCCGTGCAGGCCAAGGTAGGCCGTGGTCCAGGCATCCAGCAGTTCGTCGAGGGTGCCGAGCCCGCCCGGCAGCACGAGGAAGGCGTCCGCGCGGTCCTCCATGACCCGCTTACGCTCCCGCATGGTCGCGGTGACGATCAGCTCGTCGGCGTCCGCGTCGGCAACCTCGGCGCGCATCAGCACTTCGGGGATGACGCCGACCGTCCGGCCCCCGTGCGCACGCGCGGCGCCCGCCACCGCCCCCATGGCCGACACCCGGCCACCGCCCCAGATCAGGGTCCAGCCCCGGTCGGCGATCGCTTCGCCCAGTTCGGTAGCGAGAGCGAGCAATTCGGGATGCTGGGGCCCGGACGCGCAATACACGCATACCGCCCACTCTCCTATCGCATCGCGTTCCGGGCGCATACAACGAAAGGTAGACCAAGCCCGGTGCGGCCTGCACACCGCGCGCAATAAAATCCGGCGATGCCGATTCGATGGAACGTGCCCGAACAGGCCGCGGCGCTCGACGGCTTGAACGCCGCCCTCTCGGGCGGCCGGTCGGGTGGGGCCGTGGTGCTGGGACCCGACGGCTGCGGCAAGTCGACGTTGGCGCTGCTGGCCGCCGAGGGCCTGACCCGGCGGCAGCCGGGGATGCTGACCCGCTGGGTCACGGGTACGCCGACCGAGCGCGCGGTCCCGTTCGGCGCCTTCAGCCACCTGGTGCAGATCGCCGAGATCGGCAAGCCGGCCGCACTGTTACGGGCGGCCCGGGCCTCCCTGGGCGACGCCGGCGACGGCGAGGCGCTGCTGATCGTGGACGACGCCCATCACCTGGACATCCTGTCGGCCACGCTGGTCTACCAGCTGGCGCTGGCCGGCACGGGGCGGATGATCGTCACCGCCCGCGCCGACCTAGCACCCGAGGCGATCGCCGCGCTGTGGACCGACGGGCTGCTCGAGCGGCTCGACATCGAGGCGCCCGGCGGGACCACCACACCGGCGGAGGTGGACGCGTTCATCGCGGGGTTGCCGGTGGCGGCCCGCTCGGTGCTGGACTACCTCGCCGTCGAGGAGCCGCTGTCGCTGGCCGACCTGGCGGTTCTAGTGAACGACGGGGCGGTGCGGGAGGCGGTCGAGTGGGGCGCGGCGGAGACGCGCGACCGTGGCGGACGCTCCGACGACCCGGTCGTGTACACGGCGCACCCGCTGTTCGCCGAGCGGGCGCGCGCCGCGCTCGGTTCCGACGAGGCGCGGCGGCGGCGAACCGAGCTGGTCAAGCTGCGCTCGCAGCATCCGCCCGAGCACCTCAGCGATCGGCTGCGGGTGGCGTCGCTGGCGTTGGACAGCGACGCCGTGCAGCCGGTGCCAGAGGTGGTCGCCGCCGCGCAGCAGGCGTTGCGGCTCGGCGACTTGGCCCTGGGTGAACGGCTGGCCCGGGCGGCGCTGGAGCGGTCGGGCGGCCTGGCGGCGCGGCTGGCATTGGCCCACGCGCTGGCGTGGCGCGGCCGCGGCCGCGAGGCCGACGCGGTGCTGGCCGCCGTCGACGCCGACGTCCTGGCCGAAACGGCGCTCATGGACTGGGCGTTGCTGCGCGCGGCGAATCAGTTCTGGATGCTCAGCGAGCCCGAGCGCGCCACCGCGTTCCTGCGGGCGGTTCGCGGCCGGGTGACCGACGCCGCCGCGCGCACCACGCTCGACGCGCTGAGCGCCACCTTCGCCATGAACGCCGGCAACGTCGCGCACGCCGTCCGCGTCGGCCGCGAGGTGCTGGCATCGCCGGCCGCCGACGACCAGGCGGTGGCGTGGGCGGCCAGCGCGGCCGCGCTGTGCGCCGCGCGGCAGGGACGTTTCGACGAGGTGGAACCGCTGGCCCGGCGGGCCCTTGCCGGTGAGCATCCCGGGCTGTTGCGCTTCACGATCGGGCTGGGGCAGAGCAGCACGCTGCTGATGGCCGGCCGGCTCGACGCTGCACGCGAGATCGCCCAGCAGTTTACCGATTTCGCCGAATTGCAGCAGCCGGGGCGCGCGATCGGCGAGGTCCTGCTGGCGCACGTGTTGATCGCCGACGGCGACTTCGGCCGGGCGGCCGAGCTGCTCGGCCCGGCGGCCGCCACCCTGGAGCGCACCGGCTACTCGTGGGGGCCGCTGTCCTTGATGCTGCTGGCCACCGCGCTGGCCCGGCAGGGAGACACCGCCGCCGCGGCAAAGGCATTGAGCCGCGCCGAGTCCCGGCACGGGACCAAGTCGGCGCTCTTCGCCCCGGAGCTGGGGGTGGCCCGGGCGTGGCGGCTGGCCTGCGTGCGCGACTGGCACGGCGCGGTGGCGGCCGCCCGGGAGGCCGCCCGCATGGCCGAACGCGGGGGGCAGTCGGCGGTGGCGATCCGGGCCTGGCACGAGTCCGTCCAGCTCGGGGACGGCCGGGCGGCCGATCCGCTCGCCCGGCTGTGCGGCGAGATCGATTGCGCCGCGGGGCGGCTCGCCCTCGCGCATGCGCGCGCGCAGGCGGCGGGCGACGGCGCGGCGTTGCGGGCGGTGTCCGACGAGCTGGCGACGGTCGGGATGCGCGCGGCGGCCGCCGACGCCGCCGCCCAGGCGGAACGTGCCGGGGGCTAACCGCTCAGGTAGCGCCGCAGCATTTCCACGGCGGCGGTGATGTTGGCGACCGGCACGCGTTCGTCGCGCGTGTGGGCCAGGTTGGGGTCGCCGGGGCCGAAGTTGACCGCCGGCACTCCTAACGCGGCGAACCGCGACACGTCCGTCCAGCCATACTTGGCCCGAACCTGGCCGCCCGCGGCCTCGACCAGGGCCTTGGCGGCCGGCTGCGCCAGGCCGGGCAGCGCGCCCGCCGCGGCGTCGGTCTGCTCGATCTCCACGTCCAGTCCCGCGAACACGTCGTGCACGTGCTGCAGCGCGGCGGGCACCGAACGGTCGGGAGCGAACCGGAAGTTCACCGTCACCGACGCCGCATCGGGGATCACGTTACCGGCCACTCCGCCGTCGATGCGCACCGCGGACAGACCCTCGCGGTAGGCGCAGCCGTCGATGTCGACGGTGCGGGCGCGGTATTCGGCAAGCCGGTCCAGGACCGCGCCGAGCTTGTGGATGGCGTTGTCGCCCAGCCAGGATCGCGCCGAATGCGCGCGGGTCCCGGTGGCGCCGATCACCACGCGCAGCGTGCCCTGGCAGCCGGCCTCGATGTAACCGCCGGTGGGCTCGCCCAGGATGGCGACGTCGGCGGCCAGCCAGTGCGGGAGCTCGCGTTCGATGCGGCCCAAACCATTGGCG
This sequence comes from Mycobacterium sp. 050134, assembly GCF_036409085.1. Classification (NCBI taxonomy): domain Bacteria; kingdom Bacillati; phylum Actinomycetota; class Actinomycetes; order Mycobacteriales; family Mycobacteriaceae; genus Mycobacterium; species Mycobacterium sp. 050134. Next base: position 187,976 of record NZ_JAZGLV010000003.1, read on the forward strand.
GCCGCCTCGATCTCCTCGCAGTCGTAGAACACCAGCGTCAGGTCGTGGGCCGGTTCGGCCACCGTGGCGGCCAGATGCAGGAAGACGGCGTCGCCCGATTTCATGTCGGCGGTTCCGCAGCCGTAGAGTTCGCCGTTCTCCCGATGGCTGGGCAGGTTCCCGGCCGCCGGGACGGTGTCCAGGTGGCCGGCCAGCAGCACCCGGGACGGCCGGCCGAGGTCGGTGCGCGCCAGCACGGCGTTGCCGTTGCGGACCACCTCGAAACCGGTCATCTGGGCGCGCAGCGCGGCTTCCACCTCGTCGGCGAGGCGGGCCTCGTGCCGCGATTCGCTGGGGATGTCGACCAGCGCCGCGGTCAGCTCGACGGGGTCAGCGCAGAGGTCCAACATGCCCCCAGGGTAGTGCGCCCATCTCCCGTCGCGAGCAGACACATATGCACCGTTTTCCTCGGCGTGTCGGCGGCTTTTGTGTCTGCTCGCCCGGGGAAAGTACCCTGTCGGCCGTGACTGAAGCTGCAGGCGCGGTGGGTGTTGGGCTGGCGACGTTGGCCGCCGACGGATCGATCCTCGACGCGTGGTTTCCGTCCCCGGAACTGACCGGGTCGGGCACGGGCGCCACGTCGCGGCTCGCGCTGTCCGACGTCCCCGCCGAGCTGGCCGCGCTGGTCGGCCGCGACGACGACCGCGGGACCGAGACGATCGCCGTGCGCACGGTGATCGGGTCGCTCGACGACGTCGCCATCGACGCCTACGACGCCTACCTGCGGCTGCACCTGTTGTCGCACCGGCTGGTGGCGCCGCACGGGCTGAACGCGGGCGGGCTGTTCGGGGTGCTGACGAACGTGGTGTGGACCAATCGCGGGCCGTGTGCGGTCGAGGGTTTCGAGGCGGTCCGGGCGCGGTTGCGCCGCCAGGGGCCCGTGACCGTCTACGGCATCGACAAGTTCCCGCGGATGGTCGACTACGTCCTGCCGACCGGGGTCCGCATCGCCGACGCCGACCGGGTGCGGCTGGGCGCCCACCTGGCGCCGGGCACCACCGTGATGCACGAGGGATTCGTCAACTACAACGCCGGCACCCTGGGCGCCTCGATGGTGGAGGGGCGCATCTCGGCCGGTGTGGTGGTCGGCGACGGCTCGGACATCGGCGGTGGCGCGTCCATCATGGGCACGCTCTCCGGCGGTGGCACCGAGGTGATCTCGATAGGCAGGCGGTGTCTGCTCGGGGCCAACGCGGGCCTGGGCGTCTCGCTCGGCGACGACTGCGTCGTCGAGGCCGGCCTGTACGTCACCGCCGGCACCAAGGTCACCCTGCCCGGCGGCGCCGCGGTCAAGGCCCGCGAGCTGTCCGGCTCCAATAACCTGCTGTTCCGCCGCAATTCGGTCACCGGGGCCGTCGAAGTGGTGGCCCGGGACGGCCAGGGCATCGCCCTCAACGAGGAGCTGCACGCCAACTGAGCGGGCCGCGCAGCTAGAGGGCCGCCAGATCCTCGGCCTGCGGTACGGATCGCAGCGCGGTCCCCTTGGTTTCGGGCAAAAGGTAGACCGAGACGAAGCTGGCCACGATCAGCGCGGCCATCATGAGCCCGATCGCCCAGCTTCCATAGGTCGCCAGCAGCGTGCCGGCGATCAGCGGCGGGACCGCGGCGCCGAGGATTCCGGCAAGGTTCATCGCCACCGCCGCGCCGCTGTAGCGGTAGCGGGTGGCGAACAGTTCGGGAATGAAGGCCGCGGTGGGCCCGTTGGCGACCGCCGCGGCGGCGAACATGCCCAGCATCGCGACGGCATAGAGCACCGGGTTGCGGGTGTTCATCAGCGGGATGACGGCGAACGCCCACGGCAGGCACGCCGCCAGCCCGACCAGCATCACACGGCGGCGCCCGACGCGATCGGACAGCCACGCCGACAGCGAGACGAACGCAATGCTCGTCAGGCCGCCCAGCGCGCCGATGCTCCAGATGAACGTCCGCGAATAGCCCAGATGGGAATGCGCGTACATGACGAGGAACGTGTTGCCGATGTAGACGAACCCCATGCCGCCCAGGAAACAACCCGCCACGAGCACGATCTCGCGGCGCTGGTAGCGGAGCAGCTCCGCGAGCGGCGCCCTGGGCACCAGGTGGCGGGCCTTCTCCTCGGCGAACACCGGGGTCTCGTCGATGTTGAGCCGCACATAAAGGGCGATGCCGATCAGCCCGGTGCTGATCAGGAAGGGGATGCGCCAGCCCCAGTCCATGAACTCGGGGCTTTTCTCGCCGATCGTGAGGTTGATGGTGAGGAAGGTGAGGCTGGCAAGCACCCCCGCGGTGCCCCCGCCCAGCAGGGTGAACATGCCGTACCAGCCGCGCCTGCCGGGCGGGGCGTACTCGGCGCTGAGCAGCACCGAACCGGCCCATTCGCCGCCGACGGCGAATCCCTGCATCAACCGCAGGACGATCAGGATCAACGGCGCCGCAATGCCGATCGACGCCGTGCTGGGCACCATGCCCACGCTCACGGTCGACGCGCCCATGATGAGCAGGGTGGCGATGAGGGTCTTCTTCCGGCCCAGCCGATCTCCGAAGTATCCGAAGACGGCCGCGCCCAGCGGCCGTGATAGAAAGGCGGTCGCAAAGGTCGCTATCGAGGCGATCGCCGCCATCGTCGGGCTCAGCTGCGGATAGAACACCGTGGGAAAGATCAGCGCCGCGGCGGTGCCGTAGATGAGGAAGTCGTAGAACTCGATCGCCGAGCCGACCAGGCAGGCTGCGGCGACCCGCCGCATCGGGGTGGTGTCACCGGGTGCGGCGACCATCGTCGCCGCCTCACCCACGGACGCCGCGCAGTGGTCGGTTGCGTCTATTCACGGTTACGACGGTAGGTGAAGGTTCGCCGTCACGCTCGGCACGGACGCTGGCAAATTGCTGGGTGTTGGTTAAGGGCTTTCGGCTCGGCCGCCGGCCAGCAACTCCTTCTTGAGGACCTTTCCCATGGCATTGCGCGGCAGCGCATCGACGAGGCGCACTTCGCGGGGTCGCTTGTGGATGGAAAGTTGTTGCGCCACAAATTCGATCAGTTCGTCGGGGCGCAGGCCGGGCGAGCCGACGACATAGGCGACGATCCGCTGGCCGAGGTCTTCGTCGGGCAGCCCGACGACGGCCGCCTCCCGCACGCCCGGGTGGCCGAGCAGCGTGGTCTCGATCTCGCCCGCGCCGATGCGGTACCCGCCGGACTTGATCAGGTCCACCGACTCTCGCCCCACGATGCGGTGCATCCCGCCGCCGTCGACGACGGCCACGTCGCCGGTGCGATACCAGCCGTCGGCGTCGAATACCTCGGCGGTGGCGTCCGGCCGGTTCAGGTAGCCATCGAACATCGTCGGCCCCCGGACGTGAAGCCGCCCAACGGTTTCGCCGTCATGCGCGACGGGGGCGCCGCTTTCGTCGACGAGCCGGGTCTGCACGCCCGCGATCGGCAGGCCCACCCAGCCCGCGCGCCGCTCGCCGTCCGCACGCGTCGAGACGGTGATCAACGACTCGGAGGCGCCGTAGCGTTCGATGGGCTCATGGCCGGTGAGGGCCGCCAGCCCCTCGAACACCGGCACCGGCAGCGGCGCGCTTCCGGACACCAGGAGCCGGGCGGGGCGCAGCGCCCGAGCGGCCGCCTCGTCGGCCACCACTCGTGACCAGACCGTGGGCACCCCGAAGTACAACGTGCCGCCGGCCTCCGACCCGGCTCGCGCGTAACCGGCGGGGGACGGTTTGCCGGTGTGCACGAGGCGATTCCCGATCCGCAGCGAGCCGAGCAGCCCCAACACCAGGCCGTGCACGTGAAACAGCGGGAGCCCGTGCACCAGCACGTCGTCGGCGGTCCACTGCCAGGCCTCGGCCAGCGCGTCGAGGTCGGCGGCGATCGCGCGGCGGCTGAGCACCACGCCCTTGGGCAGCCCGGTGGTTCCCGAGGTGTAGATAACCATGGCGGTCGCGTCGGGCGACGGCTCGGGGTAGCGATGCCAGGACCGGGCATGCAACCGCACCGGAATGTGCGGGAGCCCCTCCAGCTCGTCCGGCGCGGGCCCCAGCCACGCCTGCGCCCGGGAATCGGTGATCATGTGGCGCCGTTCGGCGGCCCCGACGTCGGCGGGCACCGGGACGAACGGGACACCGGCGATCAGGCAGCCGGTGACGGCCAGCACGGTCGCCGCGCTCGGGGTGGCCAGCACCGCGACCAGGCCCGCGCCCGCGACCCGCTCGGCGACCGAGGTCGCGGCGCCCACCAGGTCGCTGCGGCTGAGCACGGCGCCGTCGATGCGGACCGCGTCGGCGATGTCGGCGGTGGTGACGGACGAGGGGTTCAGCGAGGCCAGCAGCACGTGAGCAGGCTACTGCCCGTCCCAGATCTTCATCAGGGTGGACAGGGTTCTTCGCCGCGACCCAGTCCGCCCACTGGACCGGCGGGCGCTGCGGAAGTCCGCGATCGTCGAGGCATGCGCCGAGCACGCCTCCGACCAGTTCTATCGCGAGATGTCCAAGGCGATCGATCGCGGCCACTCAGTGGAGGACAAGCAGAGTCGCGCGGCGGTCTTCGTGACGCAGGCCCGCAGAGCCATCGCCTCGGAGAAGCACTTCGACGAGGATGCGATCAGCCTGCTGCTCACCAAAGACGCCGCCGTGCTGTTGCGCGAGTGCGTCGAATTATTTATGCCGTACATCTCGGCCGCCCGGCTCACCGGGGAGGTCCGCAAGGACCTCGACGTCGACGCCGCGGCGGAATGGTTTGCGCGCATTTTGTTCTCGTTGTTCACGCCCTCGTCCACATTGAACATGGATGACCGCGACGTGGCGGCCGGGTTCGTACGCGCACACGTGGTGCGCGGGTTCGCCGGTGATCGCCCGCGACCGCGCCGCGCTCAGTAGCATCCTGCTCTGTGCGGCGAATACTCGTGCTCACCATGGCGATACTGGTTGCGGCGACGATGGTGGCCGGCTGTCGCTCCGGCTCGGGCTTAGGCGCCCGGCGGGCGGTGGTGATCGTCTCCGGCGGTGATGCCACGAGCCCCTTCACCACGCCGGACCAAGCCTGCGCCACCGGGTTGGCGGCGGGCAACACCGATACCGCGATCCGCGAGTACCTGCTCAAACAGGGCTACAAGGTGTTCACCTCACCGGCCATGGCCGGCCGCGGTCAGGTGGTGGACCAGGGCGGCTTCGGCCCGTTCGGGGGATGCCCAGTCATGCTGCCCGACAACATGACGGTGAATTCCACTGGCAGCATCGACACCGCCGGCGAGCATCTGGCACGGTTCCTCACCTACCTGCACACCGACAGGGGCGTCGACGAGGTCGACCTCATCGGCCACTCGATGGGCGGGCTGTATTCGCGCGCGGCGATACGCGTGCTGACCACCACCGACTCCCCGGTGCACATCCGGTCGCTGACCACGGTCGGCACGCCCTGGCAAGGGTCTTACCTGTCCGACTACGCCAACGACATCACCCCGCTGACGGACTGCGTCGGTGACCAGTTCTGCGAAAGCGCGATGAAGAACTTCAAAGCCGAGGTGCTGCGGCTGATGTCGGGTTCGGGCCGCGAGGTCAACCAGGCGTACCTGATGGGCACGGACGGCTGGAACCAGGCTCAGGCCGGGGTGCTCGACAAGATCCCCGTGGTGCTGATCGGCGGCGGGAAGTTCGGCAAGTCGGGGCAGGTGAACCCGACCGTGTGGCCCAACGACGGCATCGTGGCATTGCGCAGCGCGCTGGCGGTCGATCTCGCCGATGCGGTGTTGCCCCATCGGCGTTGCCACACGTTCGACGACACGCACAGCATCTACGTCTCCAACGAGGCCGGCCTGGACTGGAAGACGGCGCTCACCTGGGACCCGCAGGTGTTCGACGTCTTGCACACCGCACTCGAGGATGCGCCGAAGGCCCTCGCGGGCGCCAACCGCCAGGGCTGCCCCTGACGGTCCTCGGATCGGCCGCCCGGCTCGGGCCGCCCGCCCGTCGAGTGTGCATCCAGAGCTACAAACCGCCGATTTCGCAACCCCACAGGCACACTCAATGCGCCAAGGCCCGCAAGAAGAACGTCAGGTTCGCGGGCCGCTCGGCCAGGCGCCGCATGAAGTAGCCGTACCACTGGGTGCCGAAGGGCACATAGACGCGCACCCGGTTGCCGGCCTCGGCCAGCCGTCGCTGCTCGTCATCGCGGATCCCATACAGCATCTGGTATTCGAAACGATCAGCCCCGCGGCCGAATTCACGGGCCAGCCGCGGCACCTCCTCGATGATCGCCGGGTCGTGGGAGGCCACCATCGGATAGCCGGAGCCGGCCATCAGCACCCGCAGGCATCGCAGGTACGAGGCGTTGACGCCGGCGGGCTCGCGGTAGGCTACCGATGCGGGTTCATCGTAGGCGCCCTTGCACAGCCGGACCCGCGCCCCGGCCGCGGCGAATTCCTCGCAGTCGTGCAGCGTGCGCCGCAGGTAGGCCTGCAAGACGACGCCCAGCCAACCGAAGTCCGTGCGCAGGTCGCGCACGATCGCCAAAGTCGAGTCCGTCGTCGTGTGGTCCTCGGCGTCCACCGTCACCCACACCCCGGACCGCTGGGCGGCGTCGCAGATCGCCCACGCATTGTCGCGGGCGATCTTCTCGCCGCCGCGATCCAGCGACTGTCCCAAGGCCGACAACTTCAGCGATACCTCGATCGGCCCGGGCTCGGCGTGGTCGCCGAACCGGGCCAGATTCTCGATCAGGTCCAGGTAGACGCGCACCGCCGCGGCGGCGTCGGCCGCGATTCGGACGTCCTCACCCAGGTAGTCGACACTGACGCAACATCCCGAAGAACGCAGGGCCGCAATGCTGTTCAATGCGCTGTCGATGGTCTCACCGGGCACGAACCGGTGCACCACCCGGCGGGTGACCGGCAGCCCTTCGGCGGCCCGGCGCAGCCCCGGTCGCCGGCTGGCCGCCATGATGGCCGGGCGAATGGTGCTGGTGAACACGCCGCCCATCAGTCGGCCGCCATGTGCGGGTAGCCGTGTTCGGTAGCCGGGACGAAGGTCTCCTTGATGGTGCGCGCCGACGTCCAGCGCAACAGGTTCAACACCGACCCGGCCTTGTCGTTGGTGCCCGAACCGCGCGATCCCCCGAACGGTTGGCGCCCGACCACGGCGCCGGTGGGCTTGTCGTTGACGTAGAAGTTGCCCGCCGCGAACCTCAGCCGGTCCTGCGCGGCCAGCACGGCGTCCCGGTCGTCGGCGATGACCGCCCCGGTCAGCGCGTATCGGGAGCCGGTGTCGATCGCGTCCAGAATTCGCTCGTACTCGCCGTCGGGGTAGACGTGCACCGACAGCAGCGGGCCGAAGTACTCGGTGGAGAACGCCTCGTCCTCGATGTCGTCCGACAGCAGGACGGTGGGCCGCACGAAATAGCCTTCGCTGTCGTCGTATTCGCCCCCAACTGCGATAGTGATGCGGGCGGCGCTCTTCGCCCGCTCGATCGCATCGACGTTCTTGACGAAGGCCCGCCGGTCGATGAGCGCGCCGCCGAAGTTGGTGAGGTCGGTGACGTCGCCGTAAGTCAGGGCGGCCGCGGCGCCCAGAAGATCGTCGCCCATCCGTCGCCAGACCGACTGCGGGATGAAGGCCCGTGAGGCGGCCGAGCATTTCTGGCCCTGATAGTCGAACGCACCGCGAATCAGCGCTGTGGTCAACACGTCCGGCCGCGCTGAGGCGTGAGCGACGACGAAGTCCTTGCCGCCGGTCTCGCCGACCAGCCGCGGGTAGCTCTGGTAGTTGCCGATATTGGCGCCGACCTGCCGCCACAGGTGCTGGAAGGTGGCCGTCGATCCGGTGAAGTGGATGCCCGCCAGCCGCGGATCGGCCAGCGCGACATCGGAAACCGCCAGGCCGTCGCCGGTGAGCAGGTTGATCACCCCGGGCGGCAAGCCCGCCGCCTCGAGCAGCTGCATCGTCAGATAGGCCGACAGTGTCTGGGTGATCGACGGCTTCCATACCACGGTGTTGCCCATCAGCGCCGGCGCCGTCGACAGGTTGCCGGCGATCGACGTGAAGTTGAAGGGGGTGATCGCGTAGACGAACCCGTCGAGGGGCCGGTAATCGCTGCGGTTCCATTCGCCCGGCCCGCTGATCGGCTGCTGGGCCAAGAGCTGGCGGGCGAAGGCGACATTGAACCGCCAGAAATCGACCTGCTCGCAGGGCGAGTCGATCTCGGCCTGGTAGGCGGATTTGGACTGACCGAGCATGGTGGCGGCGGCGATCTTCTCCCGCCACGGGCCCGCCAACAGGTCGGCGGCGCGCAGGAAGACCGCGGCCCGCTCATCGAACGGTGTTGTTGCCCAAGATGATTTCGCGGCCATCGCCGCTTCGATCGCGGCGGTGGCATCCGATGCCACCGCGTTGGTCAGGGTGCCCAGCTTCGCATCGTGGCGGTGCGGTTGGACGACGTCGATGCGGTCGCCGTCCCCCATGCGGTGGCGGCCGCCGATGACATGCGGCAGGTCCCCCGGGTGCTTCGCCAGCGCGGTGAGTTCGGCGAGCAACCGGCTGCGTTCGGCGGAATGTGGCGCGTAGTCGTGAATCGGTTCGTTGACAGGCGAGGGAACTTGGGTGATCGCGTCCATCATCGAATGGTCCACGCCGACACAACCGGATTGCTTGGCGGATCGGACAAGATATCCGCACACTGCTAGTACGATTGGACAACATGGCCGAGGCGGGCGTGGGGTTGGGCCAGCTGCTGCTGGCGCTGGACGCGACGCTGGTCAGCCTCGTGGAATCGCCGCGAGGCCTGGACGTTCCGGTGCGGTCGGCGGCGCTGATCGATTCCGACGATGTCCAGTTGGGCCTGGCGGCGGCGGCGGGCTCCGCCGACGTGTTCTTTCTATTGGGCGTGCCCGACGACGAGGCGCTGCGATGGATCGGCAAACAGGCGCGCAAGCGTGTCCCGGTGGCCGTGTTCGTCAAGCGCCCGTCGGATGCGCTGGTGACATTGACGGCCGCCGCCGGCTCAGCCGTGGTCGCCGTGGAACCCCGGGCACGGTGGGAACGCCTCTACCAACTGGTCAATCGCGTCCTGGCGCATCACGGCGGCCGGGCCGGACCGGCGGACGACTCGGGCACCGACCTGTTCGGCCTGGCCCAGTCGCTGGCCGACCGCATCCACGGCATGGTCAGTATCGAGGATGCTCAATCGCACGTGCTCGCCTACTCCGCATCCAATGACGAGGCCGACGAGTTGCGCCGGCTCTCCATCCTGGGCAGGGCCGGGCCCCCCGAGCACCTCGAATGGATCGGCCAGTGGGGCATTTTCGACGCGCTGCGCGCCGGCGGCGAGGTGGTGCGCGTCGCCGAACGCCCCGAGCTGGGCTTGCGCCCTCGGCTGGCGGTCGGGATCCATCAGCCACCAACCGCGGCCCGGCGGCCCGCTGTGTTTCAGGGCACCATCTGGGTGCAGCAGGGATCACAGCCGCTGGCCGCCGATGCCGACGAGGTGTTGCGGGGCGCGGCGGTGCTCGCCGCCCGGATCATGGCCCGGCTGGCGGCCCGTCCGTCCACCCATACGCGACGGGTGCAGCAGCTTCTCGGCCTCACCGACACCGACGCGGCGCCCGACGTCGAGGCCATCGCCCGCGAGCTCGGGCTCACCGTCGACGGTGCCGCCGCGCTGATCGGCTGGGACACCGTCGGGACCCGCCAACCCCGGCTGGCCGACGTTTTGGCATTGAGCGCCAGCGCCTTTCGCCGCGACGCCATGGTCGCCTCCAACGGCTCACGGATTTACACCCTGCTGCCCCAGACGGCGACGACGCGGTCGGTGACATCATGGGTCCGCGGCACGATCGGCACCCTGCGCGCGGAGATCGGAGTCGAACTGCGTGCCGCCATCGCCGCGCCGGTCACCGGTTTGGCCGAGGCGGCGTCCGCGCGCACGGACGTGGATCGGGTGCTGGACAGCGCTGAGCGGCATCCCGTTTCGATTGGTCGGGTGACATCGCTGGCCGAGGCGCGCACCACCGTCCTGCTCGACGAAATCGTGGCGCTGGTGGGCGCCGAGGAGAGGCTCGTCGATCCGCGGATACTCGCGCTGCGCGACACGGACCCCGCGCTCGCCGAGACGCTGAGGGTGTACCTGGACAGCCTCGGTGACGTCGGCGCCGCCGCGCGGCAGCTGCGCGTGCATCCCAACACCGTTCGCTACCGGGTGCGACGCATCGAGAAAATACTGTCGGCATCGTTGGCGGATCCCGAGGCACGACTGCTGTTTTCGTTGAGCCTGCGCGTCGGGGACCGCCCGGGACGCTGAGTCCGCGGCAAGCCGGCGGCGCGAACCGCAAGGAATTCGCAAGCCCTCCGCGGCAAGCTGGCGGCGCGTCCGCAAATGCCGAGCGAAAGCAGCGACCATGACGGGGCCGAACCCAAATCTGCGCCGCGGCCATCGGCGACCGCTGGCCGGGTTGGGATCGGTAGCGGCGGGCGCGTCATTCACTGGCACTCGAACGGCGGCCCACCCGAGCCGCCACCCGACGGAAAAGGACAACCATGATGCGACGGATCGAGCGGTTGGCGACCACGGCGCTGGTCGCGGGTGGTTTGGGTCTCGCGGGCCTCGGGCTCGGGGTGGGCACCGCCAACGCCGACGGCGGTCCACACCGCTGGTGCCCGGGCGAGCCGCTGCCGCCGACCGGTAACCACGTCACCAACCCGGTCATTTGGGACAACAACATCTGCCACACCTACTACTACGTCTATTTCGGGCAAGGCAATGTCGCCCAGAACATTTGGGACGGCGAGAACCCGCCGCCACCGCCACCGCCGCCACCGCCTGGGCTCATCAACAAGGACAATTGCCAACAGATACTCGGCATTTTCTGCCCCCACGCCTGAATGGGGGCCAGCAACAGTCCTTTTCGACGCCAATAGTTATCCTCAGCCTGAGGCTAATTCGACGTCTTGCAGCTCGTTGGCCGCCGGTTAGGCTTTGCTGGTGACAAAACGGCCGTCGTCGTATTTGGTGCTCGCTTCGCAGCGCAGCGGCAGCACCCTGCTGGTCGAATCGCTGCGGGCGACCGGCGTGGCCGGCGAGCCTCAGGAGTTCTTCCAGTATCTGCCGGCCACCAGCCAGGCACCGCAGCCGCGAGAGTGGTTCGCCGGTGTCGAGGACCAGTCGATCCTGGACCTGCTCGACCCGCTCGATGAAGGTAAGCCCGACCTGGCGCCGCCCGAGATCTGGCGGGACTACATCCGCACGGTCGGCAGGACACCGAACGGCGTGTGGGGCGGCAAGCTGATGTGGAATCAGACACCGCTGCTGCTGGAGCGCGCGCGTGGCCTGCCCGATCGCTCCGGCGACGGCCTGCTTTCCGCGATCCGCGACGTCATCGGCGAGGAGCCCCTCCTGATCTACGTGTACCGCCCGGACGTCGTGTCGCAGGCCGTGTCGTTCTGGCGGGCCGTCCAGACGCGGGTGTGGCGCGGCCGGCCGGATCCGGTCCGCGACGCGCGCGCGACCTACCACGCCGGGGCGATCGCCCACGTCGTCAACATGCTGCGCGCCCAAGAGCAAGGCTGGCGGGCGTGGTTCGCCGAAGAGGACGTTAAACCCATGGAGATTTCTTATCCCGTGTTGTGGCGCAACCTGACTGAGGTGGTCGGGAACATCCTTGAAGAGCTGGGGCTGGACCGGCGACTGGCGCCCGAACCGGTGCTGGAGCGTCAGGCCGACCAACGTTCGGACGAGTGGGTGGGCCGCTACCGTGCGGATGCCGAGAGAGAGGGGCTACCGACATGACGGTCGCGGTACCCGCGGAGACGCGGCGGGTCGACGAGCTGCGGTTGTTGGAGGCCGAAGCGGTGCACATCATCCGCGAGGTCGTCGCCGAGCTGGAGCGCCCAGTCCTGTTGTTCTCCGCGGGCAAGGACTCGATCGTGTTGCTCCGATTGGCGGAGAAGGCGTTTCGGCCGTTGCCCTTGCCGTTCCCGGTGATGCACGTCGACACCGGCCACAACTTCCCCGAAGTCATCGAATTCCGCGATCGCCGGGTCACCGGCTCCGGACACAAGTTGATCGTCGCCTCGGTGCAGGAATCCATCGACAACGGCCGCGTCCCCGACCCAGGCCCGGGCGCCTCGCGCAACCGCGCACAGACCCGCACGCTGCTCGACGCGCTGGAAGCCGGCGGCTTCGACGCGGCCTTCGGCGGGGCCCGCCGCGACGAGGAGCGGGCCCGCGCCAAGGAGCGAATTCTAAGCTTCCGCGACGAGTTCGGCCAGTGGGACCCCCGCGCGCAGCGCCCCGAGCCCTGGTCGCTCTACAACGGACGCATCAAGAAGGGCGAGCAGGTTCGCGTGTTCCCGCTGAGCAACTGGACCGAGCTCGACGTGTGGCGCTACATCGAGCTGGAAGACCTTGAAATACCGTCGATCTACTACGCGCACGAGCGCGAGGTGTTCGAGCGGGACGGCATCCTGCTGGCCGTGTCCGAGTACACCTCGCCGCAGGACGGCGAGCACGCCGCCGTGGAATGGGTGCGATACCGCACGGTCGGGGACCTGACCATCACCGGCGCGGTACGCTCCCGCGCCACGGACATCGCCCGCGTCATCGAGGAGATCTCGGCGGCGACGGTTTCCGAGCGCGGCGAGACCCGCGCCGATGACCGCACCTCGGCCGCCGCCATGGAAGACCGCAAGCGGGAGGGTTACTTCTGATGACGGACACCGAGCACCCGGACCCGGCCGAGACATTCCAGCCCGCCAAGGGCGTCACCCGCCAGCTGCTGCGCATCACCACCGCGGGGTCGGTGGACGACGGCAAGAGCACGCTGATCGGCCGGCTGCTGCACGATACCGACAGCCTGCCGCTGGACCATCTGGCGGCCGTCACCGACGAGGAGGGCATCGCCGACCTGGCGGCGCTGTCCGACGGCCTGCGCGCCGAACGGGAGCAGGGCATCACCATCGACGTGGCCTACCGGTTCTTCTCCACCCAGACGCGCAGCTACATCCTCGCCGACACTCCCGGGCACGAGCGCTATACCCGGAACATGTTCACCGGCGCCTCCAACGCCCACGTTGCCATCCTGCTCGTCGACGCGCGTGCCGGTGTGCTGCGCCAGACCCGCAGGCACGCCAGGATCGCAAAGTTACTGGGCATCAAACATTTTGTGGCGACGGTCAACAAGATCGACCTGATCGACTTCGACCAGGCCAAGTTCAACGACGTCCAGGACCAGCTGCGCCAGCTGGCGGACCGCCTGGGTGACGTCGACATCACGGTGATCCCGATCGCCGCCAAGCTCGGGGACAACGTGGTGCACCGCTCCGACCGCACGCCCTGGTACGGCGGGCCGACCCTGCTCGAGTACCTGGAGGGCGTCGAGCTCGCCGCACCGCAGGCCGAGGCCGCACGCCTGCGGTTGCCGGTGCAATGGGTGTCCAGGCCGACCGCTGAGGTGCGCCGCCGCTACACCGGGCGGCTCGCGGCGGGGACCCTGCGCGTTGGCGATCCGGTGGTCTCGCTGCCCGCCGGCACCCGCTCGACGGTGACCGCCCTGGACACCCTCGACGACGAGCGCACGACGGGCGTTGCGCCGCTGTCGGTTTCGGTCGAGCTGGCTGACGACATCGACGTGGGCCGGGGCGACGTGCTGGTCAGCGGTGCCGACGATGCGGTGCTGCCGGTGCAGGCCCGCGAGCTCGACGCGACGGTGTGCTGGTTCGTCGACTCGCCGCTGCGCGCGGGTGACCGGTTGGCGCTCAAGCAGACCACCAAGACCGTGCGGGCGACCGTGCAGGAGCTGCACACCCGGCTCGACCCGGAGACTCTCGACGAGCTTGACGGCCCGGTTGGATTGGCGCTCAACGACATCGGCAACCTGACCCTGCGCACCAGCTCGATCGTCATCGCCGATCCCTACACCGACAACCGCGACAGCGGCGCGTTCATCCTGATCGACGAGTCCACCAACGACACCGTGGGCGCCGGCACCATCATCGAGGCGCGCGAGGTCACACCGGGTACACACCCGCGCACCGACATCCGTTGGCACCCATCGGCACTGGACCGCAAGCACCGGTGGCGGGCGACCGGCCAGGCGGGGGCCACGGTCTGGTTCACCGGGTTGCCGGCGTCCGGCAAGTCCACCGTCGCGGTGGCCGTCGAGCGGGCGCTCGTCGAATCGGGGCGGGTGGCTTACCTGTTGGACGGCGACAACCTGCGCCACGGCCTGTCCGACGACCTCGGCTTCTCCCCCGGCGACCGCGCGGAAAACATCCGGAGGGTAGGACATTTGACCCGCCTGCTGGCCGATGCCGGGGTCGTCGCGCTGGCGTCGCTGGTGTCACCGCTGCGGTCGGACCGCGGCATCGCCCGTGCCCTCAACGAGGCCGCCAAGCTGCCGTTCATCGAGGTGCACGTCGCCACGTCACTAGCGGAATGCGAGCGGCGCGACCCGAAGGGCTTGTACGCGCGGGCCCGCAGCGGCGACCTCAAGGGGCTGACCGGCGTCGACGCGCCTTACGAGCCGCCCGAAAACCCCGACCTCGTCCTGGACACCACCGACGCCGACATCGATGCGCTGGCCGCGCAGGTCATCGCGCTGCTCGACGAGGTCAGTCCCCGCCCACAGGGCTAGATTCAGCGCGAGCCAATCACTTGGTCCGCGGCACCGGCCGGGCCACGATGTCGTCGTGACTGAACAGGTTCGGGCGACGTCGTGGCGTGAGCGGGCCGGGTCGGTGTCGGTGGATTGGTGGGCAACGCTGGTCGCCGGTGTGATCACCGCCCTGGCCGTCGCCGGTGCGCTGCCGAAGATTCCGTGGTGATCGCGTGAGCACCGCGAGCATCGAACGCGAGGACGCCCTGGACGAGCCGGCCTTCACCAGCCGGCGGCCGCTGGACTACGTGCCGGGAATACTGCTGCTGATCGGCGTGGGCCTGCTGGGCAAGTACGCGCAGATCTGGTGGAACGCGCTGGCCAAGCATCAGCACTGGCGGGTGCCAGACATCGAATACGTGCTGTGGGCCATCGTCATCGGGCTACTGATCACCAACACCGTTGGCTTGCACCGCATCTTCCGCGCGGGGGTGCAGACCTACGAATTCTGGCTCAAGGTCGGGATCGTGGTGCTGGGTGCCCGATTCGTGCTGGGCGACGTCGCCAAACTCGGCGGGCTGAGCCTGGTCCAGATCGTGGTCGACATGGCGGTCGCCGGGACGATCATCATCGCCGCGGCCCGGGCGTTCGGACTGTCCGGCAAACTGGGTTCCCTGCTGGCGATCGGGACGTCGATCTGCGGGGTGTCGGCCATCGTGGCCGCCAAGGGCGCCATCCGCGCCCGCAACTCCGACGTCGGCTACGCCATCGCGGCGATCCTGGCCCTCGGCGCGGTGGCTCTGTTCGTGTTGCCCCCGCTGGGGCACGGGATCGGGCTGTCCGACCGCGAATTCGGATTGTGGGCGGGCCTTGCGGTCGACAACACCGCGGAGACCACGGCCACGGGCTATCTGTTCTCCGATCACGCGGGCAAGATCGCGGTGCTGGTCAAGTCCACGCGCAACGCATTGATCGGGTTTGTCGTCCTGGGCTTCGCGCTGTACTGGGCGGGGCGCGGCCAGGCCGACGAGATCGCCCCGGGCCTCAAGGCCAAGGCGGCCTTCGTTTGGGCGAAGTTCCCGAAGTTCGTGCTGGGCTTCCTGGCCGTGTCGGCGATCGCGACCGCGGGGTGGCTAACCAAGGGCCAGATCGCGAACCTGGCGAACGTGTCGAAGTGGGCGTTCCTGCTCACGTTCGCCGGTGTGGGGCTCAACACCGACATCCGGCAGATCGCCCGCACCGGGTGGCGACCGCTCGTCGTTGCTGTCATCGGCCTGACGGTCGTCGCGGTGGTCTCGCTGGGCATCGTCCTGCTCACCTCGCGTGTGTTCCATTGGGGCGTAAGCGCCTAGGGCTTCCGGGGACCGGGCGGCTGCGATCGTCGCGATCATGCGGGCCGGCGCGGGGACGGTAACCTGGCGCGCATGCAGAATTCGTCCGTTGTCTCCCTGCTGCGCGAACGCGCCGGTCTGCAACCCGACGAGTTGGCCTTCCGGTACACCGACTACGAGCGGGACTGGGCGGGCGTCACCGAAGACCTGACGTGGGCGCAGCTGTACCGGCGCAGCCTGAACGTCGCGCACGCCGTCAAGCGGCACGGCGCCGTCGGGGACCGGGCCGTGATCCTGGCGCCACAGGGCTTGGCCTACATCGTCGCATTCCTGGGGGCGATGCAGGCCGGGCGGATCGCGGTGCCGCTGGCGGTTCCCGCCGTCGGTTCCCTCGACGAGCGGGTGAGCGCGGTCATGGCGGACACCGAACCCGCGGTCGTCCTCACCACCTCCGACGCGGCACCGACCGTCACCGACTACGTGCGGCGACCGGACGGGACCCCGGGCCCGGCGGTCATCGACGTCGACGCGCTGAACCTGGACGACCAGAGCACCCCGAGCATCCGGATCGGCGACGCCCCGCGCACCGCCTACCTGCAGTACACGTCGGGTTCGACCCGCCTGCCGGCCGGCGTGATGGTCAGCCACCGGAACCTGCGCATGAACTTCCAGCAGCTGATGTCCGACTATTTCGCGGAGGTCAAGGGCGTTCCGCCGCGGGAGACGGTCATTGTGTCGTGGCTGCCGTTCTACCACGACATGGGCCTGGTGCTGGGCGTCATCGCGCCGATCATGGGCGGCTTCCGCGCCGATCTCACCAGCCCGGTCGCGTTCCTGCAGCGCCCGGCGCGGTGGATCCGGTCGATGGCCGTCGGCGCCCCCGTGATGTCGGCGGCGCCGAACTTCGCCTTCGAGTTGGCCGTCCGCAAGACCACCGACGCGGACCTGGAGGGGGTCGACCTCGGCAACGTGATGGGCATCATCAGCGGCGCGGAGCGGATCCATCCCGCCACCCTGGACCGGTTCGGTAAGCGATTCGGGCCCTACAACTTCCGCCCGAACATGATGCGCCCGTCTTACGGTCTGGCGGAGGCGACCGTCTATGTGGCGAGCCGTAGGGTCAATGCGGCGCCCGAGGTCGTGCATTTCGAGCCCGAACCGCTGTCGGACGGCCGGGCCGAGCGGTCCTCCCCCGGCACCGGTGCGCCGTTGCTCAGCTACGGCATGCCCACGTCGCCGATCGTGCGCATCGTCGACCCCGACACCCGCGTCGAATGCCCGGCCGGGACAGTCGGGGAGATCTGGGTCCACGGGGAGAACGTGGCCGACGGCTATTGGCGCAAGCCGGAGGAGACCGAACGCACATTTGGCGGTGTGCTGGCCGATCCCGCGCCGGGCACACCGGACCGCCCCTGGTTGCGCACCGGGGACCTCGGATTCGTCTCGCAGAACGAGGTATTCATCGTCGGCCGCATGAAGGATCTGCTGATCGTCTACGGGCGCAACCACTATCCGGAGGACATCGAGTCGACGGTGCAGGAAATCACCGGCGGCCGGGTCGCGGCGATCGCGGTGCCCGTGGACGAGACCGAGAAATTGGTCACCATCATCGAATTGAAGAAGCGCGGTGACTCCGACGACGAGGCGAGGCACAAGCTCACCACCGTGAAGAACGACGTCACCGCGGCGATATCCCAGTCCCATGGCCTCAACGTCGCCGACCTCGTCCTGGTGCCGCCCGGTTCCATCCCGACCACCACCAGCGGCAAGATCCGCCGTGCCGCCTGCGTCGAGCAGTACCGACGACGGGCTTTCACCCGGCTGGACGCCTGAGGGGCCGCCGGCGAGAGTCCCTCCCATGTTGCTCACCATCCTGGTGATGGCCATCGCCGTGAGCCTGGAACCGTTCCGCATCGGCATGACGGTGTTGATGCTCAACCGGCCCAGGCCGTCGCTGCAGTTGGCGGCGTTTCTGTGCGGGGGTTTCGCGATGGGCATGAGCGTGGGCCTGGTGGTGCTGTTCGGTCTCCGCCGCACGCTGGCGGGCAACGATTACTTCACCCTGCCGAGGGTGCAGATGCTGATCGGCGCGCTCGCCCTGGCGGTCGCCGCCGTCCTGGCGGCCACCCGTTCCGCGGTGCGCGACGGCGGGCCGGGGAGGCTGGCGGCGCTGTTTCAGCGCCTGCTGAGCGGGCGGTCGCTGTGGGTGGCCGCCGTCGCGGGGCTGGGCATCGCGCTGCCGTCGGTGGACTACCTGGCCGCGCTGGCGGTCATCCTGGCGTCCGGCGCGGCGGCCATGACGCAAGTCGGCGCGCTGCTGCTGTTCAACGTGGTGGCCTTCGCCCTCGTGGAGATACCGCTGATCGCCTACGCGGTGGCACCGGCCAAGACGCGCTCGTCGATGGCGGCGCTCAACGAGTGGATTCGCGCGCGCCGGCGCCTCGAGGTTGCCGCGCTGCTGGCGGTGGTCGGCGCGGCCCTGCTCGCGGTGGGTGTCGCGACCGTGTGAATGGTTGCCCACCGTGAAGCCCGCAGTGCCGCAAGCACATTCACAGGTTGCGGCCCACGCCGGTCACCGCGCCGGAGTCGTCGGCATGCCGTAGGGTGGAGTTCGAACCGTTCCAACGTGGCCCCGCAGCGGAGCCTTCGGAGAGATTGATCTTGGTGAAACGACTGATCGCGGGAGCCCTCGCCGCGTGGCTGGTCGGCGCGTTAGGCGGGTTTGGCCCCAGGGTCGCCACCAGTGATCCCGGCTTCCCCTGGCTGCCGGCGCCCCCGTCCCCGGTGGGTGCGGACTCGACGGCCAAGGTCGTCTACGCCCTCGGCGGCGCGCGACCGCCCGCGTTCAACTGGACCTATTACACCAACCGCGCTGGTGAGGGCTTCTTCCCGGGCGCCAAGCGCGAGCTGATCGAGTATCCCGCGGGAGCGCCCTTCGCCTGGATGCCCACCTTCATCGCCCCCGGCCCCCGGGACATGACCACCATCGGCAAAGCGGCGAAGATAGCGGTCGACAACCTGGACAGTGCCGTTCGCCACGGCACCGAACCCGCCGCCGCCGTGGGGCTGTCGCAGGGCGGTCTCGGCATCGACGGCGAACTCGCCCGGCTCGCCAACGACCCGACCGCGCCGCCGCCGGACAAGCTGAGCTTCACCAGCTTTGGCGACCCGTCGGGGACCAACGGGTTCGGGATGAGCTTCCTCGCGAGCTTCTTCAAGCCCGGCGACTACATCCCGATCGTCGACTACAAGATGCCGGCGCGGCCGGAGAGCCAGTACAACACCAACCGGGTGTTCGCGGCGTACGACGGCCTCGCCGACTTCCCCGATCGGATGGATAACCTTCTGGCGCTGGTCAATTGCGCATTCGGGGCCGCTATCGGGCACACCCCGGCTGCCTTCATCACGCCGGATCAGGTGCCCCCGCAGAACATCCGGACCACGGTGAACTCCCGCGGCGCCACCGAGACCTCGTACATGATCCCGGTCAACCACCTCCCGATGACGTTGCCGCTCCGCTACCTCGGCTGGTCCGACGCGAAGGTCGACCAGATCGACGCCTTCCTGCAGCCGCAGATCGATGCGGCTTACTCGCACAACGACAATCCGCTCAACCGGCCGACGGCTGTCGACCCGGTGAACGGCATGGACCCACTGGCGATCGTGGACCCGGGCATGCGCGACTCCATCGAGGATGCCTTTGCCAAGATCCGCGCCATTCTGCCGCCACCGCCCGCCTGACCTCGCAGCGGTTCCCGGCCATGCCGCCGCCCGGCCGCCGTTCAGCGTGCATCCACGGCGTCCAGTGTGCATCCAGAGCGGCGAAAACCGCTGAAACCGCACCCTCAATGCGCACTCAACGCCGTAACTGCACACTCAACGACCCGGCCACGAAGCGGGCTGCGCCAAACCGACTCCCGGCACGCTCAACCGCCCGCGACCAACAAGCACACCCCGCGCCCTAGCCGTCGGCCACGGCCTGGAAGACGGTTTGCTTCACGGCCGGCTCCTCGACGGGCCGGTGTTCCCACGGGCGTGCCGGCCACCAACTCGCGCGGCCGAGCAACGCGGCGATGGCGGGCACCGTGATGCTGCGTACCACGAAGGTGTCCACCAGGATCCCCACACCGATCACGAAACCGGACTGCACGACCGTCCCGATGCTGGAGAACAGCAGACCGGCCATCGATGCGGCGAAGATCAGGCCGGCCGCCGTGATCACCCCGCCGGTGGAACGCACGGTCCGAATCACCCCGGAGCGCACGCCGAACGGGGACTCTTCACGCAGCCGCGAGGCCAGCAGCATGTTGTAATCCGCACCAACGGCAACCAACACGACGAACGCCAATCCCGGTATGCTCCAATGCAATTCTTGTCCGAGGAGCACCTGGAACACCAGCACCCCGATGCCGACGGCCGACAGGAACGACAGGATCACCGATCCCACCAGGTACAGCGGCGCGACGACCGCGCGCAGCAGCACCGTCAGGATCAGTAGCACGACCAGGACGGTCACCACGACGATCAGCTTGATGTCGTGGTCGTAGTAGTCGCGGGTGTCGCGCAGGGTGGCGGGGTAGCCGGAAATCGATACCGACGCGTCCGCCAGCGTCGTGTTGGGTTGCGCCCCCCTGGCGGTGTTCAGGACGGTGTTGACCTGGTCCATCGCCGCGGTGCCGAACGGGTTGAGATCGGTCTGGACGAAATACCGCACCGTGTGCCCGTCCGGCGAAATGAACGTCTGGGCAAGTTTTTTGAAGTCCTCGCTGGCCAGCGCCTCCTGCGGGATGTTGAATCCGGCCATCGACGGCGCCGACGCGTCGTGGCCCATGGCCATCAGAAAGGATGACGCCGCGCCCATGCCCACGCCCATCTTCTTGACCTGGCCGACCAGCAGCTGCACGCCGTCGGCCAGCTGGCGGCCGGCGCTGGCGAGGTCGTTGGCGCCGGTTTGCATCATCGCCATCTTCGATCGCGCCGCGCCCGGATTGTCGAGCCCCAGGTTGTGCAGCGAGACGGCGGCGCTCTGCAGGGTCTTGTTGAGGCCGTTGACCATCGAGCTCACGGTCTGCGTCGACTGCGCCGACTGCAGCTGCCTGAAGAGGTCGGCGATCTTGGCGAGCGTGCCGTCGTTGCGGGCGGTGATCAGCCGGTGGAATTGGGCACGCGCGTTGCTGCACATCTGGCTGTTGTCGCAGACCATGCTGGTGTCCAGCGCGGCGACCACGTCGTCGATCCAGTCGAAGTGGTCCAGGGTGCCGCCGAGGTAGAGCTGCATTGCACTGCCGAGCTGCCGCAGGCTGGTGACGAGCTGTGCCGCCGTGTCGAGCTGGCCGAGGGTCTTGCCGCCGCCGAACGTGCCCTCGACCATCGACAGTGCGTCGACCAGACCGCTCACGCCCCCGATGGCCTGATTGACCTGCGTCCGCACGTCACCCAGTTTGTCGGCCAACAGGCCTGCGCCCGAAGACAACCGGTTGAGGTCGTTGTCGTGGTCGTTGATCAGGTCGGCGCCCGCGCCGAGCTCCTTGCCGACCTGACCGGCCTGATAGGTGGCCTTGGCCATCTCGAGCGATTGCCCGGTGGGCCGGGTGATCCCGCGGACCGAGGCGATGCCGGGGACCTGGCTGATCCGCTGCGCCATCTGCTCCAAGTCGGCAAGGGCTTGCGGCGTGCGCAGGTCGTGCGGCGACTGCACGAGCAGGTATTCCGGGATCATTTGGTTCACCGGAAAATGCTGTTCCAGGGCGGCGTATCCGACCGAGCTGCCGACCGACCCGGGCAACTGCTTGCGGTCGTCGTAGTTGAAGCGGACCAGTGCCGCGCAGCTGGCCAGTGCCAGCAACACCACCAGGCTCGCGGTCAGGTAGGTGGCGGGCCGGCGCACGATCCGGATCGCGGTCCGCCGCCAGAACACCGCGGTGCGGTCTCGGCGGGGACCCACCCAGCCCCGCGGGCCGGCCACCATCAGGATGGCGGGCAACAGGGTGACGGCGGCCAGGAAGGCCACGCCGACGGCGATCGCCAGCGACAAACCCACTGTGGAGAACACGCCGAGCTTGGCGAAACCCATGCCGAGGAACGTGATTCCCACCGTGCCCGCGGACGCGGCGATCACCTTGCCGATGGACGCCATCGCCTTTCGGACGGCGCGTTCCGGCTCGTCGCCGAGGCGGACGTAGTCGTGGTAGCGGCTGATCAGGAAGACGGCGTAGTCCGTCCCGGCGCCGGCGATCATCGCGCTGAGCAACACGATCATCTGGTTGGACACGGCCATCCCGGTCAGCACGGAAACGCCGGAGATCACGGCCTGGGCCGTCAACAGCGAGGCACCGATCATGATGAGCGGCAGGAACATCGTGACCGGGTTGCGGTAGATGACCGCCAGGATGATCAGCAGCGCGACGGCGATCGCCAGCTCGATCGACGCCCGATCGTGCGTCCCGGCGTCGGTCAGGTCGGCCACGGTGGCCGCGGGCCCGGTGAGGTTGGCGTGCACGGCCGTTCCGCCGAGGGTCCGATTCACGATTCCGGCGACGTCGGTGTAGGCGCGGTAGGACGGGGGCGTGCCCAGCTCGCCGGACAGGCCGACCGGCAGGATCCAGGCCTTGCCGTCCTTGCTGGCGAGCAGCTCTTTGAGCGGCGGGGTGCTCAGGAAGTCCTGCAGCATCACCACGTCCCTGGTGTCCTGGTGCAACCGGTCCACCAGCGTGCGGTACACCCGCTCGTCACCCGGTTGAAGCTTGTCTCCCCCGCTGCGGCTAAGCAGCACCAGCAAGACGTTTTCCGAGCCGGCCTCGTGGAACGCCTGGCTGATCTTCTTCGCCGTCACGGCCGACGGCGCGTCGGCGGGCAGGATGGCCACGGGGTGCCGCTGAGACATCTCCGTCAACGACGGCACGGTCAACGGCAGCACCAGGGCGAGCGCCGCCCAGCATCCCATCACCACCCACGGCCGACGCGCGACGAATTCGCCTAGCCGCCGGAAAATGGGTTCACCTCCGCCTCGGGCGGTCGCACCGGACTACGCGACATTGCGCCACTGCCCGCTCTCCGCGACGCTCTGGAACACCGACCGCAGCACCGACAGGTACCGCGGAACCGATTGGTGAGCCTCGGGAGTATCCGGATACATCACCGTCACCGCCGTCTCCTGGGCGACCCGGATCACGTAGATCGACAGCTGGTAGGAGTACCGGTTGTCGCTGTAGACCCCGACGTTGAGGCCATCCAGTTCCGCGGTGAGCAACACCGAAAGCGGGGCGGTACCCGCGTCGAGGAAGTTGACGACCGGGAAGTTCGGCCGCGCCGGGTGCACGGTGGGGACCAATTCCACCACCCGGTCGTACGGCACTTCCGCCAGGCCCGCGCCCATGTCGAAGGAGGCCTGCGCCGCGCGCGCCGATTCCTCGAACGACGACCCGGCGATGGGCGCCGTGACCGGGATCAGGCCGGTGAACCAACCCTGGGTCAGGGCGTCGGTCGGCGTCTTGCGGGTGTCGCGCGGCGTCAAACCGTAATACGTTGCGGCTCCGGTCAGTTCGTATTCCGCCAGGCCACAGCAGGCGAGCACGCCACCGATGAATCGCGCGCCCGCCGCGGTGCAGGCCGACTCGAAACGCCCGGTCTGCTCCTCGTCGAGCATGGTCGCGGTGACGATCGCCGATTCGCTCGGCAGCGACGGGTCGCCCAGCGGAAGGGGGAACTCGGGCAGGCTGCCGCCATTGCCCTCGGCGAACTGGCGCCACAACCGGACCTGCGGCGACTCGGCGGTCAGCGCGTCGGTGAAGGCGCGCTGCCGGACGCAGAAGTCGTCGTAGCTGCCCGCCTCGGGCAATTCCAGCGGCGCCCCACCGCTGACCAGCGAGGCGTACATCATGTGGAACTCCATCAGCGTCACGCCGACCAGCATCGCGTCCACGTGGACGTGGTCGACGCTGGCGTAAAACGTGAAGTGATCCTCGCCCTGGATGATCCCGAATTGAAAGCACCCCCACTGCAGTGGATCCGGGGTGCTCACCGCGAGCCGCCGGATCTCGTCCAGCGTCAGCTCGCCGTGGTCGACGGGTTCGAACTCGATGTCGGCGGCGTCTCGCAGCGTTCGCCTGATGATCCGCCCGTCACCGGTGTATTCGAACCGGCTGCGGTAGGTGTCGTGGCGGCGAACATGAGCGTTGACAACGTAATTCGCCGCGCGAATGTCGCACCGTCCGGGCACGTCGCTGCTGACGATCATCAGGCGGGAGTAGTCGAGCCCCTTCGCCTTCTGCTCGGCATACCCCCGAATGTGCTGTGCCTGCATGTAACTGACCGGCACCGAACTCACCGGCGCGTGACGCGCCTCCTCGCGCGTGGCAGCCGTCGGTTGCCACGATACGGTCCTGCCGGCCGCCGGTTGCCAATCGAACAGCGTTCCCACACCTAACGGCCCTACCCGCAACGGTCCCTCTCCCTCAATTCCAATTCCCCCACGCCAGCACGGCGTGCCGCGATCAGGACGCCGCCGTTGCGGCCTCCAAGTCGGCCAACTCTTCGCACAAATGGTCCGCGAGACCGCGCACGGTGGTGATCTTCGTGGGACTGATGCGCACACCCGTCTCGGTCTCGATGCGCGTTCGCAGCTCCAGGTTGCCCAGCGAGTCCAGCCCGTAGTCCGACAGCGGCCGGTCCGGATCGATCGAGCGGCGCAACAGCAGACTGATCTGACCGGACACCAGCCGGCGGATCGCGCTCGGCCATTCCTCACGGGGCAGCGCCTTCAGTTCGGCGAGGAACTTGCCCGTGTCCCGTTTGCCCTGACCCATCGACCGGAACCCCTCGGCGAAGCGGCTGCGCTGGGCGAACGCCGTCAGCCACGGCGTCCCCATGATCGGCGCATAGCCGGCATACGGGCGGTCGTAGCGCAGCAGCGTCTCGAAGGCGCGGTAGCCCTCGGCCGGCTTGATCGCCACGCCGGCGCCTTCGGCCAGGGCGGTGGCGCGACCGACTTCCGACCACGCCCCCCAGGCGATGGCGGTGCACGGCAGCCCCTGCGCCCGCCGCCAGTGGGCGAACCCGTCCAGCCAGCTGTTCGCCGCGGCGTAGGCCCCCTGCCCCGGCGAGCCGACCAGCGCGGCCGCCGACGAGAAGGAGCAGAACCAGTCCAGCGGCTGGCCCGCGGTGGCCTCGTGCAGGTTCCACGCACCGTAAACCTTTGGTGCCCAACAGCGGTCGATCAGCTCGTCGCTGACGTTGGTGAGCGTGGCATCCTCGACGACGGCCGCCCCGTGCAGCACTCCGCGCACCGGCAACCCCGAAGCGGTCGCGCACTCCACCAGGCGCCGAGCGGTGTCCGGGTCGGCGATGTCACCGCACTCCACCTGGATGTCGGCCCCCGCGGCGCGCAACCGCTCGATGGCCTCCTGCGCGCGCTCATCGGGCGCCGAACGGGAGTTGAGGACGATCCGCCCACAGCCGGCCGCGCCGCTGCGCGAGGCCATCTCGCCGGCGAGGAACAACCCCAGTCCCCCGATGCCGCCGGTGACGATGTAGGCGCCGTCGGACCGGAACGGCCGCACCTGCTCGGGCGGCACCACGGCCACGCTGCTTCCCGCTTGCGGCACGTCGAGCACCACCTTGCCGGTGTGCCCGGCGCCGGCCACCAGGCGCACCGCCGCGGCAGCGTCCTGGATCGGGTAGTGCGTCGTCTGCGGCAGCGGCAGCTCGCCGGATGCCGTGCGTTCGTACACGGTTTCCAGCAGGCGCCGCAGGGTCCGCGGGTGGGTGTAGGTCAGTAGAGCCAGGTCGACCGCGAACAGCGACAGGTTGCGCCGGAACGGGAACAGCCCGAGGTGGGTGTCACGATAGATGTCGCGCTTGCCCAGCTCGATGAAGCGCCCACCGAAGGCCAGGAGGTCGATGCCCGCGCGCTGCGCCGCACCGGGCAGCGAGTTGAGTACCACGTCGACGCCGTATCCGTCGGTGTCCCGGCGGATCTCGTCGGCGAAGTCCGTGCTGCGCGAGTCGTAGACGCGCTCGATTCCCATGTCGCGCAGCAATTGCCGCCGCTCGGGGCTGCCCGCGGTGGCGAAGATCTCGCAGCCCGCGGACCGCGCGATCGCGATCGCGGCCTGCCCGACGCCGCCGGTGCCGGAGTGCACGAGCACCTTGTCGTCCGGCGAGACGCGGGCCAGATCGTGCAGGCTGTACCACGCGGTCGCCGACGCCGTCGGCACCGCGGCCGCGTCCCGCAGCGGCACCCCGGGCGGCAGGGGCGCTGCGTGCTGGGCGTCGGCGATGACGAAGGTGCCCCAGCACCCGTTCCGGGACATGCCGCCCACGTGGTCGCCGACCTGGTGTTCGGTGACGTCGGGTCCGACGGCGGTCACCACGCCGGCGAAGTCGCCGCCCAGCTGCTGCTGGAAGCCCTCGAAGGTGGGGTACCGGCCGAAGGCGACGAGGACGTCGGCGAAGTTGATGGTCGAGGCGGTGACCGCGACCTCGATCTCCCCCGGCCCGGGCGGCACCCGGTCGAAGGCGGTGAATTCGAGGGATTCGAGGTCCCCGGGCGTCCGGATGCGCAGCCGACTGCCGTCGCGGTCGTGCGCGACCACGGCGGTTCGGCGTTCGGCCGGCCGCAGCGGGCCGGGCCGCAGCCGAGCCGTGTACCACTCGCCGCCACGCCAGGCGGTCTCGTCCTCATCCGAGCCACTCACCAATTGCGCGGCGACACAACCGGCTTCGGTTGCGGTATCGAGGTCGACCTGGGTGGCGCCCAAATGCGGATGCTCGGCATCGATCACCCGGAGCACGCCGCGCAGGCCGGCCTGCTCCAGGTTCGCCATGTCGCCGCCGGCGACCGTGGCGGCGTCCCTGGTCACGACGAAGAGCCGAGGCGCCTGGCCGGACAGCTCGGAGAGTTCGCGGGCGACGCTCACGACGTGGGAGACGTGGTCCCGCCCGCGGCGCAGCCGGTCGGCCTCCTCGCCCGGTGGCGCCGTCAGCACGGCGACGCCGGTCAGGCCCTTCAAGACGGCGTGGGCCGCGCCGTGACCGTTCACGGCGGCGGCGCCGCCGGACAGCAGCGAACGCAGCCGCTCGGTGTCGACCGAACCCGGCGGCAACGATGTCGCCGCGCATTGGGCGCCAACGGCTTTCAGCGCCTCGACAAGCCGCGCCGCGAACGGGTCGGCGCCGTCGGACGCGTCGAGCAGCAGCCAGGATCCCGGCTCGCTCGCCGGCGTTTCCGGCAGGTCGCCCGGTTCCCATTCGATGGTCAGCAGCCGCTCGTTGAGCACCCGCTGCGCCTGCTCGTGTCCGGAGGCGCCGCCGGCCATGCGCAGACCCTCGACGGTCAACAGCACCGTCCCGGCCTGATCCAGCACCTCCAGGTCGGCCACGCACTCGCCGGGGCGCGAGGACGTGATCCGGGTCAGGCAGTAGTGCGCGTTTCGCGTCGACTGGTAGTTGCGCAGCCGGCGCACGCCCACCGGCAGCAGCAGGCCGCCGGCGCCCGCGCGCTGCACCTCGGGGTGGACGATGACCGACTGGAAGCACGCGTCCAGCAGGGCCGGGTGGGTGGCGTAGGCGATCTGCTGCGAGCGGATCGTCGGCGGCAGCGCCACCTCCGCGAGCACCGTCGTGACCTCGCCCTCGGCCGTCCGCGTCGCCGCCAGGCCCGAGAAGGCCGGACCGTACTGAATGCCCACGGCATCGAAGGCTTTCCGCAGTTCCGCGCCGTCCACCCGGGACGGGTGCGCCGCGATCAGCGTCTGCAAATCGTGCGGCGCCGGCGGCGACTCCTGCGCGTCGTCCTGGCCGGTGGAGTGCAGGACCGCGCTCGCCCGCCGGATGCGTTCGCCCTCCTCGTGTGTCTGGACGCTGAAGTCGAGGACGCCCGGCGCGGCGACGGTGGCCGCCGACGACGCCCGCGTCTGGTCGTCGAGCAGCAGCGTCTGCTCGAACTTGATGTCGCGCACCTCCGAGAGTTCGCCGAGGGCCGCGGTGGCCGCGGCCAGCGCCATCTCGCAGTACGCGGCGCCGGGAAGGGCGGCAACGCTGTGGATTTGGTGATCGGCCAGCCACGGGTGCGCCTCGGTGCCGATCTCGCCCTGCCACACGTGGCGCTCCGGTTCCTCGTGCAGGTGCACGTGGGCACCGAGCAGGGGGTGCACGGTCTGCACCGCCGCGCCGCGCGTCTGGTCGAGCGATTCGCGGCTGAGCAACAGGTCGCGGTGCGTCCAGGTGGGCAGCGGCGCCTCCACCAGGCGACCGGAGGGGTACTGGACGGAGAAGTCGACCGTGGCCCCGGAGCTGTGCACGTCGGCGACGAAGCCGCGCAGGCCGGCCGGCAGCTCTTGTTCGCGCCGCATAGCCGCCAGCGCGGCGATCGGCATGTCCAGGCTCGCCGCGTTCTGCTCGACGGCGTGGGTGAGCAGCGGACGCGGCGCGAGCTCACCGAAGACCCGGAACCCGTCCTTGAGGGCCGCCTGGACGGCCGCCGCGAATCGCACGGTGTAGCGGAGGTTTTCCGCCCAGTAGTCGCCGTCGAACGCGGGCCGTTCCTTGGGGTTCCACAGCGTCGCCGAGTAGTACGGCACTTCCGGGGTCCGGGGCTCGAGGTCGGCGAGCGCCTCGACGAGCTCGTCGAGGATGGGGTCCACCTGCGGCGAGTGCGAGGCGACGTCCACGGCCACCTCGCGGGCCATCACGTCCTGCTCCTGCCAGGCGGCGACCAGATCCCGGATCATCTGGGTGTCACCGCCGACGACGGTCGATGTCGGCGAGGCGACCACGGACAGCACCACATCCGACACGCCGCGGATGGATAATTCCGAAAGCACCTGCTGGCCAGGCAGTTCCACCGACGCCATGGCGCCGCTACCGGAGATCCGCTTCATCAGCCGGGACCGCCGGCAGATGACGCGCAGCCCGTCTTCGAGCGAGAGCGCTCCGGCGACCACGGCGGCCGCGGACTCACCGAGCGAGTGCCCGATGACCGCGCCGGGGCGCACCCCGTAGGACTTCATCGTCTCGGCGAGGGCGACCTGCATCGCGAAGATGGTCGGCTGCACGCGGTCGATCCCGGTGACCGTCTCGGGCGCCGACATCGCCTCGGTCACCGAGAAACCGGATTCCCTGGCGACCACCGGCTCGATCGCGGCGATGGTGGCGGCGAACACCGGCTCGGTGGCCAGCAGCTCGGCGCCCATCTTCGACCACTGTGAACCCTGGCCGGAGAACACCCACACCGGTCCACGGTCGTCCTGGCCGACGGCCGGCTCGAACGGGATGTCGCTGTCGGCCACCTCCCGCAGGGCCTTGCTCAGCTCGCCTACGTCACTCGCCGCCACGACCGTCCGCACCGGTCGGTGCGCGCGGCGCCGCGCCAGCGTGTAACCCAGGTCGGCTAGGCCCGCGCGACCGGCGCCGTCGAAGCCGTCGACCCAATCCGCGAGCCGAGCGGCGGTGACCCGCAACTGCTCGGCCGAGGTGGCGGAGACGGGAAACAGCAACGGACCGTCGGGGGCCGGTGCCGCCGGCTCGTCGGCCGCGGGGGCCTGCTCCAGGATGGCGTGCACGTTGGTGCCGGACAACCCGTAGGACGACACGGCGGCGCGCCGCGGGTGGTGGCCGTTGGTGGGCCACGGCGTGTTGTCCTGTGGCACAAACAATTCCGTCTTGATCTCGGCCAGCTGGTCGGGAAGGCGGGTGAAGTGCAGGTTCTGCGGAACCACGCCGTGCTGAAGCGCGAGGATGGCCTTCATCAACCCCAACGCCCCCGACGTGGACTGCATGTGACCGAAGTTGGTCTTCACCGATCCGAGCGCGCACGGGCCCTGCGCCCCGTACACGGCGGCCAGGCTCGCATACTCGATCGGATCGCCGACCGGGGTGCCGGTGCCGTGCGCCTCGACCAGACCGACCGTCGCGGGCTCCACACCCGCGGCCGCGAGCGCCTCCCGGTAGACGGCGACCTGGGCAGTCTCCGAGGGCGTCGCGATGTTGACGGTGCGCCCGTCCTGGTTGGCCGCGGTGCCGCGCAGGACCGCAAGGACGCGATCGCCGTCGCGTTGCGCGTCCGCCAACCGCTTGAGCAGCAGCACCACGCAGCCCTCGCCCGACACGAACCCATCGGCCGCCGCGTCGAAGGCGTGACACTTGCCGGTGGGAGACAGCATGCCCTGCAGCGAGCCGGTGATCGACTTGCGGGGCTCCAGGGTCACGACGACGCCGCCGGCCAGGGCCAGCTCGCTCTCGCCGCTGTCCAGGCTGCCGCACGCCTGGTGCACGGCCATCAACCCCGACGAGCAGGCCGTGTCCACCGTGAAGGCCGGACCGTGCAGGCCCAGCGCGTACGCCACCCGCCCGGACGCCAGGCTGGGGCTGGTTCCGGCGAATCCGTACGGCCCCTCGGCGGCGCCGATCTCGACGGTCAGCAACTCGTAGTCGCCATGGGTCAGGCCCACGAAGACGCCGGTCTGCGACCGGGCCAGCGAGGCCGGATCCAGGCCGGCGTGCTCGATGGCGTCCCAGGACGATTCCAGCAACAGGCGGTGCTGCGGGTCGATGGCGATCGCCTCACGTTCGGTCATGCCGAAGAAGTCGCAGTCGAAGCCCCCGACGTCGTCGAGGAAGGCACCCCACCGGGTGACCGACCGACCGGGCACGCCGGGCTCGGGGTCGTAGAACTTGTCCGCGTCCCACCGCTCGATCGGGATCTCACCCACGAAGTCGTCACCGCGCAGCAGCGCCTCCCACAATCGTTGCGGGGAATCGATCCCGCCGGGAAGTCGGCAGGCCATACCGATGACGGCAACGGGTGTGGCGTTTGCGGCGCGCAATGTGGGAGACCCCCTGTTCTCGCCCAACGGTATTGGGCATTCGACCGCCGTGGGAATGCTCAGCGCAGCCCCGTGCGCTTCGGCGCGCACCATCTCGCATGCATCCGGGCTCGGAAGTTTGATGTGCAGGTGTCAGCCTACCGACCAAAGACGCCGGCTCGACGGTACGAACGTACCGCAACTCATAGAGCCGGCGGATTAGGGTGACGTGAAAACTGCGTTGCGAGTGAGGAATTCCACACCGCTGCGCCGGCGTCGGCAAACGCTTCACCCGACTGGGCGCCCGGCTCGTCGGCCACGCCGCCGGCGGCCGCCATCCACGCCAGCCGATAGGGCCGTCCACGAGTTCGCTGGATGTTCCCTAAGCGTGCGCGGCGGCGGAATCTCTTAACGGCGATAAGTCCTTTGCTGTCAACACAACTGAAAGCGACACGCCGAACTGGCGTGCGGCGCCCGCCGGGGTGGATCGGCGGTCACGGTGCCGCGCGTCGCATTCGCCCACCTCGTCACGCCGAAAATGCATGTCGGGCAACGACGTTGAGGATAATGACCGCACCGGCGGGTGCCCTGCACGATCTCACGCCGCACAAAATACGCCCCGATTCAGCGGCCGGCAACGAAAAAATTGGCGCCGCTCGCTGCGTGGCCGTGTCGCGCCGGCGACACGCCGGGATGAGCAGCACGAGCAGATTCGCTGCACCGCAGCTGAAAACGATCCTTTGCGAGGAGATGCACGGTCAGCTGCGGAGTAGCTCCGCTACGGTCAGGCCTTCTCGGCCTGCTCCGCCGGCCCGGACTCGGCCGCCTTCGCGGGGTCCTCGATCACGTGATAGGCCGGGTCAACCATGAACATCGGGCGGTTGCCCGTTTGGCGCGCCTTGCCGGTGATCCGCAGCAGCTGGCCGGGCTGGATGTCGGCGCCGCCATGGCTGGGCCGGAAAGTGACCGTCAGTTCGCCGCTGCTGTCGCCGATGGTGACCTGTCGAAGGGTGCGTTTCCCCTCGGCGACGTCCTCGACCTCGGTGACCCGCCCTTCGACCGTGGCACGCTGGCCGGAGATCAGGCCCGCCACCATGATCACCGACGGCGGCCGTTCCGGGTGCTCGTAGGCGTCCACTTTGTCGTCTTCACCCTTCGAGACCCACGCCTTGATCTTGTCGATCTCGTCGACGATGCGCTGCTCGAAGCTGTTCGGGTAGGCCTCCTTGATGCGGGACTCCACGTCGTAGGGGACGATCGTGGCCGCGGCGTCGGGGATGAGGCTGACGGCCCGGGCGATCTTGTCCGCGGTGCGGTCGTGCAGCAGCCGGCCCAGCAGCGGCGCGAACGTGCGCCGCGGCAG
The DNA here is from genome assembly GCF_036409085.1 of Mycobacterium sp. 050134. Taxonomy (NCBI): domain Bacteria; kingdom Bacillati; phylum Actinomycetota; class Actinomycetes; order Mycobacteriales; family Mycobacteriaceae; genus Mycobacterium; species Mycobacterium sp. 050134. Next base: position 220,065 of record NZ_JAZGLV010000003.1, read on the forward strand.
CAGCACCGTCACGTTGGTGTCCCGATGCTCGTCGCGGGCCTTGGCGACGAACAGCTGTGCGGCCCGGGTGATCCGGCGGTCGGGGCAGTCGACGATGCGCAGCGGCGTTTCCAGGTCGAAGTGATCCCACCGCTTCCGCAGCTGCGCCGCGTATGCCGCGTCGACCATGAAATGGACCGCCACCAGCTCGTCGGCCCGAAGGCCCCGGCCATACCGCAGCGCTTCAATCACCGACAGGTCCAGGGAGTTGACGAAGACAAACACGCGGTGGCGCGCGTACTTCACCATCTCCGGACGGTCGGTGCGGAACATCTCGAGAATGGCGGCCTCTGCCCGGTATTCGCGGTTGAGCCGGGTGAGCACGAACACCAGGAGCGGGAAGATGACGACGACGAGCCACGCGCCCTCGGTGAACTTGGCCACCGCGAAGATGCCCACCACGATCGTCGACAGGATCGCCGCGGAGAGGTTGATCGCCAGGCGGCGGCGCCATCCCGCCTCCCGATGCGTCAGGTGATGCTTGGTCATCCCGTAGCCGGCCATCGAGAACCCGGTAAACACGCCGATCGCATAGAACGGAACCAGGGCGTTGACCGAGCCCCCGGTGGCTAGCAAGAGGGCCACGGACAGCGCGGTCAGCGTGATGATGCCGTTCGAGAAGACCAGCCGATGGCCGCGTTTGGTCAGTTGCCGCGGCAGGAAGCGGTCTTCGGCGACGAAACTGGCCAGCGCCGGGAACCCATTGAAGCTGGTGTTGGCGCCCGTGAACAGAATCGCGGCGGTGGCGGCCTGAACCAGGATGTAGAAGACGTTGCCAATGACCCCGCCGCCGAAGACTCCCCGGGAGATCTGCGACAGGACGGACGGATATTCACTGAGGTACGGGGTGGCGTGGGTGGCGTACGCCAGATATGCGACCCCTGCCAGCAGGAAGCCGAGGATGCTGGCCATGATGGTCAGCACCAGCCGCGCGTTGCGGCCCTGCGGTTTCTGGAAATAGTCGACGGTGTTGGAGATCGCCTCGACACCGGTCAGCGACGAACCACCGTTCGCGAACGCGCGCAGCAACACCAGGACCGTCGCACCCATCACCAGCCCGTCGGCGCGGTGCACCGGCACGGTCCCGGGCATATGCGCGGCGTCGTACACCGGCAGGTCCCCCATCACCGCCCGCGCGACACCGACGACGATCGTCAGGCCCACCATGACGACGAAGAAGTACGTCGCGAACGCGAAAGGCCAGCCCGCCTCCCGCAGGCCGCGCAGGTTCGCATAGCAGATGAACAGCACCACGCCGACCGTGATCTGCAGGCTGTGCGGGCCCAGCGCCGGGATGGCGGACACGACCGCGACGGTCCCCGCGGCGGACTGCACCGCCACCGTGACGACGTAGTCGATCAACAGGGCGGCCGCGGCGACCTGCGCGACGCGGGGCCCGAAATTGTCCCGCGCGACGATGTAGGAACCGCCCGCCCGGGTGTAGGCCATGACGACCTGCCGATACGACGCCGTCACCAGCACCAGGATCAAGAGGATGACGCCGGTGACGGGCAGCAACAACAGGAACGCCGCCAGTCCGGCGTGCGGAAGCAATTCGATGAGGATCTGCTCGGGGCCGTACGCGGTGGAGGAGATCGCATCGGGGGAAAGCGCGCCGAGCGCAACCGGGTTGGACAGCTTCTCCTCGCCGAGCTCCTCGGTGATCAGCGGCTTGCCCAGCAGGATGCGCTTGGCGATGTCTCCGAACGCCAGGGGGATGCGTGGCTTGCCCGCCGAAGTTGTCACGACCACATTCCTTACCCGAGGTTGAGCACGGATAATAGGGTTAACGCTGCGAAGCATTCTGCCGCCCGCGGTGCCCGGGCACCGGGCGAGGCGGGCGTGGCTTAGGCGAGTCTCTGCACGGCGGCGGCGATGCGCTCGTCGTCGGCGGTCAGCGCCACCCGCACGTGCCGTCCGCCGCGGGGGCCATAGAAGTCGCCGGGCGCCACCAGGATGCCGCGGGCGGCCAGCCACGCGACGGTGTCACGGCAGGGCTCGTCGCGGGTGGCCCAGAGGTAGAGGCCGGCCTCCGAATGGTCGACGGTGAAGCCGGCGGTGCGCACCGCCGGCAACAGCGCGGCGCGCCGCCGCTCGTACCGCTCCCGCTGCGCCAGCTCGTGGGCGTCGTCGTCGAGCGCGGCCACCATGGCGGCCTGGATGGGCGCCGGAACCATCATCCCGGCGTGCTTGCGCACCTCCAGCAGCTCGGCGATCAGATCCGCGTCCCCCGCGACCAAACCGGCGCGGTACCCCGCCAGCGAGGAGCTCTTCGACAGCGAGTGGATCGCCAGCAACCCGGTATGGTCGCCGCCGCAGACGGACGGATGCAGCACCGACCGCGGCTCGGCCTCCCAGCCCAGGCCCAGGTAACACTCGTCCGATGCGACGACGCAGCCGCGGTCGCGCGCCCAGTCGACAACCTTGCGCAGGTGGTCAACCCCCAGCACGCGGCCGGTGGGATTGCCCGGCGAGTTGAGATAGACCAGCGCCGGGGCCTGCGGCCCAAGCTGTGTCAGCGAATCCGCCCGCAGCACGTCGGCCCGCGCCAGCCGCGCGCCGACGTCGTACGTGGGGTATGCCAGCTCCGGCACCACGACCACATCGGCCGGGCCCAGTCCCAGCAAGGTCGGCAGCCAGGCGATCAGCTCCTTGCTGCCGATCACCGGCAGCACGTCGTCCGCGGTGAGGCCGGTGATCCCGAAGCGGCGCTCCAGCGCCGCGACCGCCGATTGCCGCAGGCGCGGGGTTCCGGCGGTCGTCGGATACCCCGGCGCGGAGCTCGCGGCCGACAAAGCCACCCGGATCAGCGGCGCCACCGGGTCGACCGGGGTGCCGACGGACAGGTCGACGATCCCGCCGGGGTGAGCCTGGGCCAACGCTTTCGCCTCGGCGAGGGTGTCCCAGGGAAACTCCGGCAGGGTTTCAGACACCCGCCCGCGCGGGACGCGCGTCCCGGGCTTGTGCGGCACCGGCCCGCTCAGTCGCCTTCGCCCTGCGGCGGCAGGTCCTTGACCACTTGTGGGTCGTTTTCGGTCAGGCCGACCTTCGCCGCGCCGCCCGGCGAACCCAGCTCGGCGAAGAAGTCGGCATTGATCTGGGTGTACTGGCTCCACTGCTCCGGCACGTCGTCTTCGTAGTAGATCGCCTCGACGGGGCAGACCGGCTCGCAGGCGCCGCAGTCGACGCACTCATCCGGGTGGATGTACAGCATCCGGGCGCCTTCGTAGATGCAGTCGACCGGGCACTCCTCAATACACGCCTTGTCCTTGATGTCCACGCAGGGTTCGGCGATTGTGTAGGTCACAGACGTCTCCTCCAGGTACTGCTCTTTGTGGGCTGTTTCAGCCGGCCACCGTTTCAGCCGGCCACGACGTTTCGGCCGCTGCAGAGAAAGCTTTGGTTACTGATACTAGACGTTGCACATACACGTCAACCACCTGCCTCGCGGGTCGGATCGACGGCTGATATGGGTGCCCGCGGCGCGGTTCGCGCAGCCGATCGGTGGCGCACGGGCGGACCCGGGAGCACCGCCGGAGGACGGCCGGGGCGCCGAACGGTGCCGCGGGCGCCCGCCGATCTTTTCACTGCCGGCCGATTCGGGCCGATAACCCACCGGAAGGCCCCATTCCCCGACCCGTTCGCCCACGGCGAACAGCCGCTTGACCTGGGAATTGTTACGCGCGGAGCCGGGTTGCCGATAACGATTTCGAGGGAGAAACCTCACGGGGGCTGGTAATCTCAACGAGAGACGGCAACCGCTGGGCAATGTCGTCGCCGTTCATTTGACGGTGCATTAGTTCGGGAAGGGTGTCCACAACATGAGGCTGTCGTTGACCAAACTGGCTACCGCGTTCGGCGGTGCCGCGATCGCATTGACCGCCGCTGCCGGAATCGCATCGGCCGATCCGCTGGATCCGGTGATCAACACGACCTGTAACTACGGGCAGGTGATCGCCGCCCTTAACGCGACGGACCCGGGCGCTGCCGCCCAGCTGAATTCGTCGCCGCTGGCTCAGGGCTACCTGCGTCAGTTCCTCGCTTCGCCGCCGCCGAAGCGCGCGCAGATGGCGCAGCAGATCCAGGCTATGCCGCAGGCCGCGCCGTACTTCAACGACGTCCTGTCGGTGGCGGGTAGCTGCAACAACTACTGAGCGACGCTCAGTAGCCGCTGAGCAGGCGGCGTACCAGGCCTAACGCATCGGACCCGGCATGGCTGTAGAGCCGTGACGGGTCCGATGGCCGTCGGCCCCAAAGCAACAGCACCCGGGCCGCGGCGTCGGTTTCGATCGTCGCCGGGCCCTCGGCGGGTGCCAATTCGATGCTGGTGTCGTGGCCATCCGCCCGCACCACGACGTCGTCGGCGTCCGGGACACGCAATCGGCCGTCGACTCGTTCCCCCGGCCGCAGCAGCCCGGCGCCCGTGGCCAGCAACGGTCGGCCCACCGCGAAGACGCTGTGGGCCGTCATCCACGGCTGAGCCAGCAGTTCCCCCACCTGGGCATTGTCGCCGGTGATGTCCCAGCAGTGCAGCACGAGTTCCTCGCGCATGTGCTCGGCGAACCACGGCACCTTCATGGTCCGGCCGGTCCAGCCCACGTCGGTGTCCGGCGGCGCCGCCTCCGCGGCCTCCGCTACCTCATTGAGCGTGGCCATCCGATCGAGCAGTGCGTCCCACAGCCCGGCATCGTCGAGATCGCGGAGCGGGCCCTCGCGTTCCTCGAAGCCACGCGTGTCGAGCGAGTCACCCGCCAGGTGCGCTCCCAGCACTCGCGCGAGCTCCTCGGCGTTCCCGGCCTGGTGAGCGACGATGTCACGGACCGTCCATGCCTCACACCACGTGCCGTCGCCGGGTCGTCGCCGCCGAGCCGCATCCAGGAACGGCCGCCACTCGGGAAATCGCTCGTCATCGATGCGTCGGGTCATGGAGTAGCCATACCCATCCGCGCGGCGGGGGATGCGCCCCGCACGGGCTCAGGCCGCGAGCGGCGCGTAGGTGGTGGTGCGCTGGCGCGCCGGGCGACCGATGCCCTCCGCGATCGCGCTCAGCTCGCCCACGGTCTTGGACGAGCCGTGCTCCGAACCGGCCATACGCGAGATGGTCTCCTCCATCAGCGTGCCGCCCAGGTCGTTGGCGCCACCGTTGAGCATCACCTGTGTACGTTCGACGCCGAGCTTGACCCAGCTGGTTTGGATGTGGGAAATGCGATCGTGCAACATGATTCGGGCTAGCGCGTGCACCGCGCGGTTGTCGCGATGGGTCGGCCCGGGACGGGCCGCGCCGGCCAGGTACAGCGGCGAATTCTGGTGCACGAACGGCAGCGGCACGAACTCGGTGAAACCGCCCGTGCGGTCCTGGATTTCGCGGAGCACGTTGAGGTGACCGACCCAGTGTCGCGGGGTGTCGACGTGTCCGTACATCATCGTCGACGACGACCGCAGGCCGACCTCGTGCGCGGTGGTGACGATCTCGATCCACATCGAGGTGGGCAGCTTGCCCTTGGTCAGCACCCAGCGCACTTCGTCGTCGAGGATCTCGGCGGCGGTGCCCGGAATGGTGTCCAGCCCGGCCTCGCGCAGCCCGGTCAGCCACTCGCGAATGCTCAATCCGCTCTTGGTGACTCCGTTGGCGATCTCCATCGGCGAGAACGCATGCACGTGCATCGACGGCACCCGGGCCTTTACCGCGCGGACCAGCTCGGCGTAGCCGGTGACCGGGAGCTCGGGATCGATCCCGCCCTGCATGCACACCTCGGTGGCGCCCTGCACGTGCGCCTCCCAGGCGCGGTCGGCGACCTCGTCGACGGACAGCGAGTACGCGTCGGCGTCGCCCTTTCGCTGCGCGAAAGCGCAGAACCGGCAGCCCGTGTAGCAGATGTTGGTGAAGTTGATGTTGCGGTTCACGACGAACGTGACGTCGTCGCCGACGACGTCACGCCGTAGCGAATCCGCCAGGGCCGCAACCGCTTCCAGCGCGGGCCCGTCAGCGGTCGCCAGCGCCAGATATTCGTCGTCGGTGCACCCGGAGGGGTTGCGCTCCGCCGAACGGAGGGCCGCCAACACATCGGTGTCGATGCGCTCCGGGGCGTAGGCGGACAACTCGTGCACGCGCGCCCGGATCGATTCCCAGTTCCCGAACGCGCTGTCGAGGTCGCTGCGGGCCTCGGAATTGCGGCCCTCGGTGTCGATGGCCGCGTTGAGGTCCACCCGCCCCGACGACTCGACGTCGTCGGGCTCCTGCCACGGCATGCCCACCGGTTTGACGTCCCGGGCGAGGCCGGTGGCGGGATCCGCCAGCGCGTCGACGTGGCCACGCACCCGCGGGTCGATCCACGCCGCCCCGGCCTGCACGTACTTCGGCTGGGCGGTCAACCGCTGTACCAGTTCGTAGCCGGCCTCGGCGGTCACGGCGGCCAGCTCGTCCAGCGCCGGCCACGGACGCTCCGGGTTGACATGGTCGGGAGTCAGCGGCGAAACGCCGCCCCAATCGTCGACGCCCGCACCCAGCAGCGCCAAGCACTCCTCGCGAGACACCAGGTTGGGCGGCGCCTGGATGCGCATTCCGGGGCCCAGCACCAGTCGCGCCACCGCCACCGTCGCCAGGTAGTCCTCGATGTGCGCATCGGGAACGGCCGCCATCGCGGTGTGTTCCTTAGCTCGGAAGTTCTGCACGATCACTTCCTGCACATGACCGAACTCCTTGTGCAGCTTGCGGATCGCATGCAGGGTGTCGGCGCGTTCGGGCAGGGTCTCGCCGATGCCGACCAGCAGTCCGGTGGTGAAGGGGATCGACAGCCGGCCGGCGTCGGTGAGGGCGCGCAATCGGACCGCCGGGTCCTTGTCGGGACTGCCATAGTGGGCAAGCCCTTTGGTTTCGAACAGTCGCCGCGACGTCGTCTCGAGCATCATACCCATCGACGGCGCCACCGGCTTCAGCCGCGACATCTCCGACCAGCTCATCACGCCGGGGTTCAGGTGCGGCAGCAGGCCCGTCTCCTCGAGCACCCGGATCGCCATCGCCCGCACGTAGGACAGCGTGGAGTCGTATCCTCGCTGCCCGAGCCACTCGCGGGCTTCCGCCCAGCGGTCCTCGGGCCGGTCGCCGAGCGTGAATAGCGCCTCCTTGCAACCCAGTTCGGCGCCGCGCCGGGCCACGTCGAGAATCTCGTCGGGCTCCATGTACATGCCGGTGTCCTCGGCGCGTAGCCGGCCCGGGACGCTGACGAACGTGCAGTAGTGGCAGTTGTCGCGACACAGACGGGTGACCGGGAGGAAGACCTTCGGCGAATAGGTGATCGGCAATCTGCCGCCCGCGCCGCGGCGTCCCGCCGACTGCAGGCCCGCATCGCGCACCCGCGCTGCACTCATGCACAGGTCCGCAAGGTCGGCGCCGCGGGCCGTCATAGCGACGGCCGCCTCGTCCACATTCAGGGCTACCCCGTCGCGCGCCCGCCGCAACACCCGCCGCATCGCCGACGCGCTTGCTCCAGGAGGCGGGACCATAGGACTGGGCAAGGGGCTGGGCGGCGGGCTAGGCGGGGCGGTGGGCTCCCGGTCTGGCGTCAGCGGCACGTTGGTGTAACTCCCCCACGCTCGGATTTCATCCGCGGGTTCCGATATCCGGCGTATCGGCAACCTTCGCGGGTCGCATAAGCGCAACAGTAGCGTCAGGGCCGCGTCGGCAGGCGGTCGACCGCGCGGGGTGCCGGCGCGACGGCCCACGGACCATTTTTCCCACATTCCCGCTAATTTGCTGGGATCGAGTTACGATCCGTGCGATCGGCGGATCCCGACATCGAAATCGTGCTGGTCTGAGGCAACGGGAGGTACGAGATGTCTTTCTTGCTGGCGGCCCCGGAAGCGCTGGTTACCGCGGCTTCCGAACTGGTGGGCATCGGATCTGGGCTCGACACCGCACGCGTCGCGGCCGCGGCCCCGACGACGGGCATCCTGGCCGCGGCCGGAGACGAGATCTCCACCCAGATCGCCGCGTTGTTCTCCGAGCACGGGCTGGGCTTCCAGCAGCTCACCGCACAGGTGTCGGCGTTTCATCGGCAGTTCACCGCGGCCCTGACGGCGGGCGCGAACGCGTACGCGGCGGCCGAGTCGGACGCCGCGCAGACGCTGGCGAGCGCGGTTGACGCGCCCGCGACAGCGTTGCTGGGCCATCCCCTGATCGGCGGCGGCGCCGGCACCGCCATGGCTTCGCTGGGAGCGGGCGGCGGCATGCTGTCGAACGCCCTGGGACAACTCGAGGGCGCCATCTTCGGCGGTGGCGGCGGCCTCCTGGCCCGCGGCGCCGCGGCGGCGACTCAGGCCGGCGCGCTGTTACTGGGTCCGACGGGCGGCGTCGGCGCCCTCAGCGCGGCCAGCGCGCTGTTGTCGCCGGCCGCCGCGACGGCCGCGGCCGTGGTCCCCGCGGCGAACGCCTTCGCACCGATAGCCGCCTCGATCGAGAACGCCTACCTGCAGATCGAGCCGTGGGTGCAATACGGGTTCGAGCTGCTCACGTATGCCGCCGGCTGGGTCCCCTACGTCGGCATCCTGGCTCCGCAGATCATGTTCTTCTACAACCTGATCGAGCCCATGGTGCAGAGCGGCTTGTTCAATACGCTGGACTGGCTCGCCGGGGAGATCTCGTTCGCGCAGGGGCTGAGCAATTTCTATACAGCCACCACGGCGTCGATCAACTACTTCATCAACAGCGAGATCTACTGGGTGCTCGGGTTCCTGCCGCCGCTGCCTCCGCTGCCGCCGATCCTCGCCTGACCACGTCAGCCGACGTGCAATCGGCGCCGGATGAGCACCCGCCTCAGTGGGTGTGGCCGCGCCACAACACCCAGACCGGCGGCGCGACCCCGAAGACCAGCAGCAGCAGCGCTCCGTAGGCCATCAGGCCGTGGCCGCCCAGGATGACGTCGTCGCCGGGGCCGCCCACGCTGATCACCGCCACCGTCAACAGCCACGTCCACAGCGGCAGGGCCGCCACGCGCGAGGACCGAGTCCATCGCGCCGCAGCCCACACGAGAGCCGCGTTGAGCAGCCCGCTGAACACACCGCTGACGGGAAACGGGACGGAACCGATATAGGAGGGCAGGAGCAGCGCGCCGGCCAACGCCGAGAGCACCCCGTCGACGGCCAGCAGCGCCAGGACGACAAACCGGATCGCGGGGTCGGTCGCGCCCACGTCCTCGACGGACGAGGCGCGCGCCTCGGTTGCGGTCAGGTCGGAACGCTGTCGACGTTGGAGAGTATCGAGCCGATGACCCACTGCAGGCTGTCCAGCCGGTCCTGCCAGTGCTGCATATTAGGGTCCATGTCAGGGTCCATCAGGTTCCTTCCGTGGCTGCCTGTTCGCTAAGCCTACCGCCTCAGGGCGCGTTGAAGCCAAGTCCCGCAAGCAAATCTGTTTCCCAGCCGCGCTCGTCTCGCGCGCCCGCGGTGCCCGCGGCCAAGACGTAGTGTTCCTCCGCGAGGATCGGCAGCGCCATGTTGTTCGACAGCGCGGCCGCCCGGCCGGTCGGCCCGACGACAACCTGGGTGGCGTGCGCGGCCAGCGCCGCGGTTTTTGCGGCCCGCGCCCGCGGGCCGGGCTCGATGACGGCATCGATGTCTTCGTCGGCATAGCCGAAGTCGAACTCGCCCTCCGGAGCCACCGCCCACTCCGGGCGCAGGTCCTGCGGGCCGAGCTCGCGCATGCCGGCGCCGAACGCGCTCAGCGCGAAGACCGTCCAGTAGAACTTGGGCACGGCCCACGGCTCCCCCGGAAAGTCCGTGCCGCCGGCGGCGGCCACCGCCGCGGACGTGACGGTGTGGGCGTGCACGTGGTCGGGATGGCCATAACCCCCATTGGGGTCGTAGGTGACGACGACATGCGGGCGCCGGGCGCGAATGATGTCCACCAGCGCCGCGACGGCCTCCCGTTCGTCGGCGTCGATGAACCTTCCGCGACCGCGCGCGGGGGTGCCGCGCATGCCCGAATCGCGCCAGCGGCCCGCGCCTCCAAGATAGATCGGTTCGCCGACGCCCAGCTCTTTCAGCGCGGCGGTCAGCTCACCCACGCGGTAGCCGCCGAGCTGGTCCGCCCCGTCGACGGCGAGCCCGGCCCACCGATCGCCGATGACCTCGCCCTCCTCCCCCAGGGTGCACGTCACGACGCTCACTTGCGCCCCGCGGGCGGTGTAGTGCGCGATTGTGGCCCCATTGCTCAGGCTCTCGTCGTCGGGGTGCGCGTGGACGAACAACAGCCTTGGAGTTTCGGGGGTCTCAGGCATGGACGCACCCTACCCCGGCCGGCAAAACCGGCCGCCCTGCCCATCTTTCGCGGCTCGCAGCGAAGTAGGAACGCGGACGGCTACTATCGAACGATGTCCCAGGTCACCGAGACACCGCGGGCCGGCGGCCGCAGCCGCCGCCGGGGCGAGGTCCTTGAACGCGCCCTCTACGAGGCCACGCTGGCCGAGTTGGCGGAGGTCGGCTACGGCGGGCTGACGATGGAGGGCATCGCGGCGCGCGCTCAAACCGGCAAGGCGGCCCTATACAGGCGCTGGGCCACCAAGTCCGAGCTGGTCCACGCCGCGATGGTCCACACGTTGCCGCCGGTGCCCGAAAAGCGGCCGGGCCGGTCGGCCCGGGACAATCTGCTGGCAGTGTTCGCCACCCACCGCGACATCGGCGCCGGCAAGACCGCCTTCCCGGGGATGGCCATCGTCAACCAGCTCCTGCACGAGCCGGAGATGCGCGCCATCTTCGCCGACGCCGTGGTGGCCCCCCGCCTGCGCATCATCGAGTGCATCCTGCGCGACGCGGTCGCCGAGGGCGACCTCGATCCGGCTACGGTCACACCGTTCACCGCGCGAATCGGCCCAGCGCTGATCAACCAGCATTTCATGTTGACCGGGGCCCCGCCGAACAAGCGGGAGCTGGCGCTGATCGTGGATACCGTGATCCCGCCGAAGCCGTCGGCGTCCGGCGGCTAGGACGCCCCTGGCTTACAGCGTGCCAGCCAGGTCGAACCCGCCGGCGAGGATCTGCGAGAAGATGCCCGGGATGCCGGCGATGTCGCCGCCGTTGAAGACCCCCGACCCACTGCCGGTCAGGACACCGCCCACGGTCAGCGACGGGTTCAGGGTGCCGCCGCCCAGGAAGCTGTTGACCGTCTGCTCCCCGGTCAGCAGCGCCAGGTTGCCGGCGTTGAAGAACCGGTTGATCGCGCCGTTGAGGGCGACCGGGCTGCCGAACAGGCTTGTCTCGAAGCCCAATTCGTTGGCCACCAGGTTGGTGTTGAACGCCGCCTCGGCGCCGCCCAGGTTCGTGAGCAGCGTGGCCCCGGTGTTGGCGAGACCCTGCAGGCCCGCGATGGGCGCCGCCACCAACGCCGCCCCGGTCGTGGGCAGCCCGGCGAACAGCGAACCGCCGAGGCTCGCCGCCAGCGACGCCTGCAGCCCGCCCAGGTTGAGGCCGGCGTTCAGCGCGGTGGTGATGCCGCCGCCGCCCATGAAGGCGCCCGCGATCGCCTCGACCACGCCGAGGTCCCACAGGAACTTGGTGGGCACCGTGGCCAGCAGGCCGCCGAACAGGCCACCGCCGATGGTGGGGCTGGTGCCGAGCGTCAGGCTGCCGGCCAGCAGGGCGGCCGGGAACTGCACGCCCACCAGGCTGTTGATCGTCGCCTGACCCGTGCCCAGCACCCCGTTCCAGAAGTTGAAGAAGGTGTTGAGGACGTCGTTGCCGAGGTTGCCGAACAGGGCGAGCTCGATACCGGCTTCCTGGGCGATGAGGGCCGCGTTGAAGGCGAGCTCCCCGTTGAGCAGCGCACTGTTGAACGCCAACTCCATGGTCTGGAGCTGGGCCAGGAACGCCGCCGGCGAGGCCGCCGTCAGCAGTGTCTGGAAGGGCGCGACGAGCGTCGCCAGGACCGCGGGGAATCCCGCGAGCGAGGCGGACAGGCCGCCGTTCAGCGCGGCGTTGAGCGAGGCCCCCAACCCGTTCAGGGCGAGGCCGATGTTCGCGCCCAGGGCGGGGCTGAAGCCGAGGATGTTCGCCAGGCCGGCGAGGCTCCCGTTCAGGCTGGCGGTCAGGCCCGGCAGGCCGGCTCCGAGCGTGCCGGTCAGCGCGGCGTTCAGCCCGGCGGTCAGCGCGGGCAGGTTCAGCCCCAGGCCGCCCGTCAACGCGGGCAGGTTGATGCCCAGACCACCCACCAGGGCGGGCAGGTTGATGCCCAGGGCGGGCAGCCCCGGCAGCGCGCCACCCAGAGCGCCGGTCAACGCGGCGTTCAGCTGGGCACTCAGCCCCGAAAGGCTGGCGGTCAGGCCGGGCAGGGCGGCGGTCAGGCCGGGCAGGCCGGCGCTGAGGGCACCGGCCAGCGATGCCCCCAAGGGCGCCAGCGCGCTCAACCCGCCGTTGATGTCGGCCGCCAGCGCCGCACCCAGCGGACCCAGCCCGGCGAGGCTGCCGCCCACGCCCAGGCTGCCCGACAGGGCGGCGCTCAGCTGCGCGCCCAGGCCGGAAAGGCCGCCGCTGAGGGTGGCCGCGAGGCCGGGGAACGCGAGGTTCAGGCCGCCGGTCAGGCCGTTCAGCCCGGCGCCCAGGCTGCCGGCCAGGCTGTTGAGCCCCGCGCCGAAGCTGTTCGCCAGCGCGGTGCCGGTCTGGATGAGGCCCGAAAGCCCCGGCAGGCTCGCGCCGAGACCGCCCGACAACGCGGCGCTCAGCTGGGCACTCAGGCCCGAGAGGCCGCCACCGAGGCTGGCCTGCAGGCCGGGCAGCCCGGCGCTCAGCGTGCCCGACAGGCCGGAAAGGCTGGCTCCGATGTTTGTGGCGAGCGAGCCACCCGTCTGGGCCAGCGCGTTCAGCCCACCGTTGAGGTCCGCGGCCAGGGCCGCACCGAGCGGCGCCAGGCCCGACAGGCTGCCGCCGAAGCTGCCCGACAACGCGACGTTGAGGCCGGCGCCGAGCTCCGAGATGTCGGCGCTCAGGCTGGCCGCCAGGCCCGACAGCCCGCCGCTGAGATCGATGCTCAGCGCGGGGACGGCGGCCGCCATCGTCTGGACGACGTTTGCCTCCGCCGTGGCGTAGGTGCCTGCGCCCGCTGTCAGGGCCTCGACGAAAGAGTTGTGGAACGCCGCAGCGGCGGCGCTCAGCTGCTGGTAGCCCGCGGCGTGCTGGGCGAACAGGGCGGCGATGGCCGCCGACACCTCGTCGGCGGCGGCGGGAAGCACGCCCGTCGTGGCGACCGCCGCCGCCACGTTGGCCGAGCCGATCGACGAGCCGAGATTCGCCAGATTCAGCGCAGCATCGGCGATAAATTCAGGCGCTGCAATCAGATACGACATCCTTGCCTCCCCGGCTCACGACATCCATGAGTCAATTGTCCCCCGCGGCCCGGTTCGTGCGGGTTCTCGCGACGACGGGAGCGTATCGCTATGTCGCCGTGAAAACGGCGATTTGCATTAACTAATGCCGCGGACGCCCGGCGCGGAAAAATCTGTAAGCCATCCGTTACCTTTAGGCCATCGAATTTATCCGCCGCGACACCCGCGGGCGGGTGCCGGCCCGGGGCGGGGCGGCCAGAATGAGTCCGGCAAGTCGGGGTCCTAAGGTGCCACATTCCCCAGGCTCTGCACGACGTTGACCTCGGCGTTCGCGTAGGCGTTCGCCCCGGCCGCCACGAGCTGCACAACCCGCAGATGGAACGCCGCCGCCTCGGCGCTAAGCGCCTGGTAGGCCTGACCCTGGGCGTCGAAGAGGGCCGCAACCCGGGACGAGCACAACGTATCGCCGATAGATGATGAAAAGAACCGTTTCCGGAAGTGTTCGTTTTCGGCTAACCGAGGAGAGGATCGGCGTGCGCTACGGCCCGGTTTTCACCCATTGGCCGGCGTCGCCCACGATCCCAACGGGCACCGCGCCCGACAGGCTGACGTTTCGCACGCTGGGCCCGGCCGCGACGATCGTGGTGTCCTGCAGGATCGGCAGGACCGTCGCCATATTCCATATGCGGGGCTCGACCGCGGTGATCACCTCGTTGATGCTCTTGGTGCCGTTGAGCGCCGCGTCGATGTTCGACTGAATGCTGCGATCGCAGATCCCCGTGAGGTTCGACGGCGCCTGAACCAGCGCGCCGGGCTCGGGCGGGCGGCTCGGTGTCTGTGTGGGGGTGGGCGGGGTGGTGGCCGGCCCGACGGAGCCCGACGGGCTGGCCGAGGGGCTTGCCGGGGGGCTTGCTGATGCCGCTTTCGAGGTCGGCACCTGCGTCGTCTGCAGAGCAGGGCAGCCGTACCGCGACGCCAGCAACGTCGCGAGGTTTCCGCCCGCCTGATGCCAGCCGACGATGGCATCGACCTGATTGTTGGTCAGCGCGTCGCGGTAGAGCGACACCGGGTCGAGCGCGAGCACCGTCGCGGCGATCCCGACGTTGCGCAGCTGGTCGGCGACGGTGTTGGCCACCGCGACCGACGTCGAGTCGTTCGCCGCCACGCCGATCACCAGCGACAGCTGCTGGCCGTCTTTGCTGATCCGGCCGCGAATGACTTCCGGCGGCCCCGTGCTCGCCGGCGTCGGCGCGGGTGACGACGACGCGGTGGACTCGATCGTGTACCCGGCACCCGTCAGCAACGCCAGCGCGGCGGGCGTCGTCATCGCGGGCGGCGCGGTCGGCTCGTAGCCCGGGTCGCTCGGCGAACGGATCTGGGCCTGGTCCAGCGTCACGGTGTTGTCGCTGCCGGCGCCCACGGCCGCGAGCAAATCGACGTCCAGCAGCCCCAGGATCGCCTTGCGAACCTGCGCATCCGACAGCTTGGGCTCGTTGGCGCGCAACGTCAGCTGCATGACCCGGGGCGTGACGATGCGTGCGGTGCGCACGTCGGGGATGGCGGACAGCTGAGCGAAGGCGGCCGATCCGCCGTGCACCTGGGCCACCTGGGTGTCGCCGTTGCGGACCGAGTCGGCCAGCGCGGCGGGCGCGCCGGCGCGCCGGAACAGGATGAGCGCCGGTTTGGCCGGGGGCCCCCAGTAGCGGTCGTTGCGGGCGATCAGGATCTCGTCGCGCTGGGGATCGATGCTCTCCACCCGGAACTGGCCGGCCGTTACGGGCATCGCGCGGGCCAGCCCCGCCGCGAAGCCGCCGGGCACGTCCTTGACGATGTGCGCCGGCAGGAGATTGCTGAACAGTTCCTTCCACGCCGGATATGGCTGCGAGAAGGTCACGACGGCCTGCTTGGCCCCCTCCAGCGACTGCACGCCGGTGATGAGGTCGTAGCCGGCGGGGTCGACGACGCCGGGCTGGCTGACCATCTGTCGCCACAGGTACCAGAAATCGTCCGCAGCGACCGGCGCGTTGTCGGTCCACTGCGCCTCGGGCCGGATCTTATAGGTGACCGTGAACGGATTCTGGCTCGTCACCTCGGCGGACACCAGGAGCGTCGGGTCCATCTCCCAGCGCGAGCCCGTGGGCGTCCCGGGGTCGGGGACGGGCCGGAACGCGCTCGGCAGCACCAGCGCGCTGATCGCGGCGTTCACCGGCGACAGGTCGGACAGCAGGTGCGGGTTGAACCCGGCGCCGATCGAGTCGATGCCCATGATGATCTGGGTGACCCGCGGCGGCGGCGGGGGCGAGTTGTGCGGCGTGTCGGTGCTCTGCGGCGCCGGCGGCGGGTTCACCGTGCAAGCCGCCAGGGTCAACCCGACCAGCGAGATGAGGACGCCGATCGCCGTGAGCAGGCGGCGGGCTCGTCTCGGCACGCCGATCAGGGTATCGAGCAGCCGCGCAGCAGCCCGCCCATGCACGCGCGATTAACCCCGCGCCTTGGCCCGCGACCGGCTGCGCGCCCGGGTTGTGGCGTCCAATTCCACCTTGCGCACCCGCACGATCTCCGGGGTCACCTCAACGCATTCGTCGGACGCGCAGAACTCCATCGCCTGTTCCAGGTCGAGCTCGAGCGGCCTGGCCAGCGTCTCAATGACGTCGGCGGTGGACGACCGCATGTTCGTCAGCTTCTTCTCTCGGGTGACGTTGATGTCGAGGTCCTCCGCGCGCGGGTTGATCCCGACGACCATGCCCTCGTAGGTGTCCTGCCCCGGCTCGACGAAGAACTGGCCCCGGTCGGCGAGCTGGATCATGGCGAACGGCGTGATCGCGCCGGCCCGGTCGGACACCAGCGAGCCGGTGTGTCGGGCCCGGATCTCCCCCGCCCACGGCCGGTAGCCGTCGAACACGGCGTTGGCGATGCCGGTGCCACGGGTGAGGGTCAGGAAGTCGGTGCGAAAGCCGATCAGGCCGCGGCTGGGAACGATGAAGTCCATGCGGACCCAGCCCGCCGCGTGGTTGGTCATCTCCTCCATCCGGCCCTTGCGGCCGGCCATCAGCTGGGTGATGGCGCCGACGAACTCCTCGGGGCAGTCGATCGTCATGGCCTCGAACGGCTCGTGCAGCTTGCCGTCGATGGTCTGCGTGACCACCTGCGGCTTGCCGACCGTGAGCTCGAAGCCCTCGCGCCGCATCTGTTCGACGAGCACCGCCAGCGCGAGCTCGCCGCGGCCCTGCACCTCCCAGGCGTCGGGCCGGTCGATGTCGACGACCTTGATGGACACGTTGCCGACGAGTTCGGCGTCCAGGCGCGATTTCACCATCCGGGCGGTCAACTTGTGGCCCTTGACCTTGCCCGCCAGCGGCGACGTGTTGGTGCCGATCGTCACCGAGATCGCCGGCTCGTCGACCGTGATGCGCGGTAGCGCGTGCGCGTGGTCAGGGTCGGCGAGCGTGTCGCCGATCATGATCTCCGGGATGCCGGCGACCGCGACGATGTCCCCGGCGATCGCCTCGTCGGTGGGTGTCCGCTCCACACCCTCGGTCACCAGCAGTTCGGTGATCTTGGCGCTGGTGATGACGGGGTGGCCGTCCACCTCGCGCATCCAGGCCACCTGCTGGCCCTTGCGGATCCGGCCCTTGTAGATGCGGATCAGCGCGAGCCGCCCGAGGAAGGCCGAGGCGTCGAGGTTGGTGACCAGCGCCTGCAGCGGCGCCTCGGGATCACCCTGCGGCGGCGGGATGTGCTCGAGCAGGACGTCGAACAGCGGATCGAGGTTGTCGCCCTCGGGGTTCTGGCCGTTGGCCGGTTCCGTCGTGCTGGCGATGCCGGCTCGGCCCGAGGCGTACAGCGTGGGCAGGTCGAGGGCATGCTCGGCGGCCTTCTGCGCTTCCTCGTCGAGGTCCGAGGCCACGTCGAGCAGCAGGTCGTGGCTTTCGGAGACGACCTCGGAAATCCGGGCGTCCGGCCGGTCGGTCTTGTTGACCACGAGGATGACCGGCAGGTGGGCGGCCAATGCCTTGCGCAGCACGAAACGCGTCTGCGGCAGCGGCCCCTCGGACGCGTCGACGAGCAGCAGCACGCCGTCCACCATGGACAGGCCGCGCTCGACCTCCCCGCCGAAGTCGGCGTGGCCCGGGGTGTCGATGACGTTGATCACCGTGACGGTGCCGTCGGGGTGGTGACGGTGCACCGCGGTGTTCTTGGCCAGAATGGTGATGCCCTTTTCTTTCTCCAGGTCACCGCTGTCCATGATGCGTTCTTGGGCGTCGTCACCGCGGTGCGTCAACGCACCGGACTGCCGCAGCATCGCGTCGACCAGGGTCGTTTTGCCGTGGTCGACGTGGGCGACGATGGCGACATTACGGAAAGGCACGTCGGTGATTCTGGCAGCGGCGACCTTAGATAGCGAACCGGCAGGTGCGGCCCCGTTCCGGCGCTACCAGCCGCGGCGGCGCGGCGCCGGCCCGGCCAGTTCCCCCCTGGGCGCGACCTCCCGGCTGCGGTACACGATGTAGGGCCGGAACAGGTAGACGACCGGCGCGCTGAACACGTGCACGAGCCGCGTGAACGGCCACACCGTGAACAACACCATCCCGATGAGGGCGTGCAGCTGGTAGTCCAGCGGCGCGTTGACCATCACTTCCCCGTGCGGCTGCAACAGCCAGATGCGCCGGAACCACAGGCCGACGGTGTAGCGGTAGTGGAACTCGCCGCCGTGCGGCCCGGTGCCGAGCAGGTCGCAGTACAGGCCGACTACGACGGCGAGCACCAGCACCACGTACGTCAGCTTGTCGGCGCGGGTGGTGGCCGCCGACACGGCCGCGGCGGGTGAAGCGCCGGTGGATCAGCAGACCGATTCCGGCCAGCGTCGCGAGGCCCGCCATCGACCCGGCGACCACCGCCTGGAGGTGATAGGCGTAGTCGCTGACGTGCAATGGGTGGGTGACCGAAGTGAAAGATCGGGCTGCCGGTGCGCAACAACCGCGACTCGTAAACCTGCGACGACCGGGACGTCCGGCCGAACTTGTCGTATCTGCATCGCCACCACGTCCCGACCGCGAGCACCGCGAGCGTGACATAGGGCGCGATGTCCCAGAACAAGACATTGCTAAACATGCTCCGCCCCTTCCGGGCGCCGCGTCGGCACACTCAACGTAAATGGCTGCAGCCCAACGGCTTCGGCGGGCGGCCCGGCATCCGCGCGCCACGGTGGCGCCCTCGCCGTTGACCATGGCGAAGCTGGGCAGGCGGACGAGCGCCGTGTCCATGCCGGCGGCCGTGAGGTTTCTTACCCGGAGCCAGCCTGTCGCCGCGCCGTTCCAGCTTGATGAGGAAGGGCAGGTCGGTGTAGCGCGCGAAGTCGGCGAAGAACGAAACCTCCTTCTGCACATAACATTCCGAAATGATGACGCGACCCATCGCCATGGCCAGTCCCCGTCGGTGCCGGCCGCGCATGGCATCCACTCGTCGGCGAACTTCGTGTTGTCGGCGTAGTCGGGGCTGACCGTCACCACCTTCGTGCCGCGGTAACGCGCCTCGGCCATCCAGCGCGCGTCGGGGGTCCTGGTGATCGGGACGTTGGAGCCCCACATCATCAGGTAGGCCGCGTCCCACCAGTCAGCGGATTCGGGGACGTCGGTCTGGTCACCGAACACCTGCGGCGAAGCCACCGGCAGGTCGGCGTACGTGTCGGCTGCGGAGCGACTGTGGGCTTCCGATGAAGTCGCTCTCAGAGCGCTCGGCGCAGGTCGGGAAGCCAGGCGCGGTCGGCGGGCACCCAGTCCACCTCGTCTAGCTCCGCTGCCGTCAGCCACCGCAGCGCCCGGTGGTCGTGGGGCTGCGGTTCCCCACGGACCAAGCGGACGCGGTAGGCGCGCAGGATCGCAGCGGGGTGCAACGGGACATCGCCCCCGAGCCGGTCGCCGACCTCCACGTCGGATGGGGCCAACCCGAGTTCCTCGGCCAGCTCGCGGGCCAAGGCCTCGGGCTCCGCCTCGCCAGGCGTGACCTTGCCGCCGGGCAGCTCCCACCGACCGGCGAGCTCCGGCGGCCGGTCGCGCTGCGCCACCAGGAGCCGGGAGCGACGGATGACGGCCCCCGCGACGACGATCTGGGTCGGCATGGGCAGTGACGGTATACGGTCGGAACATGGCTGTGTTATCGGATGAGCAGGTAGACGCCGCGCTGCCCGACCTCAAGGGATGGGAGCGCGCCGACGGCACCCTGCGCCGGTCGATCAAGTTCCCGACGTTCCTCGGGGGCATCGAGGCGGTGCGCCGGGTGGCCGAGCACGCCGAGCGTAAAGACCATCATCCGGACATCGATATCCGTTGGCGGACGGTCACTTTCGCGCTCGTCACGCACTCGGAGGGCGGCATCACGCAACAGGACGTCGACATGGCGCGCGACATCGACGGGATCGTCGGCGACTAGGGCGTACGCGCCCGACCGCCGGAATTGCCGCCACAGTCGCCCTTCGCCGGAGGTCACGACCGCCCCCGCAATCTCGATGCCAGCGCGAGCGGGCGACTACCTCCTCGCAGGACGTCCGGAGGCCGCGATCCAGATCAACGTCGCCACCGCCGCCACGATGTAAGCCAGGCCGGCCCAGGCCAGGTACCAGGGGCGGCTGATCTGCCAGATGTTCGGCTGCGCGAAGCTGAGCAACCACGGCACGCCGATGATGGCGTACGCCAACCACCCCCAGCCCACCGCCCGCGCGCCCGGGCGCTCGCGCCGGGGGCCGTGGATCGCCCACATCATGAGCGGCACCAGCCACACCCAGTGGTGGGTCCACGAGATCGGCGACAGCAGCAGGCCGAAGAGCTCGACCACCAGTAACCTGCCCAGCCGGTCGGCGTCATCGAGCGCACGCCAGGCCAGGATGGCGGCGACCGCCGTCACGGCGAGGGCGGCCAGCACGATCGGACCGTAGCCGGCGTCGTGGCCCAGGATGCGTGAAATGCCGCCCCGCCACGTCTGATTGAACGCGGTGGCGATCGGGCCCACCCGGCGCGCGTCGCCCAGCAGCCGCGTGAAGTAATACCGCGTCTGGTCGCCGACGACCAGCGCCGACACGGCGATGGTCGCGGCGAACACCACCGCCGAAAACGCCGCCGCGCCCCACCGCCGAGCGCCCACCAGGTAGACGCCGCCGATGGCCGGCGTCAGCTTGATTCCGGCCGCCACGCCGACCAGCAGGCCGGTCAGCCACCACCGCGAGCTGTACACCGCCCAGAGCACCGCAAGCATGAGCAGGACGTTGACCTGGCCGTAGTCGAAGGTGCTGCGCAACGGTTCGATCCAGATGGTGATCGCCGTCCACAGCATCGCGACGCGGTGACCGCCGACGCCCAGGAGCCGTTGGCTGACTCGGACGGCGCCGTACAGCGCGGCGATGGTCGCGATCTGCCACAGGAAGGCGACGACACCGAACGGCAGCAGGTGCAGCGGGTAGAAGACGACCGCGGCGAATGGCGGATAGGTGAACGGCAACGGGAAGTCGGGCGTCTGTTCGGCGTAAACGTAGCTGTAGAGGGTGCCGGGGTGGTCGATCGCCGCGGCGCCGCCCAGGTAGACGTGCAGGTCGACGAAGTTCGCCCCGTGCGGCGCCAGGTAGGTCCACGCCAGGCGCGCCGCGATGCTGACGAGCAGGAGCAGCGGCGCCGCCGCCTTGAGCGCGTCGGCGAGCCGCCGGGTCCGGGGTGCCGCCGGGGCGGCCGGGGTGCTGTCTATTCGCCCGACTTTAGCGATCCCGCCAGTCGGAGCCGCGGACGATACGCGACGGCGGCGCTCCGCCGAAGCGGTCGATAACCGCCATCACTCGTATCGATAACGATCAAATAAATGCCACACGTGTCACTTGAGTCCCACCAGCATCAAAGTAGCTTCGGCCAGGGACCAGTCGTCGAAACAACCAGGGAGAGTCATGCCAACCATCTGGACTTACTTGCGAGCAACCGCCGTCGTGGTCGGTTCGTCCGCCGCGCTGCTGACGGGCGGGATCGCCCACGCCGACCCCGTGCCGGCTCCGCCGATACCGAACATTCCGCAGCAGCTGATCAGCTCGGCCGCCAACGCACCACAGATCCTGCAGAACCTGGCGACCGCGCTCGGCGCGACGCCGCCGGCGCCGCCGGCCACCCCGGGCATCAGCTTCCCGGGTGTGCCCTCGGCCGCCGCCCCCGCCGCCCCTGCGTCGGCCCCCGGACTGCCGTCGATCCCGGGCCTGACGTCGCCGACGGCCCCGGCCGCGACCGCGCCGACGGGCCCGCAGAGCCTGCTGCCCGGCTTGCTGGGGCAGGCGCCCGCGACGCCCGCGGCCCCGGCCGCCCCGTCGATTCCGGGTCTGCCATCCATCCCGGGGCTTTCGGCACCGGCGGCCCCCGCCACGCCGCCCGCCCCCCAGATGCCGCAGGCGAAGGTCGACATGCCGGCGTTGCCGGCGGGCCTGCCGGTCAACGTGCCGCCGCAGCTGACACTGCCGCAGGATCTGACGGCGCTGGCCACCGGCGCAGCACCGGCCGCGCCGGCCGCAGCACCCGCGGCCACCCCGGCCAGCCCGATGTCGCCGCTGCTCTCGGCCATTCCCTGATCGACCCACCAGACAGCTGAGCCACTACCCAGGACCGGAGGATTTCGTGGCAACCAATTGGTATCTGTCCAAAGGTTTGGCCGCTGTCGTCACGGCGTCGGCCGCCGCGCTCGGGATGTGCCCCAGCGCGGCGGCCGAACCGGCGGCGCCTCAGCCGAACACCCAACAACTTCCGGGCCTGCCGGCGTTATCGCAGCTGAGCCCGATCATCCAGCAAGCGGCCAGCAATCCCGGGCAGGCAACCGAGCTGCTCATGGCCGCGGCGCAGGCGTTCACTCATAACCCGACCGCACCCTCGGAGTCCAAAACCGTTGCGGCCACGGTCAACCAGTTTGTTCAAAAGCCGGGTACGCCGGTCGCCCTGAACACCGGGCCGGAGCCCCACGTACCGGCGACGGGCATCGAGCCCGGCCTGCAGTCTCACCTGCCCACGGGTATCGATCCCGCCCACGCGGCCGGCCCGGCACCCGTCGCCGCGCCACCGGCGGCCGCGCCACCGGCCGACGCGCCGCCCGCGGCAGCCCCGCGCACCGCCGAGGCGGTTGCGGCACCCGCACCGGCACCCCCCGCGCCGGAGGCCGCACCGGCACCCACGCCGGCTCCCGCGGCGGAGGCCACACCCGCACCGGCACCCGCGCCGGCTCCGGGTTTCGGCCCTGACGCGCCGCCCACGCAGGACTTCATGTACCCCTCGATCGGCACGAACTGCCTTGCGGACGGCACCAGCTCGATCGCCACCGCGCTGTCGGTCGCGGGGCCGGCGAAGATCCCGACGCCCGGCCCGGGCCCCGGGCAGACGGCCTACGTGTTCACCGCGGTTGGCACCCCGGGTCCCGCTGACGTGCAGAAGCTGCCGCTGAATGTGACCTGGGTCAACCTGACCACGGGCAAGTCCGGAACGGTGGCGCTCAAGCCGCGCACCGACATCAACGGCGAGGGGCCAACGACATTGACCGCGATCGCCGACACCGGCTCGGGGAGCATCATGTCGACCATCTTCGGCCAGGTCACCACCAAGGAACGGCAGTGCCAGTTCATGCCCACCATCGGTTCGACGGTGGTGCCCTGACGGGTCCGTATGACGGCGGCGCGCGTGTCAGCTGGCACGCGCGCCGGCGTCAGTACGCCATGAAGAGAATGGCGTCGCGGTCGTACTCGAGGTTGGGGTGGGCGCTGGCGAGGTGAGCCTGGGTCAGGTCGACCAGCTCGTCCTCGTCCTTGCCGACGATCGCTTCCCCGCACGGGCAATTCAGGTGCGTCTTCACGTTGCCGCCTTTTCCTTCGCTGCTGCCTTCATCTGTTTTTTGTAGGAGCGCACCCGCCCAAGCGATTGGGCGTCGACGATGTCGGCGACGGAGATGTGGGTGCCGGGCTGACCGAACTCGCCGGCCGCCTCCCGCCAGCCCGTCGGCGTCACGCCGTACTGCTTGCCCAGCAGCGCCAGAAAGATCCGCGCCTTCTGCTCGCCGAAACCGGGGAGCCCCTTGAGCCGGCGCAACAGCTCCGCGCCGTCCGGGTTGCCGGACGTCCACAGCGCCGCCGCGTCACCTTCATAGCGGTCCACCACGATCTGCGCGAGCGCCTGAATGCGCTTGGCCATCGACCCCGGAAAGCGATGTATCGCCGGCTTTTCCGAACACAGGGCGGCGAACTTGTCCGGGTCATAGTCGGCGATCTCGCCGGCGTCGAAGCCGCCCATCCGGTCCGCGATCTTCTTCGGCCCCGCGAAGGCGGTCTCCATCGGCACCTGCTGGTCGAGCAGCATGCCGACGAGCAGGGCGAAGGGATTGTCGTCCAGCAGCGCGTCGGCGACCGGGTCCTGGACAAGCTGAAGTTTCGGCACGCGCCTATCCGCTCTTGCGCCGGAACTCGCGGCGGTTCTCCACCGGGCCGTGCGCCCGCGGTTGCGCGGCGCCGGCCTTCTTGTGGTCCGATCCGCCGGACGACTTCGCCACCTTGCGGTCGAGGGCTTCCTTGAACTTGCGCTTGTTGTCGTCCTCGGGTGCCGCCCCGGAAGACTTCGATCCAGTCATAGCCGAAAGCCTAACGGCTATCGCACCCCCGGGGGCATGCCGTACACGTGCGAGATCGGCAGCGTCAACAGCACCCGCCGGTCGGTGACCATCGCCCGGCGGTAGTCGTCCCAGTCGGGGTGCTCGCCGGCGATGTTGCGATACAAAGCGATCAGGCCCTCGACGGTGTCGTCGTCCGGGGCCGCCGCGGGCGGGGTGAGCTCCGCCGTCCCCTCCGCCACGGCGTACGACCAGCCGTCGTCGGCGTCGACCAGGATCGACGCACGCGGGTCGCGGCGCAGGTTGCGCGTCTTGGCCCGCGGCTCGGTGATCGAGACCCGCAGCACGAGCTCGCGGGGGTCGAAGTGGTAACTCACATTCGACAGCTGTGGGCGCCCGTCGCGCTTGATGGTGGCCAGCACCCCGAGGGAGTTCCCGCTGATCACGGCCAATAGCTTGTCGTCGAAAACCTGGCGTCCCATGTCGAAAGCGTACGTCGCCGTTGCCACGTTCCCGGCTCGCCTGATGGAATCTGATCATGTCCGAGTACGCGGCGTTCCTGCGCGGCGTGAACGTCGGCGGCGTCAACCTCAAGATGGCCGAGGTGGCGCGCGCGCTGAGCGAGGCGGGGTTTACCGACGTGCGCACGATCCTGGCGACCGGCAACGTGCTGCTGGGCGCGTCCGGGGGTGTCGCCGCGGTGCGCAAGAAGGCGGAAGCCGCGCTCCGCGACAACTTCGGTTATGACGCGTGGGTGCTGGTCTACAGCCTGGACGCGGTGCGCGCGATCTCCGACGCGTACCCGTTCGAGCGCGAGGTCGACGGCTACCAGTCCTACGTCACGTTCGTCGCCGACGGCGCGGTGCTGGACGAACTGGCCGGGCTCGCCTCGGGTGCCGGTCCCGACGAGAAGATCACCCGCGGTGACGGGGTCATCTACTGGCAGGTGCCCAAGGGCTGCACGCTGGACAGCACGATCGGCAAGACGATGGGCAAGCCGCGCTACAAGTCGTCGACCACGACGCGCAACCTGCGCACCCTGGACAAGGTGCTGCGGTGACCCCGTCGCGGCACAAGGTGGTCCTCACCGGCGTGTCCGAGACGGCGTTGCTGACGCTGCACGCCCGGGCCCGGGAGGCCCGGCGCTCGGACGCGATCCTCAACGATCCGATGGCGATCGCGCTTCACGACGCGATCGAATTCGACTTCGCCAAGTTCGGTCCCACGCGCCAGGACATCGCGCTGCGCGCCTTGGCGTTCGACGCGCAGACCCGCGCGTACCTCGCGGAGCACCCCGATGCGACGGTCGTGGCGTTGGCGGAAGGCCTGCAGACCAGCTTCTGGCGGCTGGAAGCGGCCGTTCCGG
The DNA here is from genome assembly GCF_036409085.1 of Mycobacterium sp. 050134. Classification (NCBI taxonomy): domain Bacteria; kingdom Bacillati; phylum Actinomycetota; class Actinomycetes; order Mycobacteriales; family Mycobacteriaceae; genus Mycobacterium; species Mycobacterium sp. 050134. The sequence continues at coordinate 245,382 of NZ_JAZGLV010000003.1, forward strand.
GCGGCCGATTCCGTTGGTTGACAGTCGATCTGCCGGCGGTCGTGGACGTGCGCTCCCGGCTGCTGCCCGCGTCGCCGCGGGTGTCGGTGTGCGCGCAATCCGCCCTGGACTACAGCTGGATGCAATCGATCGACGCCGCCGCGGGTGTGTTCATCACCGCCGAGGGGTTGTTGATGTACCTGCAACCCGAGCAGGCGCTGGGGCTGATTGCCGCGTGCGCCAAGGCTTTTCCGGGTGGGCGCATGTTGTTCGATCTGCCCCCGGCGCTGTTCGCGACGGTGAACCGATACGGCATGCGAACGTCGTTGCGCTACAAGGTGCCCGCGATGCCGTTCACCCTGTCGGCGCGGCAGGCCGCCGGCCTGACCGACACGATCCCCGGGGTGCGCGCCGTCCACGACCTGCGGTTCCCACCGGGACGCGGCCTGGTCTTCAATACCCTGCTGTCGGCGGTCTACCGGACCGCCGCGCTGCATCCGCTGCGGCCGCGCCTGACGCTGCTGGAGTTCGGCTAATGTCGTGAATCGTTACTCAGTGCACCAGCATCTTCGACCGCTCATCCCGCTGGCGAATACGTCGAACGTGGGGGAAAAGTACAAAACCGCCAACACTTTTCCTCCATAAGACCCACGCTCGGAAACAGGAGCGAGGGCTGCACCCGAATTAACGACTCGGACGCTAGCCGTCCGGAACGGCCTCGACGTAGCGGACCGCATCCTCCTTGCCCAGCCCGAGGTCCCGCGCGACGCGGATGTATTCGCGGGCCGCGGCCGCCATCGCCGCGTCGGTCGGGTCGTAGCGGGCGACGAAAGTGCCGAAGCGACCACGTGTTTCGATGAAGGCCGCCGACTCCAGCTCACGGTAGGCGCGGGCGACCGTGTTGGCCGCCACGCCGAGTTGCCCGGCCAGCTCGCGGACCGTCGGCAGGCGGGTGCCGGGTGGCAACGCGCCCTCCCGCACCCCGTCGATGACTTGGTTCCGGAGCTGGTCGAACAGCGGCCTGCCCGCCTTGACGTCCACCCGCAACCACTCACGCAACTCCACCCGTTCAGTATCCACCCGACCCGACTATCTTGGTGGGATGCGTGTAACGGTGCTGAGCGGCGCGGGGATCTCCGCGGAGAGTGGCGTGCCGACGTTCCGTGACGACAAGAACGGATTGTGGGCCCGCTTCGACCCTTACGAGTTGTCCAGCACGCAGGGGTGGCGCGACAACCCCGAGCGGGTCTGGGGGTGGTACCTGTGGCGCCACTACCTGGTGGCCGAGGTTCAGCCCAACCAGGGGCATCTCGCCATCGCCGACTGGCAGAAGCACGTCGAGGTCACCGTCATCACCCAGAACGTCGACGACCTGCACGAGCGCGCCGGTAGCGCCCCGGTGCACCACCTGCACGGAAGCCTCTTCGAATTCCGTTGTGCGCATTGCGGTTTACCCTACACCGGCACGCTGCCGAAAATGCCGGAGCCGGCGCTGGAGGTCGAGCCGCCGGTGTGCCACTGCGGCGGGCTGATCCGGCCCGACATCGTGTGGTTCGGCGAGCAGTTGCCCGACGAGCCGTGGCAGCGTGCCGTCGAGGCGACCCAGGCCGCCGACGTGATGGTGGTGGTGGGTACCTCCGCGATCGTCTATCCGGCCGCCGGGCTGCCTGAGCTGGCCCTGTCGCGCGGCACGGCCGTGATCGAGGTGAACCCCGAAAACACCCCGCTGTCCAAGAGCGCCACGATCAGCGTCCGCGAGACGGCCAGCCAGGCCTTGCCCGGCCTGCTCGAGCGGCTCCCCGCCCTGCTGGGGTGATCAGGCCCGCGCACACCGCGCCGCTCATCCACAGACTTGCGCGTTGAGCGCCGTTTCGACCCGGCGGTGTCGGCCGGCTCGAAGATCCTGCGGTCATGCACAGCGACGAGCCGTTCATCGGCAGTGAAGCGGTGGGCGGTGGGATTCTGCGGCCCCATCAATTGCGGTCGCGGTACCGCACCGTCTTTCCCGATGTTTATGTTCGGCGCGCACATCGGCTGACACCGGGCGATCGGGCCGTGGCGGGCTGGCTGTGGTCGCGCCGCCAAGGAGTTCTCGCCGGGTTGACGGCCGCGGCGCGGCAGGGATCGAAGTAGGTGGACGAACACCTGCCCGTCGATTTGGTTTCGCCGAACGCCCGGCCGCCCCGGCGGCGTCCGCACCTACGACTTCCGGCTGCGCCCCGACGAGTCCCATGAGGTCGCCGGCATTCCCGTGACGACTCCGCGGCGCACGGCCTTCGACGTCGGCCGGATGATGACGCCGGATCTCGCGGTGGCTCACTCGGACGCGCTTGTTCGAGCGACCGGCCTCAAGGTGCGCGACGTTCTCGAAGTGGCCGATGGGCATCGCGGAGCGCGAGGACTCCGGCGATTGGAAACCGCGCTGGACCTGGTGGACGGTGGTGCGCAGTCACCGAAGCAGACCTGGTTGCCTTCTGACATCGTGCGCCGAGTCCGCAACGCGCTCGGCATCCGCGCATCGAGCCTGCGCTGACCGCGCCGAGCCTGCACCCACATCGCGATTCATCCCAAAAACACGCGCCGTACGCAGTTTCGGCGCGAGGAACGCAGGCTCGGCGAGAAGGAACGCAGGCGAGCGGCGCGAAAGCTACGGCCTGCGTGCGCGACCCAGCGCCAGCTCCGAAACCGGCAACGGCGCCCACAACGGGAGCGTCAGCTCGCGCCGCGACGTGTCGACCTCGAAGCCGGCGTTGACGATCGAGCGCTCGGTGTCGCGGTGGGTGTGGCAGTTTCCAAACAGCTTGGGCCACAACGTCGCATCGGCGAGCCGCTGGTAGCGGCCCCGCACTCCGGCGCTCGCCACGTGCTCGAGGTAGCGCAGCTCCCCGCCGGGCCGCAGCAAGGAGTAGAGCCGCCGCAGCACGCCGTCGGGGTCGCGCACGGAGCACAACACCAGCGAGCACACGATGGCATCGAACGGTTCCTCGCCGCCGAGTCCCTCCGCGCTCTGGTTGGTCACGACGATCGGGACGTTCACCGCCGCCGCGGCCGCCTCGGCGTGGGCGGCGAGCCTGGGCTCGGGTTCGACGGCCACCACGTGTTCGACCGAGTCGGGATAGTTGACGAAGTTGGTCCCGACGCCGGCCCCGACCTCCAGCACGCGCCCGGTCAGGCCGGCCAGATTCTCCCGGCGCAGGGCGCGCACCGCCTCGGTTTCGTGTGACGCGACGAAGGGCCAGATCCGCGCGAAAAAGGGGTTATCGATTTTCGCCAGCCCGGCCTGCGTCATCTCTGCGGATCCTTCCACCGACGATGTGTCGTCACCCACTCCGCCAACATTTGCGGCGTGGCATCTGCGTCGCAGTATCCCATTACCACCTGACCACAGAAGACGGAGCACAGCACGCTGTCGGCGAACACCTCGATCTCGCCAAAGGGTAAGTGCGGCTTGGCGATCACCATGGCCGCCACCCCATGCACCGCGCTCCACAATTGCAGAGCGACCTTGGTCGGGTCGTCGCGGTGGTAGATGCCGTCGTCCATCAACCTCCGTACGGTTGCGCGCAGGTATCCGAACGCCGAACTGTCCAGCGTCACGTCCACGCTGCTCCCCGACCGCCACTGCCCCATGGTGGCGATCCGGTAGAGCTCCGGGTTCTGCGTGGCGAACCGCACGTAGGCCAGTCCCTGAGCGCGCAACACACCGACCGGTGACGTGTGTTCGTCCAACGCGCGCCGCATCTCCGAGTCCAGGTTTTCGAAGTAGCGCGCGCACACCGCGTCCATCAGCGCTTCTTTGTCGGCGAAATGCAGGTAGATCGAGGGCGGCGTGACGCCGACTCGCTGCGCCACCGATCGGATCGATACAGACGGCGCGTGCCCGGTCTCCAGCAACAGGCCGGTGGCGGCGTCCAGGATCTCGTCGCGGAGCCGCACTCCGGCGCCCCGCGGGGCCCGCGCCCGGCGCAGGCCCTCGATTGGCCCGCTAACCAATTTTGGTCACCGACTCACTGACTACCCGGCCGTTGTGCTGGACCGGCCCGGCAACCGGCTCGACGGGGCCGGGCGCTGGCGGCGGCCCCTCGCTGATCCCGAACCGCTCGTGCAGCCACACCAGCGGCTTCGGCGCCCACCAGTTCCACCGGCCCATCACATGCATGAACGCGGGGACCAGCACCATCCGCACCAGGGTGGCGTCAGCGAACACCGCCAGCGTCAGGCCCAGGCCGAACATCCGCATGAACGACACGTGGGCGGCGATCAGGGCGGCGAACGACATCGACATCACCAACGCGGCGGCGGTGATCACCCGCCCGGTGCGGGCCACGCCCAGCGCGACACTTTCGTCGTTGGCGGCATGCGCCTGCGCCCCGGGCACCTTCGCCGGCCGGGCCGCGCCGGACTCGAGCCAGTACTCCCGAATGCGGGACACCAGGAACACCTCGTAGTCCATGGACAGACCAAACGCGATGCAGAACAGCAACACCGGCATATTCGCCACCAGCGTGCCGCTCGGCGTCGTACCCAGCGCGCCCAGGTGCCCGTCCTGGAAGATCCACACCAGCGCACCGAACGCCGCCGTCAGCGACAGGACGTTGCAAAACAGCGCCTTGATCGGCAGCACCACGCTGCCGGTCAGCAGGAACAGCAGGGCGAAGGTGATGGCGGCCATCAGCCCCAACACCAACGGCAGCCGGTCGGTCACGGCGTCGACGCTGTCGCGGTTGACCTGCGCGACGCCGGCCTTTTCGACGGGCCGCCCGCCCGGCCCGGGCACGCCGCTGAGCCGTTGGAGCTGAGCGTCGGACGCCTGGGAGAACAGCGGCGCCGCGCTGTTGACCGTGAGGAACGCGCTCCCGTCGGCCATCCCGGTGGCCCCGGCGGGCGGTCCAACCCGGTTGCCGCCGACGAACGTCCCGGTCGGCGCATTGACCGCCGACACGTCCGGGACCCGCGACAGGGCGGCGGCGTACGGGTCGAGGTCCGCCGGGTTCAGCCCCCGGGCGTCGGGGATGACAACGGGCACCGAGGTCGCGGAATCGTTGACGAAGTTGGTGCGCAACTGGTCGCCGACCTGGTGCGACGAGGCCGAGCGCGGCAGCACCCGGTCGTCCGGGAAACCCCACTTGACCTCGGTAAATGGGAGTCCCAGCAGCACCAGCAGCGCGATGACGGCGGTGCCGATGGGCAGCCAGCGCCGCATCACGAACTTGCTCGAGCGATACCAGAACAGCTCCTCGACGGGCTCGTGCGCGGGATCCCGCCGGCGCAGCGCCCGGCGCACGAGCCGACGCACGTCGAACGCGTCCAGTATCGTGCCCAACAACACGATGGCGGCGGGGGTGATGACGATGGACGCGGTCGCGACGAAGGCCACGGTGGCCACCCCGGCGTAGGCGAACGACTTCAGGAAGTACATCGGAAACAGCGCCGTGGCCGACATCGACAGCGCGACGGTCACCGCGGAGAACAGCACCGTGCGGCCCGAGGTGGCCATCGTCCGGATCAGCGCCTGTTCCGGGCTGCTGCCCTCGGCCAACTCGTCGCGGTAGCGACTGACGATCAGCAACGTGTAATCGATCGCCAGTGCCAGGCCCAGCGCCGTGCTCAGGTTGAGCGCGAAGATCGAGACCTCGGTGGTGAACGTGATGAGCCGCAGCACCGACATCGACCCGACGACGGCCAACGCTCCGAGCGTCATCGGCAACGCCGCCGCGAGCAGTCCGCCGAACACCCAGACCAGAACCAGGAAACTCAACGGGATCGCGATGATCTCCATCACCAGGAGGTCTTCCTGGTTCTGCTTGTTGATCTGGGCGTACTGCATCGCCGAGCCGCCGGCCCGGACCGCCACGCCGTCACGGTCATGCACGAACGCGTCGGACAGCTTCTGCGCGTTCTTCTGCCCGTCGTTTTCCCCACCCTTGAGGTTGACGACGATCAGGCCCGACTTGCCGTCGGCGCTCGTCAGGGTCTTGGCGGTCTGAGGCGGCGCGGTCCACGCCGACGAGACGTTGTAGACCAGCGGCGACTGCTGCAGGTCGCCGACGAGTTCGGTGGCCACCTTGCGGGCCTGCTCGCTATCGGCGCCCGAAGGCGCGGTCACCAGGATCAGCAACTGCTGGCCGCTCTGCCCGAATTTGTCGGTCAGCACCCGGATCGCGCGGGCCGACTCGGAGTTCGGGTCCTGGAAGCCCCCCGCGGACAGGCTGTCGGCGACCGGGATGCCGAAGACCGCGGCGGCGACAAAGACCAAAAATCCGATTGCGACGATGCGTCGCGGGGCGGCGATGGCCAGTCGAGCGATCCGCTGCAACATGTCCAGCCCTTCCGCCGCCGGTGCTGTACGCGCTGGCCGCTTGCTAATTCGCGATAACTTATCAACGCTAACTTACGTGCGTCAAACAACGCCTCCCCTAAGCACGGCGACAGGAGAGTGCGGGTTCACGGATTTTCCAAACCGCCTCGAGGCTAAGAGTCCGGCCAGAAAAATATGCCGCGAATAAGCCGCCCAGGGCCGAAGACGCCGGCAAGACCGCGGGAAACCTACCCGCCGGTAAATTGCCACCATTTTCCGAATCGAGACTCAAAGATTCCTTAGAGGTGACCCATACGCTCAGTGTCATGTGGATCGACGACACAAGTGCCGACGTCATCAAGGCTGACTTCGAGGCCCTCTACCACGGGGACATGTTGGTGGAAGGTCTGACGTCAGAACAGTTCGACGAGTTCCAGCCGTTGCCGACGGCGAGTTGAGGTAAATCATGAGCATGCTTGCACGGTTACTAATGGCCGAACCCGCCGTCAGCCGGTGGTTCCGCCGCTAGGCGACTTCACCCATAACGAAAGCCCCCCGCACATCGCGGGGGGCTTTCGTTATGGGTGCGAATCAGCGGGGCGCCATGCGGATGGCGCCATCCAGGCGGATGACCTCGCCGTTGAGCATCGGGTTTTCGATGATGTGCACCGCCAGGGCACCGTACTCGTCGGGGTCACCGAGGCGGGCCGGATGCGGCACCTGCTTGCCGAGCGAGGCCTGCGCCTCCTCCGGCAGCGAGCCGAGCAAGGGGGTCTTGAACAAACCTGGCGCAATCGTCACCACGCGGATCAGCTCGCGCGACAGGTCGCGAGCGATCGGCAGGGTCATGCCGACCACGCCGCCCTTGGAGGCCGAGTAGGCGGCCTGGCCGATCTGGCCGTCGAACGCGGCGACCGAGGCGGTGTTGATGATGACGCCCCGCTCCTCCCCGAGCGGCTCCGTCTTGGCGATGCGCTCGGCCGCCAGCCGCAGCACGTTGAACGTGCCGATCAGGTTGACCTCGACCACCTTCCGGAACCCGGCCAACGGGAACGGGCCGTCCTTGGACAGCGTCTTGATGGCGTTGCCGATGCCCGCACAGTTGACGTTGATGCGCACCGGGCCGAGCGACTCGGCCGTGTCCAGAGCCTCGGTGACGCCGGCCTCGTCGGTCACGTCCGTCTGTGCGAAGTGCGCGCGGTCGCCCAGCTCGCGGACGGCCTCTTCACCGCGCAGGTCGACCACCACCACCTGCGCGCCGGCGTCCAGCAACCGCTTGGTGGTCGCCAGGCCCAGCCCTGACGCGCCTCCGGTAACGACGGCTACGGCGTCTCTGATCTCCATGAAAACCCTTCCCGCGTCCAGCCAACCAGTTGGTTGGCTGACTATACCCAGTCGCGCAGAACCGCTTCGACGTCGGCTGCCGGGTCCGCCGGGCGCGGGGTCTGGGGCGCGGTGCGCGAGAAGCGCGGCGCGGGCAGCGGCTGCAGGCCGCCGTTCACCTCGTAGAAGGTGTTGCGCTCGGTGATGTGTGGTTCCGTCTGGACTTCGCCGAACGCCAGCACCGGCGTCACGCACGCGTCGGAATCGGCGAACACCTTGGCCCAGTGGTCGCGGTCGTGCTTGGCGAAGGCCTCCGTCAGCGCGGCCCGCAGCTCGGGCCAGCGGGAGACGTCGTTCTGCGCCGGCAACTCGGCGCCCTCGAGGCCCAACCCGGCCAGCATCGCGGCGTAGAACTGGGGCTCGATGGCCCCGACCGCGACGTAGCGGCCGTCGGCGCACTCGTAGGTGTCGTAATACGGCGCGCCGCCGTCGAGCATATTGGTGCCCCGCGCGTCCGACCACAGCCCGGAGGCGCGCAGCTGCCACATCATCTGGATCAGCACGCTGGAACCGTCGACCATCGCGGCGTCGATGACCTGGCCCTTGCCCGAACTCTGGCGCTCCCACAGCGCCGAGAGGATGCCGACCAACAGGAACATCGAGCCCCCGCCGAAGTCGCCGACCAGGTTCAGCGGCGGCACCGGCCGCTCGTTCGCGCGTCCGATCGAGTGCAGGATCCCGTTGAGCGAGATGTAGTTGATGTCGTGGCCCGCCTGCTGGCTGCGGGGCCCGGCCTGTCCCCAGCCGGTCATCCGGGCGTAGATCAGCCGGTCGTTGACCTTTGCGCATTGCTCGGGGCCGAGCCCGAGCCGCTCGGTGACGCCGGGCCGGTAGCCCTCGATCAGCACGTCGGCCTTCGCGACGAGCTTGAGGACGAGGTTGCGGCCCTCCTCGGATTTGAGGTCGGCGGTGACGATCCGCCGGTTGCGCAGCATCGCGTCCTTCACGGCGCCGCTGGGACCCGTCGACGGACGGTCGATGCGAACGACGTCCGCGCCGAGGTCCCCCAGGATCATCGCGGCGTGCGGGCCGGGGCCGATGCCGGCCAGCTCGACAACCCGCAGCCCATTCAACGGTCCAGCCATGATGTTCCGACCTTTCGTCCGCACCGACGTCGTTGGCATCTTCTCAGCCGCGGTCGACGGCCGCGCGGGCCGGTCACCTAATCTGAGGCCCATGCCGGATTCTGGAATCGCCACGCTCGCGCCCGTTGCGGGCCTCGACGTCACGCTGACCGACGGCGTGCTGTCGGTGACCATCGACCGCCCGGACAGCCTGAACTCGCTGACGATTCCGGTGATCATCGGGCTCGCCGACGCGATGGAACGCGCCGCCACGGACCCCGGCGTCAGGGTGGTCCGCCTCGGCGGGGCCGGCCGCGGCTTCTGCTCCGGGGCGGGCATCAGCGCCGACGACATGTCCGCCGACGGGGGGATTCCGCCGGACGAGATCGTCCTCGAGATCAACCGGCTGATCCGCGCCATCGTCGCGCTGCCGCACCCCGTGGTGGCCGTCGTGCAGGGTCCGGCGGCCGGCGTGGGCGTGTCGCTCGCCCTGGCGTGTGACGTCGTGTTGGCCTCGGAGGCAGCGTTTTTCATGCTTGCCTTCACGAAGATCGGGCTGATGCCCGACGGCGGCGCGTCGGCGTTGGTCGCGGCCGCGGCCGGCCGGATCCGCGCGATGCGGATGGCGCTGCTCCCCGACCGACTGCCGGCCGCCGAGGCGCTGCAGTGGGGCCTGGTCACCGCCGTGTACCCCGCCGACGACTTCGAGACCGAGGTGGACAAGGTGGTCGGCAGGCTGCTGGCGGGCCCGGCGGTGGCGTTCGCCAAGACCAAACATTCGATCAACGCGGCCACGCTCACCGAGCTGGATCCGGCGCTACAACGCGAGTTCGAGGGCCAGACGCGGCTGCTGGTGTCGCATGATTTCAAGGAGGGCACCACCGCCTTCCAGGAACGCCGCGCGCCGAACTTCGCCGATCGCTGAGTTCCCGCGCTTGCCGGCGGCCGGAGGCGGTAATCCCTCCTTGGCGTCAGATCCCAACGACTGACCCGCGAGGAACGGAGAACCGATGGCTCAACAGGTGCGCTGCCTGGTAACCGGGGCGACCGGGTACATCGGCGGCCGGCTGGTACCGCGACTGCTGGACGAGGGCCATCAGGTTCGCGCGCTGGCCCGCACGCCGGACAAGCTGGCCGGCGTGCCCTGGCGAGACCGGGCGGAGGTCGCCCGCGGCGACCTGGGCGACGTCGACTCGCTGGTGGCGGCGTTCGACGGCGTCGACGTCGTGTACTACCTGGTTCACTCGATGGGCTCGGCGAAGGACTTCGCCGACGACGAGGCCCGTTCGGCTCGTAACGTCGTGACGGCCGCGCGGCGCGCGGGGGTACGCCGGATCGTGTACCTGAGCGGCCTGCACCCGGAGGATCGCAAGCTCTCCCCCCATCTCGAGTCGCGCGCGGCGGTGGGTGACGCGCTGATCGAGTCCGGCATCGAAGCGGTGGTCCTGCAGGCCGGCGTGGTCGTCGGCTCGGGCTCGGCGTCATTCGAGATGATCCGCCACCTGACCGACCGCCTGCCCGTGATGACCACGCCGAAGTGGGTGCACAACAAGATCCAGCCCATCGCGGTGCGCGACGTGCTGTACTACCTCGTCGCGGCGGCGACCGCGCCCGTGCCGTCCTCGCGGACGTGGGACATCGGCGGCCCCGACGTCCTCGAATACGGCGACATGATGCGGGTCTACGCCGAGGTGGCGGGGCTGGGCCGGCGCCACCTGATCGTGCTGCCGTTCCTCACGCCGACGATCGCCAGCCTCTGGATCGGTGCGGTCACCCCGATCCCGCCGGGGCTGGCTCGGCCGTTGATCGAGTCGCTGGAATGCGACGCGGTGATGCGCAACCACGACGTCGACAGCATCATCGAACCGCCGCCCGGCGGCCTGATCGCGTATCGCCGCGCCGTCGAGTTGGCGCTCGACCGGGCCAAGCGCGGGCTGCCCGACGCCACCTGGTCGTCGCTGCAGACCGAACCGGCCGAAGCGCTGCCCAGCGACCCCGACTGGGCCGGCGAAATCGTCTACACCGACGAGCGGAAGGCAACCATCTACGCCCCGCCCGAGGAAGTCTGGAAGGCCGCGGAGGCCGCCGTCAGGTGCCGGCCGGCCTTCCAGATCCAGGAACGCGCGGAGGGAACCCTGTTGCGGCTGCGCTCCACCCGGCGGGCGCCGGGACGGGAGTGGCTCGAGATCACCGTCGCTCCGCAGGACCGTCACGGCACCCGGTACACCCAACGCTCCGTTTTCCTGCCGAGCGGCGTGCCCGGGAGGGCGTATTGGTTCTTCGCGCGCCCGGCCCACGCCGCGGCGATGCGGGCGCTGGCCCGCGAGGTCGTCGGCCCGGGCAGGTAGCCGAGTCAGACCCCAAACATCGGGGGCAACACGAGGACCATGATCAGGCCCCACACCAGATGCGTCAGCATCGGGGCCAGCACACCCCCGGTCGCCCTGCGCTCGAATGCGCACACCGTCCCCAAAATGATCGCGGCGAAGCCCAGCATGGGGTTGCCGCTGGCGAGCGTCGCGCAGGCGTAGAGGACGGTCGAAATGACCGCGGGGTGATAGCGCCCCAGGGCGGTATAGAGCGCGCCGCGAAAGAACACTTCCTCGGCGACGCCGTTGACGAGGGTGATCACCACGATCACCGGGTACCACCCGTGGTGCGCGTAGAGCAGCACCCGGGTGATCAGCTCCGCGACCGGCTGGATCTCTTTGGCGACGAGGCCGCCGACGATGAAGACCCCGCCCAGCAGCAGGCCGATCGTCGTCCCCGTGATGACCGGTCGCTGGTTGCGGCCCCGCCAGCAGATGCCGCCCAGGTGCAGGGGGCCCGAGATGAAGCCGCCGGCGAACCACACCCCTGCCAGCGCCAGCGTCAACCAGTAGAAGCTCGACTCGCCCGGATGTACCCGCAGCGAACAGCCCAGCACCGCCGCGCCGACGATGAGGGTGATGACGACGATGACGCGTCGACGTCGCACCACGCCGGGCGGCTCGTTGTTCCGGGGGGCGACATTGGACGCCGCGCGCCGCAACTCGGCCAGGGCACTGCCGCGGACGGGTGCGGTGGATTCGCTCATGCCGGGTGCACCTTCGCGTTCAGGGCGAACAGGATGTCGAGGCCGGTCCGCAGCGCACCGGCGAGCGGGCCCGGGACGCTGTCGACCAGCCGCAGCGTCGGGCGCGCGATGGGTGGGGTGAAGGCGCGGGCCAGGCGCCGGATCCGCAGGGCGTCGCCGCCGGACCAGGCGGGATCGGTGTCGGCCAGGTGGTGTGGGTCGGCGAGCGCGTTGACCGGTCGCGGCCGGCGGTTCAAGCCATCCAGTGCGAGGGCGATCGCGTCCTCCACGCCAAGCAGCCCCCCGGGCGGATCAGGCACCTTGTCGCGCAGGCCGCTGACCGACGCCACCATCGGGTGGTCCAGCGACTCGACCAGGTCTGCGGCCAGGCCGGCGGGCACGGGCAGGACCACCTTCGTGACCAGCGAGGCCAGCCCGGTGTCGATCCGGCCGACCGGCACATCGGCGTGCCACCTGCCCGAGACCCGCGCGTAGGCCCTAAGCAGCTCACGGTAGGACGTCGTCGTCGGCCCGGCGATGTCGTAGGCGCCGGCGGGCACCTTGTCAGGGTCCGCGGCGGCGACGAGGTAGTGCAGGACGTCGCGGACCGAGATCGGGTCGAGCGGGTTGTCCATCCAGCTCGGCGTCGGGATCAGCGGGAACCGGTCGCCGACGTAGCGCATCATCTCGAACGACGTGGAGCCGGCGCCGATGATGACGGCCGCGCCCAACCACACCAGTTCCGGGCCGCCCTCGACCGTCAGCGCCGCGGCGACCTCGGCCCGGCTGCTCAGATGCTCCGACAGGGCCTCGCCGGCGGGCACGAAGCCGCCGAGGTAGACGACGCGCCGCACGCCGGCGCCGCGTGCAGCGAGCGCGACGTTGGTGGCGGCGGCCCGGTCGGCCTCGCGGAAGCCCGGCTGGCCGATCGCATGGACCAGGTAATACACGACGTCGATCGGCCCGCAAGCGGCGAAGGCGGCGCGTGTCGACGCCGCGTCGGACGCGTCGAGGGCGACCGGAATGACGTCGTCGTACCAGCCGAACCGCTTGAGGCGCTGCGGCTTTCGCGTCGCCGCGAACACCTGATGCCCGGCGGCAACTAGCTCGGTGACCAGCCGCGATCCCACGTAGCCGGTTGCGCCGGTAACAAGAACCCGCATACCCCGACCCTAGCGGCAGGACGCATTCTGTGACGGCCGGCACATGAACCGATCGGCTGCGGGCACCGTAGCGGGGCCCCGGGGAGACAACCGGGGACCTCGCCGACCGTGGGCGGCGCCCGATGACGTCTCGGGCTTTTGCTGCGGACTCCTACTGCCCGGCCGGTGAGCCTGGTGGACACTGTAGGCATGTACTACCTGCTGGTCCTTGCGGTCGCGCTCGAGCGGGTGGCGGAGCTGGTGGTGGCCAGGCGCAACGCCAAGTGGTCTTTCGCCCGCGGCGGCAGGGAGTTCGGTCAATCCCATTACCCAGTGATGGTCGTCCTGCACACCGCGCTGTTGCTGGGCTGCGTCATCGAGCCCTTGGCGCTGCATCGGCCGTTCATCCCGTGGCTGGGCTGGCCGATGCTGGCCATTGTGACGCTGAGTCAGGCGTTGCGCTGGTGGTGCATCACCACGCTGGGGCCTCGCTGGAACACCCGGGTGATCGTCGTCCCCGAGGCGCCGCTGGTGCAGGGCGGCCCCTACCGATGGATCCACCATCCGAACTACGTCGCGGTGGTGGCTGAGGGGTTCGCGCTGCCGCTGGTTCACACCGCATGGCTGACCGCGCTGATCTTCACGCTAGCGAACGCGATGCTGATGAGGGCGCGCATCAACGTGGAGAACTCGGCGCTGGGTTACGCATGACGGATTACGACGCCGATCTGTTGATTGCCGGCGGCGGCCCCGGCGGCCTCGCCGCGGCGTTGAACGCCCGCCGACACGGGCTTTCGGTGATCGTGGTCGAACCCCGGGAGGGGCCCATCGACAAGGCGTGCGGGGAGGGCCTGATGCCCGGCGGACTCGCCGAGTTGGCTTCGCTCGGCATCGACCCGGCCGGCATGACGCTGCGCGGCATCGCCTACGTCAGCGAAGAGCGCCGCGCCACGGCCCGGTTCCGCTCCGGACCGGGCCGTGGCGTGCGACGCACCACGCTGCACGCCGCTCTGGCCGCGCGCGCGAAAGAGCAAGACACCGAATGGATCCGGGATCGGGTTACCGCCGTGGCGCAGGACGCCCACGGGGTCACGGCGGCGGGCGTCCGCGCGAGATGGCTGGTGGCGGCGGACGGGCTGCACTCCCCGGTACGCCGGGCACTGGGCATCAAGGCCGCGGCCGGAAGGCCGCGCCGCCACGGCGTGCGGTGGCACTTTAAGGTCCCCGCGTGGTCGGAGTTCGTGGAGGTGCACTGGTCGAAGTGGGGCGAGGCGTACGTGACGCCCGTGGAGCCCGAGCTCGTGGGGGTGGCCATCCTGTGCGCCGGCCGGCCCGACCTCGCCTGGTTCCCCTGGCTGTCCCGGCACCTGCGGGGCGCCCCCCGCGGGCCGGCGCGCGGCTGCGGGCCCTTGCGTCAGGTCGTCTCGCGCCGCGTCGCGGGACGGGTGCTGCTGGTGGGCGACGCCGCGGGCTACGAGGACGCCCTCACCGGCGAGGGAATCAGCCTCGCCGTCAAGCAGGCCGCCGCAGCGGTCGACACCATCGTCAATGACGCACCGTCGTCGTATGAGGCTGCATGGCAACGGGTTACGCGCAGATACCGATTACTCACCCGGGGGCTGGTGCTGGCCAGCGCGGCGCCGCCGGCGCGGCGCGCGATCGTGCCCGCCGCCGCGGGGCTGCCGCCCGTGTTCAGGTGGGGCGTGAACACGCTGGCGCACTAGCCGACCTTCGCCGCGAGCAGACGCAAAAGCCCCCGACACGCCGAGGCGTGGGGGGCTTTTGCGTCTGCTCGCGCCCTTTAGCGGGCCTTCCAGACCGGCTCGCGTTTCTCCGCGAACGCCAGTGGCCCTTCCCTGGCGTCCTCGGACCTCATCAGGGTGCGCATCTCCTGCACGGTCCGCTCCCAGCCCGGTTCGTCCCCGCTGATGACACCGTCGTCGACGCCGTAGGCGATGCGCTTGCTGGCCTGCACCGACAACGGCGCGTTGACCGTCACCCGCGCGGCCAGCGCCAGGGCGGCATCGAGCGCGGAGCCGTCCTCGACCACCTGGTTGATCAGGCCCCACTTGAGCGCGTCCGGCGCGGTGAGCGGTTCACCGGTCATCACCAGTTCGAGCGCCACCTTGCGGGGCAGTTGATCGACGATCCGAAAGACGCCGCCCGCGGCCGCGATGAGCCCCCGCTTGACCTCCGGCAGCCCGAAGTTGGCGCTCGCCGCGGCGACCACCAGGTCGCTGGCCAGCGCGAGCTCGGTGCCGCCACCCAGCGCGGTGCCGTTGACCGCGGCGATGGTCGGCTTGTCGATGAAGTGGCGCACGTAGCCGGCGAAACCCCACTCGGCGTGATCGGGGTGGTAGATGTTCTCGCGGCGCGCGATGGCCTTGAGGTCGGCCCCCGCGCAGAACGACTTGTCGCCGGCGCCGGTGATCACCACGGCACGCACTTGCGCGTCGCGCTGGGCGTCGTCCAGCGCGTCCCCGACGCCGATGCTCACCGCCGCGTTGATCGCATTCCGGGCCTCAGGCCGGTTGATCGTGATGACCATGACGTTGCCGCGACGTTCGGCCAGCACGGCCGGCTGGCCGTTCCCGGCTTGCGTCACAGCAGCTCCACGATGGTGGCGTTGGCCTGCCCGCCGCCCTCGCACATGGTCTGCAGACCGTAACGAATTCCCTTGTCCCGCATGTGGTAGAGCAGCGTGGTCATCAACCGCGCGCCCGAACCACCGAGCGGGTGACCCAGCGCGATGGCGCCGCCGTTGGGGTTGAGCTTCTTCTCGTCTGCCCCGATGTCGTTCAGCCACGCCAACGGGACGGGCGCGAACGCCTCGTTGACCTCGTAGGCCCCGATGTCGCCGATCGAGAGGCCGGACTTCTTGAGCGCCTTCTGCGTCGCCGGGATGGGCGCCGTCAGCATGATGACCGGGTCGGCCCCGGCCAGTACCGCGGTGTGCACCCTGGCGATCGGCGTGAGGCCCAGTTCCTTGGCCTTTTCGGCCGACATGAACAGCAGTGCGGCCGAACCGTCGGTGATCTGCGAGGAGTTGCCCGCGTGGATCACCCCGCCCTCCTTGAACGCCGGCTTCAGCGACGCCATCTTCTCGATCGGGGTGCCGCGGCGGATGCCCTCGTCCTTGAGAACCACGTTCCCATCCTGATCCTTGATGCCGACGATCTGGTCGTCGAACGCACCGGAATCCTGTGCTGCGGCGGCCTTTTCGTGCGACCCCAGCGAGAACTCGTCGAGCGCGAGCCGGTCAAAGCCCCACTGCTCGGCGATCATTTCGGCACCGATTCCCTGATTCGGCGTGCGCTGGTAGCGGTCCTTGAAAGCCTGGGGGTACGGATTGCCGCCGTTGGCCAGCGAGGATCCCATCGGCGTCCGCGACATCGACTCCACACCGCCGGCGACGACGACGTCGTAGTGTCCGGCGACCACGCCGGCCGCGGCGAAGTGGATGGACTGCTGGCTGGAACCGCACTGGCGGTCGACAGTCACGCCGGGCACGGTTTCGGGCCAGCCGGCGGCCAGCAGCGAGGTGCGGCCGATGTCGAGGGCCTGCTCACCGGCCTGCATGACGCAGCCCCAGATGACGTCGTCAACGATTCCCGGGTCGATGCCGGCCTTGTCGACCAGCCCGTTGAGGACCTGCGCGGACAACTCGGCCGGGTGTACCCCGGACAGCCCGCCGTTGCGCTTGCCGAGCGGTGAGCGCACAGCCTCGACGATGACGGCTTCGGCCATGGTGTGTCTCCTTTGACAGTTAGGTCTTCAGACCTAAGTGAGCCTTCCGTCGATTGTCAACCAAGGGGTTGGGAGGTTAGTGGGCGGGGTGGCCCGCGCGCACATCGGCCCCGCGGTATCGCGCGGTATCGCGCGGCGAGCAGACGCAAAAGTCGGCGACACGCCAAGGATGCGGGGCCTTTTGCGTCTGCTCGCCGAACGACTTCCTAGCCGGGGTCGCGAACGCTCGTCGGGCGAGACACGCCGCCATCAGACCTCGCCCGTCACGAGTCCGCCCGCACGAGCAGGCGTGCGGGGCTGCGGCCCAGGATGCGGCGCCAGGCAATGTCGGCAGGATCTTCGGCCAGCCGCAGCGGGGGCTGTGCCTCCAGGACGGCTCGCATGCACTCCTCCACAGCGACCTTCGCCAACGAGGTACCGAGGCAATAGTGCGCCCCCGCTCCGAAATTCATCAGCCGCGGCGTCCCAGGCCGGGTGAAACGCTCAGGATCGAATACGTCCGGCGACGGCCACGCCGACGCGTCCCGGCATGCCGAGGCGATACACAGCAGAACCATGGACCCGGCCGGGATGATCTTGTCGTGCAGCTCGATTGGCGCGATGGCGGTGCGCGGAATCAGCGGGATGCTGGGCTCGAACCGCATGGTCTCGGCGGCCGCGCTCGCAAGCGCCGCGTCGTCGCGGGCCGCGGCGGCAAGGCGATCACGGTGTCGCAGGGTCACCAGCAGGCTGCACGGAATCTGGCTACCCATGGTGTCGTGGCCGGCCACAAGGAGATTCGCGATCATCGACACCGTCTCGTCGTGGGTGAGCCGCTCGCCCTCGGCCTCTGCGGCAAGCAGGCCGGTGATGAGATCCGATCCGGGATCCTCGATCCGACGTTGCACGAGGTCGTCCACGTAGCTTTGCAACTCGGTGATCGCGCGCGTGGCATCCGCTACCTGCTCGGGTGTCATCACGTAGAAGACGGGACTCAAGGCGTCGGCCCACTGGGTGAAGGCCTCGACATCGCTGTCCGGGACTCCGAGAAGACCGCAAATCAGCCTGGTGGCCAGCGCCGCCGAGGATGCCACCAGGTCTCCCCCGTCCCGCCCGGCTGACGCGACGGCGGCGGCGGCCATGTTCGCCGCCGCCGGCCTGAGCTGGGCGACGGAGCGTGGCGTGAAAGCGCGAGACACCAGCGAACGAATCCGGCGGTGATAGTCACCCTCGGTCGTGAACATCAGCCGGCCATACCAGTCGCGCAACGGGCCTTTGCAGATACCCATGATGTCGAACAGGGCCAGCCCTACGCCATTCAGCCGCTCGTCGCGGGCGAGTGCCTCCACGTCACACTGACGCAACACTACAGTGGCGCCGGTGACCTCGTCGGTGGCCAGCGGGCCGAGTCGCGCCGCCTCGGCGAGGACCGTGTGCATCTGGGTGGTGAAGCTGCCGGTCAGGTCGACCAGCGGTTGGGTTGGCATGTCTCACTTCCTTCGACGCGGGCTCGGTGCCGACGTGCGGTCGGCTCTCACAGAGCATGGTGGTGCCGCAGGATCTGACCGGCGCGTTCGCCGATGACGACGCAGGGCGCCATGGTGTTTCCCGTGGTGACCCGCGGCATGATGGAGCCGTCGGCGATCCGCAAGCCCTGCAATCCATAGACTTTCAGCGATCCGTCGACCACCGACATGCTGTCGCAACCCATCTTCGCCGTGCAGGTCTGGTGGTGGTAGGTGGTTACCTCGTTGCGGATGAAGCGCACCAATTCGGCATTGTCGAGTTTGCCGGGCATGACTTCTCGCTTGGTGAACGGGCGGAGAGCGGAAGAATTTCCGATCTCACGGCACAGTTCGATGCACGCGATAGCCGCCTTGAGGTCCTCGGGACGAGACATCAAGCCGGCGTGAATCTTCACCGGGTCGGACGGGCCGGGCCCCGTCAGGCAGATGTGTCCACGGCTCTTCGGCCGTACCACCGCGCCGTACATGGCCCAGCCCACCTCGGGGACGCCGTACTTGACGGCGTTCTCCGCACTCGAGAACGGAAACTCCAGCTGGTAGGCCTGCAGATCGGGCGAGTCCAGCCGCGAATCGCTCTTGGCAAAAAAGGTCACTTCGCCGCCGCTATTACGCCAGGGCAGCGGCTCCTGGTATTCCCAGACGCAGGAGAAACCGGGGTGGTCCTGCAGATTGCGGCCCACGCCGGGCAGGTGCTGGACCACGCGAATCCCGTGTGACTGCAGGTGCGATTGATCGCCCACGCCCGATTGCATGAGCACCTTCGGCGTGTGAATGGCACCGAGGGACAACACGACCTCCGAGCCGGCGCCGACCCGGTGCAACCTGCCGTCACGCACGAATTCCACGCCGGTGGCCCGCGCCGCGTCGAAGGTCACGCGGGTCACCAGCGCGCCCGTCAGCACCGTCACATTGGGGCGATCCATGACAGGGAACAGGTAAGAACGAAACACGGATTCGCGGTAGCCGTCACGGATGCGCAGATCGACCATCGAGCCGCCCCCCGCGCTCTCCATCAGCCTGCCGTTCTGGCTGGGGAAGGCCGGAATGCCGACCGAACAACCCGCTTCCAGGCCGGCGCGCGCGATCGGGCTCGGCTCGGCGGCCGGCTCGACGTAGACCGGCCCGCCGATGCCGCGGTGCTCGGGATCGGGATCGCCGTGCCAGTCCTCGATCGCGCGGTAGATGGCGAGGACCGAATCGTAGCTCCAGCGCGGGTCGTTGGCCTCCGAGGCGAAGTAGTCCCAGTCGGTCTTGTGCCCGCGTGCCCACACCATGACGTTGATGCTCGAGCCACCGCCGAGCACCTTCCCCATCGCGTACGGGATGGCCCGCCCGTTGAGATGACAGCTGGGCTCGGCGGTGAAGTTCCAGTCGCGCTCGCTGCCCAGGTTCGCGATCCACATTCCCGGTTCGGTGATCTCGGGCCCTTCGTCCGGGCCGCCGGCTTCGAGCACCAGGACACTGACATTGGGGTTTTCGGCGAGGCGACGGGCCACCACAGAGCCGCTCGAGCCCGACCCGCACACGATGAAGTCGTATTGCGGCTTCAATTCCGAGCCGAGCCATCGCTGGTTGCGGCGGACGCGATCCGCGAATTCCGCCGCTGGAAGACCGTTTTGGGTAAAAGGAATTGTCATGTGGGCTCTCGTTTCAGATGACGGGTCGGTGCGCTCGGCGACGTGGACGGGACTCCCGGCTCATTGCTCGGGGGAGTCAGATGTTTTGTCTCCGTGCATACTTCCTGGCTACCCGCGCGTCATGCGTACGGCGACGTGTGGCTACCTCGGCCGCGTTTTGCGGCTATCGATCCGCGTTGACCGGACAACGACCGCAGCGGCCGCGTTCAGTCGCCGGCCGCGCGCAGGGTCTGCAGTGGTGTCTCCCCGTACACAACCTTGTAGGCGGCAGCGAACCGCCCCAGGTGCCCGAACCCCCACCGGTGCGCGACGGCGGCGACCCCGGTGTGGGAGGGATCGGCGGCGCGCAGATCGGCGCGCGCGCGACGGAGCCTGACCTGGCGAAGATACGCCATGGGCGACATGCCGACGTGTCGGTGAAAGCCCTCTTGCAGGGCGCGAACGCTGACGTGACACTCCAGCGCGAGCCTGGAAGTCGTCAGCGCCGATTGTGGCTTGCTCTCGATGATGTCCATCGCCGCACGAACGGCGGCGGGCCGGACGGGTCGCGACGACGCGGCGAGGCCGTCGCGGTCGGGATGTCCGGCGACCAGCAGCAGGCCGTAAACCACGCTCTCCACCAGCGGGTCCAGAACTGCCGGATGCTGCAGTGGGCTGTCGGGACGCGCGAATTCGCGGTTGAGCCAACGCACCTGACTCACCCAGCTTTGGGCGGCATGGTCGGACAGCGGCAGGGTCGCGGCGAACGCGACGGACGACTCCGACGACCGGCCCAGCAGGGTGGTGAGCGCCGTATCGACGACGAGCTGGTCGATCTTGATCCCCAGATGGCGGCTCCCACCGGGCCAGCGAGTGACGCTCATCTCCGCCTCCGGCCGGTATACCGTCGCGAGCGCGGGAGTCGACAGCAGATGCCGGCCGAGATACCGCGACTCGAGCCGACCGTCGAGCGTCAGGTGGATGTAGTAGCTGTCGCGATCCCCGGCGAAGCTGAGCGACACGTCGGTGTCGTAGGTCAGGTCGGCCAGTGTGATGGGACCGGCGCGCGTCAGGTGTTGGCTGAAGCCGAAACCGCCGGATCCGTCCAGCAACTCGAGCCGGTGCGGATGAAACGCACTTTCGCAGAGGTGGATCGCGTGATCGGGTGATCGCGTGCGAAACCAGTTGGGCGGCTCGCAACCCGATTCCATTTCGCCGCCGGGGCCGGCCATCAGATCATCGATTCCGTTCGGAGGTTGCCGGGCAGTCGAACCGCGGCACCGATGACGCGAGCTCACGCAGCCATGCCGCCAACCCTGCCCCGACGGCATGCGGGTCGTCAAGCGGTGTCCAGTGCAGGCCCTGCACGGGCGCCACCGTCAAGTCGGGCAATGCGCCGATGAATTCCCGGCGGCGCCCGCCGACCTTGTCGATCCCGCCGGGCATCCCGGCCAGGTGCAGTTTGGGGATCGGCGTGGCGCCCAGCCACGCCGCCTGCGCCTGGAGGACGCCGCGTATCTCCGTGTCGTCGTCCCCGAAGGGGACCGACCGAGGCCAATCCAGTGTCGGGCGGCGGTCCTCGCCGGGATTCGCGTAAGGCCGCACGATCTCGGCCCACTCCTGCGGCGCCAGCATTCGCAGCATGTTGGCACGCGAGAAGTTCACAAAGAAGTTGTTCTCGAGGACATCGTCGCCGCCTTCCGCGGTGCGCACATGCCTGAACCCGTCGCGCACCATCGCGGGCCAGTCCGTCCATTCGAATGGCGGCAGCAGAGCCTCACCGAACGCCAGCCCGGACACCCGGTCCTCATGCCGCATCGCCCAGTCGAAGGCCAGGTTGGCGCCCCAGTCATGGCCGACCAAGACGATGTCGTCCCCGAGTTCCAGCTGGTCCAGGAGCTCGCCGAGGTAATGGGCGTGGGTGTCGAAGCTGTACGTACCCGCGCCGGCGGCAGGGAGTTTGCCGGAGTCGCCGGCGCCGATGAGGTCCACGGCGATGGCGCGCCGGTGGTCGGCGACGTAGGGAATCACGTTGTGCCACAGAAACGACGACATCACGTCGCCGTGGATGAACACGACCGCCGCACCCTTTCCCTCCTCGACGTACGCCATCGTGTGGCCGTTCACCGTCGCTCGCTTCTTCACGCATTCCGAACTCGGGGCGATCGGCGGTCCCTGCGGCAGAGCGGGCCGCAGCAGAATGTTCTGCGACAACGCGCCGAGCGGCGTCAAGGCGGCCCCGCCGATATTGATCTGGTCAAAGTAGTCGTACCAGCCGGACGCCGCAATACCCGTCTCGATCAGCCGTCGCGTGCCGGGGTCAGGCGCACGATAAACGCTGAAGAAGTCGTAGGGTGCGCGGCGGTCGGTATCCGGATCGTTCGCGCCGAAGCCCAGGACTTCCACGCCTCGAGACCGGAGATCCCCGATCGCGTCGGCGATCCGGTTGACGAACGACTCACGCTCCGCCGCAGGCAGGTCCGTCCACGCCGGGCGGTATCGGTACAACTCGACGAAGATCTGCTGCACAACAGTACCTTTCGCTATTTCTCAGGGTCCGTTCCTACGGGGCTAGACGGGCGCACCGGCAAATCGTTGGCGGTACTCACCCGGCGTCGTACCCAGACGGTCACGGAACAGCCGGTAAAGCGTCCTCGCCGAGCCCAATCCGCATTCGGACGCGATGCGCTCGGGCGCCAAATCGGTGCGCTCCAGCAGGCGGCGGGCGTGTTCGACCCGCATCCGCTCGACGAACTCGCCCGGGGCCAAGCCCACGTCGGCCTGGAACACCCGCGTCAGGTGGCGCGGCGTCACGGCCACGCGGCGCGCGAGGGCGGGAACGGTCAGGTCGTCGGCAAGGTGCGAACCGATCCACCGCCGCAATTCAGCGATATCCGGCCTCGACCCCGACGGCACGGATAGCGCCGCGCTGAATTGACTTTGCCCACCCGGCCTTTGCACGTACATCACCATCAGCTGCGCGACTTTGAGCGCGATGTCCTCCCCGTGGTCGTTGCCGACCAGCGCCAGCGCCAGGTCCATTGACGCGGTGATCCCGGCGCTGGTCCATATCCGTCCGGACCGGACGAAGATGGGATCCGCATCGACCTCGACCAGCGGATATTCCGCCGCCAGCTGAGCGGCTGTCCCCCAGTGCGTGGTCGCGCGGTGACCATCGAGGAGCCCCGCCGCCGCGACGATGTTGCTGCCCGCGCAAACGGCGGCGATGCGAGCCGCAGCGGTGCCGTGGTGGCGCAGCCAGTTCACCACCTGCGGATCGACGATCGCGACGGGACCGCGCGTCGGACTCATGTCGACCCGGCCGGTCACCACGAGGGTGTCGGGCGGCCGGTCCAGCTCGCCGAAAGCCTGGTCAACGGCCAGCCGCAACCCTGAGAAGGTGCGGACCGGCTCACGGCGGCTCGCAATCACCCGCACCTCGTAGTTCGGCGCGCCGTCCGGCAGCGCGAGGTTGGCCATCGCGAAGACCTCGGCGGGGCCGGCCACGTCCACCGCGTCGACGCCGGGAAAGACGGTGACGGCGACCAGATGGGTGGTTGTTGCGGTCATGAACCCAGCATGATGACCGAACGCATGGTCCGCAATGACGAACAACTGCCAAAAACAGACATCGCCCGTTGTCGCGCCGTCGATTGCGAAGTGGAGATCTCTCCGGTAACTTCCCAAGCAGCTTATCGGAGAGCTCTCCGCTAACC
Organism: Mycobacterium sp. 050134; assembly: GCF_036409085.1. Lineage (NCBI taxonomy): Bacteria > Bacillati > Actinomycetota > Actinomycetes > Mycobacteriales > Mycobacteriaceae > Mycobacterium > Mycobacterium sp. 050134. Next base: position 268,887 of record NZ_JAZGLV010000003.1, read on the forward strand.
CCGCAAAGGAGCGACCGTGGAATACCTCAAGCTCGGAACGACAGGACTCGACGTGTCGCCCATCGCGATCGGGGCGATGACGTATGGCGACCCCAAACGCGGCCATCCCGTGTGGTCGCTTCCCGAAGACGCGGCGCGACCCCTGATCAGGCACGCGATCGAAGCCGGCATCAACTTCTTCGACACCGCGAATATGTACTCGCAGGGCAGCAGCGAGGAAATCCTGGGACGGGCGCTGCGCGACTACGCCGATCGCGACGAGGTCGTCATCGCGACCAAGCTGCGGCATCCGATGCGGACCGGACCCAACGGGAAGGGCCTGAGCCGCAAGGCGATCATGACGGAGATCGACCACTCGCTGCGCAGGCTGGGCACCGATTACATCGATCTCTACCAGATCCACCGCAACGATCACGCCACCCCGCTGGAGGAGACGCTCGAGGCGCTGCACGATCTGGTGAAGGCCGGAAAGGTCCGTTATCTCGGGGCTTCGTCGATGCCGGCCTGGGAGTTTTCCAAAGCCCTGCACCTGCAGCGCGCCAACAACTGGTCGAGATTCGTCTCGATGCAGGATCATTACAACCTGCTGGCCAGGGAGGAAGAGCGCGAGATGATTCCGCTCTGCCTCGACGAGGGCGTGGGAACGGTCGTCTGGAGCCCGCTGGCGCGCGGGCGACTGGCGCGGTCCTGGGGCGACGCCAAAGCCACCGCACGGTCGTCCCAGGACGGGTTCGCGGACATGCTCTATGCGATGGTCGGTGGTGACTCCGACAAGGCCATCGTCGACGCGGTGGGCGCAGTCGCCCAGGGGCACGGCGTCAGCCGGGCGCAGGTCGCGTTGGCGTGGCTCCGCGCCAAACCCGTAGTGACAGCGCCCATTGTCGGTGCGAGCAGTGTTGCCCAGATCGACGACGCGATAGCCTCCCTCGAGGTGGACCTCACCGAAGCGGACATGCGGATGCTCGAGGCGCCGTACACCCCGCGCTACGACTTCCAGGGCATCTCGGACGATGCGCAGCTGCGTAAAATATCCGAACGCATCCCGCAATTGACCGCCGCGGGGTAGCGCCGCGGTGCGCGGGGCGGACATCGCTTCGCGCGTGAACGTTTTGCGACCGGATGACGTGTCCCATCGAGCGAAGGGCACTTGTGCCCTGTTGCGTACCAGGGTTCCGGCCGAAGGGAACATCTCATTGCGGTACTTGCTCAGGACCGAGGACATCCCGACCGCTTGGTTCAACGTCGCGTCCGATCTTCCTGCGCCGCTGCCGCCGCCGAGACACCCGGTGCTCGACCGGGCAGTCGAGGGCGAGGAGCTTCGGACGATCTTTCCCGCCGCCTTGATCGAGCAGGAGATGTCCGCGGAACCCTGGATCGACGTGCCCGGCGCGGTCCTCGACGTGCTGAGGCGCTGGCGTCCAACGCCGTTGGTGCGTGCCACCCGGCTCGAACGAGCGCTGGACAGCCCGGCCCGGATCTATTTCAAGGAAGAGTCGGTGTCACCGGCCGGCTCACACAAGGCCAACACGGCGGTCGCCCAGGCGTACTACAACAAAGCCGAGGGCATTCGCCGCCTCACCACGGAAACCGGTGCGGGGCAATGGGGCAGCGCACTGTCGATGGCGTGTCAGATGTTCGAGCTGGATTGCCGCGTCTTCATGGTGGCCGCTTCGCACCGGCAGAAGCCCTACCGTCGCGTCCTGATGGAGACGTGGGGCGCCGAGGTGATCGCGAGCCCGTCCACGACCACCGACGCGGGGAGGTCGGTGCGGCAACAGCATCCCGACAGTCCGGGTTCGCTCGGGATCGCGATCAGTGAAGCCGTCGAACAAGCGCTTGGCTGTGTGGACACCCACTACGCCCTCGGTTCGGTGCTCAACCACGTCCTGCTTCACCAGACCGTGATCGGCCTCGAGGCCAAGGATCAACTGCGCCTCGCGGGCGAGGGCAGTCCCGATGTCATCATCGGCTCGTGCGGCGGCGGTTCGAACTTCGCCGGACTGGCGCTACCGTTTCTCCAATCACGCGCCGGCGACGGGCCCCGGCCCCGCTTGATCGCGGTCGAACCGCGATCGTGCCCGTCGTTGACGGAAGGCCTGCTGCGGTACGAATCCGGCGACGCCGCCGGGCTCACACCGCGGATGCTGATGTACTCGATCGGGCGCGAGTTCGTTCCGCCGCCCGCGCATGCCGGCGGCCTGCGCTACCACGGCGCCGCGCCTATCGTGTCGAACCTGCTGCAACACCAGTGGATGGAGGCCGTCGCGTACCCGCAACGGTCCGTGCTGGAAGCCGCGGTGCGGTTCGCCCGGACCGAGGGCATGGTCCCGGCCCCGGAAACCGCGCATGCCATCCGGGCTGTGATCGAGGCGGCGCTTGCCGCGCGGAGTGCGCAGCAGGAGACCGTCATCCTGTTCAACTACTCGGGCCATGGCCTACTCGACCTGGCCGCGTATGAAGATTTCTTTCACGACCGCCTGCCGGATGAGTGAAATGTCTGCGCCGGCAACGGTGTCATGAATTGACAATCATTGGTCGTAGCGGTCCGGCTTCGAGGCGTGGAAGCCTGGAACCGTGCGACGAAATCGGCTCCGGTGCTTTGTTGCGTGGTGTTGAGCGGACTGGTCCTGTTCGGACCCCGCGGGGTGGGGCTGTACCGGGCCTTGCGACCGCGACGGCCGACGGCACCGCCCCGTAGTCGAGTCGCTCCCGAGCCGCGCACGTCCCGTCATCTCCTCATCGCCAGAGCATCAGGGGGATCATCGAGTGACTCCAGCGGACGTCATCGAACGGCGGCGGCTGTCGATCTTCTGGTTGGCGCGGAGCGCGGTGACGCTGGTCGTGTTCTGGTCGGCGGCGACCGTACTGCCCAGGGCGCTCTGCCTTAGCGGGCCGTGGCGCGCGTTCGGGACGGGGCTCGTGGTCCCGGGAGCCGGCCTGCTCTACGCCATCCCGGCGATGCACCACGACATGAGCGTCTCGATGATCGTCGGCCACGCGGCGCTGATCGTCACCGAGTTCGCAACCGCCGCCTGGATCTTGCGCACCCACGGTTGGCCCATCGCCGTCTTGGCGGTGGTCCTGACGGGCGTTGTGATCGCCGGCTGCTTCCGAACGCCCTACGCGATCGTGGTTTTCGGCCACATCGTCGCCTTCCTCGGCGTGCTGGTCGCCTGCGGATGGGCCATCGGCCTGCGCCTGATCGCACGGGCCGACAGCGTGACGCCGGTGGCGGTCGTCGTCGGTGCGGCGGCAGCCGGGGCAGCCCTCACCGCCGCGCACAGACAACACCCGGGACCCATGGCGTGGACGCCCTGGGCGGCGCTGGGAACCGCGTTGGCCGTCATGGCGGCCCTGACGGCGCGTTCCGCGTTCGCCCGCCGGTCGTCCCGGCGGCTCGCCCGGGAGCGCGTGGCCCACCTCGACCGGCGTCGCGCGGAAACGTCCGGTACCCGAACCGGTGTCGCCGCGCTCGATCCGTCCTCGGCGGCCGCGCAGGTCACCGAGGCGACCATCGACGAGTTGCGACTGCTCCGCTACCTGGTTGGCGTCGCCACCCAACCCGCAGACCGCTGGGAGCACTTCGACGACGAAGCCTCGGGCCCGCTGCAGCAGTACCGCTACCAGGTGAACGCGCTGGGGTGGGCCCTGGCCGCCTTCAACTACTCGCACACGCCGTCCTACACCGGTGTCTTGACCGCCGCGCAGGTCGCGCTCGTCGATCGCCTCCAGCGCAAGGCGGTGTGGGGCTACTGGTATTGGCAGAATCTGCTCGGCAACTGGGACTTTCGCCGACGCCGCGCCGACCCCATCGACGTGCCGCAAAACATCATGTTCACCGGGTATCTCAACCTGCAGCTCGCGATGTTCCGGCAGGCCACCGGCGACCCGCGGTTCGACCGGCCGGGGGCGTTGACCTTCGATTGGTCACCGCGGCAGAAGTTCACTTACGACCACCAGCGGATCAATGCCATCGCCATCCGCAACTTCGGCCAAGACCTCTGTCTGTGGCCGTGTGAACCCATTCTCAGCCCGGGCCGAAGAAGGGGCTACGTCTTCCCGTATTGCAACGCCGTCACCACCGCAGGCATCGCGATCATGGACACCGTCAACGGTTCCCGCAGCGCGCAAGCCATCGCGCGAGACGTCGCCCGGACACTCCAGCGGGAATTCACCTGGGCCGCCAACGACCTGGCGGCCTTCATCGTGTCCGGCCTCGGCCTGTCGGTGCGCCGGGTGATGTCGGGCACCGGTTCCACCGCCGGCGTCGCCGCATTCATCGCGCCGCTCTGCCCCGACCTGGGCTGGCGAGCGTGGGAGATCCTGAAGCGGGAGTGGCTCGAGACGGGCGGGTTCAGGCAGCCCGATTCCGCCGGAAGAGAGATGCCCGACTGGTCGACCGGTGCTCGGACGAACGCCGAGACATTGGCCGCAGCAATGCATTTGGCACGCGTTGTCGGCGACCGGCACTGGCACCGCGAGTTGTGGAGCGCGGCCACCGAGCAGCTGCACTTCACCACGGATCGCGAAGGGATCGGGCGCTTCGCCGCGGCATCCGTACACGCCAACGGCATGCTCGGCCTAGGGGCGATGGGCCGCGGGTTCGGCGACATGCTGACCAGACGCCGGCCATCCACGTGGCAGCAGGGTCCTCGGCTGATCGAGGCCCCGCACCCGGAGGTGCTTGTCGCGAAGGCGGTCTCGGATGGCTCCGGTTTGGACCTCGTGCTGTATCCGGGGGGCACCGATCGGCGGGTCGGACTTCGCCTCGACCGGTTGCAACCGGGTCGGCGCTACGTGGCCCACGGCGCCACGGAGCCCGTGCTGACCGCCGGCGCGTCCGGACTCGGACAGCTGACGGTGGATCTCAGGGGACGGACGAGCGTGGAAGTCCGCCCGGCCTGACCGGATCGGCCGTTGCGCGTCGCGTGCTCTTACCGGAGACAATCTCCACTTATCCTCGATACAGCAGCGGGGCGAGTTCCGCCGGCAAAGGAGGTGTGGTCCGTGACAGGCAACGGCGTCACCCGGATTCGCGCGGACGCGCTACGCAATCGGGAGCACATCATCGACGTGGCGCGCGACGCGTTCGCGGAGTCGGGGACCACTTCCCTCAACGAGATCGCCAAGCGCGCCGGTGTGGGCGCCGGGACGCTGTACCGCCACTTCCCCACCCGCGAAGCCCTCATCCTCGCGGTATACCGCCACGAAGTCCAGCGACTGGTGAGCGCGGTGCCACGGCTGCTGCGCACCCACCCGCCCCTGGAGGCGTTGCGCCTGTGGTTCCTCAAGCTGGCCGACTACGTTCGCGTCAAGCACGGCCTGGGCGACGCGCTGCACAGCGCGTCGCTGCAGGACGCGATCAACGAGACGTACGCCCCCGTCGTCGCCGCGGTCGGTCAGCTGGTCGAGGCCTGCGCCGAGGAGGGATCGCTGCGATCCGATCTCGATCCCGCCGACGTCCTACTGCTGATGAGTTTCCTGTGGCGGGCCGCCGAGGGGGCGGAGGGCAAGCGGCAGGCCAAACGGATCATGGAACTCGCGATCGAGGGACTGCGAAGCGACTAGCCCAATTTCGGGTGGGTACCGTCGGTTGGCATGGCACGCATCGCCGTCATCGGCGGCCACGGCAAGGTCGCGCTGCAGCTATCCCGCATCCTGGCCGCACGCGGTGACGAGGTCAGTTCCGTCTTCCGCAATCCCGAGCACTCCCACGACGTCGCGGGCACCGGCGCGCACCCGGTGGTCGCCGACATCGAGCGGCTCGACACCGACGAGCTGGTGCGGCTGGTGGCCGGCCACGACGCGGTGGTGTTCTCCGCCGGGGCAGGCGGCGGCGACCCGGCGCGGACCTACGCCGTCGACCGCGACGCCGCCATCCGGGTGATCGACTCCGCGGGGCGGGCGGGCGTGCGGCGATTCGTGATGGTGTCGTACTTCGGCGCTGGGCCCGGGCACGATGTGCCCCGGGACAACTCGTTCTTCGCCTATGCGGAGGCCAAGGCGGCGGCGGACGCCCACCTGCGCGCCAGCGGCCTGGACTGGACCGTCCTGGGACCCGGTCGGCTCACCCTGGACCCGCCGACCGGCCGCATCGAGCTGGGTGAGGGGACGGGCGCGGTGTCGCGCGCGGATGTCGCGTCCGTGGTGGCCGCCGCGCTGGCCGACGACTCGACGATCGGCCGGACCGTCGACTTCAACAACGGCGACATCCCCATCGCCGCCGCGCTGGGCGCGGGGTAGGCTCCGCTACGCAGCCGGTCTGCCGTCGCCGCGTCACGCGGCGCCGGCATCGAACGAGGTTAGTAACGCCTCGTGAGAGGGAACCCGGTGGAAGTCCGGGACTGTCCCGCAGCGGTGAGCAGGAACGACCGCCGTCAACAGCACTGGTCTCACGGCAACGGAGACTGGGAAGCGACGGCCACTAGGAATTCTGCCCGGCCCCTCAGCGGCCCTTTCGGGCCGCATCGTCGGCCGGGCGGAGCACCAACCCGGTGCGCGCCTGCGAGTCCGAAGACCTGCCGGCTGTGCCGGGCGCGCCGCGTCCGGCGGCTCATCGCCCCGTGGAATGGGCGTCAGGCTGTGCGCGTTGCGCGGGCGGGCGAAAAGTGCGCCGCGCAACGCGGATTGGCTGCGCGTCCGCCGGCGGTGACCACCCGTCGATCGATAGGACGAGATCGTGACCTCACAACCTTTCACCGCCACCGTTACCGGTTCCCCGCGCATCGGCCCCAACCGCGAACTCAAGCGCGCCACCGAGGCCTACTGGGCCGGCCGCACCAGCCGTTCGGAGCTGGAGTCCGTCGCCGCGACGCTGCGCCGCGACATGTGGTCCGGCCTGGCCTCGGCCGGATTGGATTCAGTGCCGGTGAACACCTTTTCCTACTACGACCAGATGCTCGACACGGCCGTCATGCTGGGCGCCCTGCCGTCGCGCGCGAGCCAGATTCCCGATGAGCTGGGCCGCTACTTCGCCCTCGCGCGCGGTAACGCGGACATCGCGCCGCTGGAGATGACGAAGTGGTTCGACACCAACTACCACTACCTGGTGCCCGAGATCGAACCCGCCACCACGTTCGCGCTCCACCCCGGCAAAGTGCTCGCCGAACTGAAAGAGGCGCTCGGGCAAGGAATCCCGGCGCGTCCCGTCGTCGTCGGGCCGATCACGTTCCTGCTGCTGAGCAAGGCCGTCAACGGCGCCGGCACGCCGATCACGCGGCTCGAGGAACTCGTGGGTGTCTACTCCGAGCTGTTGTCCCTACTGGCCGATAACGGCGCGCAGTGGGTGCAGCTCGACGAACCCGCGCTGGTGACCGACATCTCCCCCGACGCCCCCGCGCTGGCCGAGGCCGTCTACGGCCAGCTCGGTGCCGTGGCCCACCGGCCTGCCATCTACGTTGCCACCTATTTCGGCGACCCGGGCGCCGCGCTGGCCGGGCTGGCCCGCACGCCCGTCGAGGCGATCGGCGTCGACCTGGTTTACGGCGCCGACACCGTGGTGGCCGGAGTGCCCGAGCTGGCGGGCAAGACGCTGGTGGCCGGCGTGGTGGACGGGCGCAACGTCTGGCGCACCGACCTGGAGTCGGCGCTGGCCCGGCTGGCCGTCCTGCGGGGATCGGCCGCGGCGGTGGCCGTTTCGACGTCATGCTCGACGCTGCACGTGCCCTACTCACTGAAATCCGAGACCGCGATGGACGACAGCCTGCGCAGCTGGCTGGCCTTCGGCGAGGAGAAGGTCGCCGAGGTGGTGACGCTGGCGCGCGCGCTGCGCGACGGGCGCGACGCGGTCGCCGACGAGATCGCGGCATCCGATGCGGCCGTGGTCTCCCGCCGCAACGATCCGCGCCTGCACAACGAGGACGTCCGGGCGCGCATCGCCTCGATCGTCGCGTCGGGTGTGCACCGCGGGGAGGCGGCCAAGCGCCGAGCGAGTCAGGACGCGCGGCTGCACCTGCCACCCCTACCGACCACGACGATCGGCTCATACCCGCAAACCTCCGCGATCCGCAAGGCGCGCGCGGCCTTTCGGGCCGGCGAGATCGACGAGGCCGAGTACGTCCGCCGGATGCGGCAGGAGATCGCGGACGTCGTCAGGCTGCAGGAGGAACTCGGGCTCGACGTGCTGGTGCACGGCGAGCCCGAGCGCAACGACATGGTGCAGTATTTCGCCGAGCAGTTAGAGGGTTTCTTCGCCACCCAGAACGGCTGGGTGCAGTCGTACGGCAGCCGGTGCGTCCGTCCGCCGATCCTGTACGGGGACGTGTCACGGCCCCATCCGATGACCGTGGACTGGATCTCGTATGCCCAGTCGCTGACCGACAAGCCGGTCAAGGGCATGCTGACCGGACCCGTCACGATTCTGGCGTGGTCGTTCGTCCGCGACGACCAGCCGCTGGCGGACACCGCCGACCAGGTGGCGCTGGCGATCCGTGACGAGACCGTGGACCTGCAGACCGCGGGGATCGCGGTCATCCAGGTCGACGAGCCGGCGCTACGCGAGCTGTTGCCGCTGCGGCGGGCCCAACAGGACGAATACTTACGTTGGGCGGTAGGCGCTTTCCGGTTGGCCACGTCGGGCGTCGACGATTCCACCCAGATCCACACCCACCTGTGCTACTCGGAGTTCGGCGAGGTGATCGGCGCCATCGCCGACCTGGACGCCGACGTGACATCGCTCGAGGCGGCGCGCTCACACATGGAGGTGCTCGGCGACCTCAACTCGGTCGGCTTCTCCAACAGTGTCGGCCCCGGCGTCTACGACATCCACTCGCCGCGGGTGCCCAGCACCGGCGAGATGGCCGAGTCGCTGCGCGCTGCGCTCAAAGCCGTTCCGGCGCAACGGCTGTGGGTGAACCCGGACTGCGGGCTAAAGACCCGCTCGTTCGACGAGGTGACCGCGTCGCTGCGGAACATGGTCGCGGCGGCGCGGGAGGTCCGGTCGGGCGCCTGAAGCGTCGGCGAGCAGACGCAAAAGTCGGCGACACGCCGAGCGCGAGGGGGACTTTGCGTCTGCTCGCCGGGTCAGCCCGACACCACCTCGACGGGGACGTCGTCCGCCCAGGGTTGCCGGGTCACCATGTCGGCGACGCGGACGAACCCGCGCTCGAACTCCCCCGTCGCCGCATCCACCAGGCGATAGGCCTGCCTCTGCTGGTGGATGGGCTGCGCGTCGAGCAAAACCACCCGCACCTCGCCCGGCTCGAAATGACAGCGCTGCTGTAGAGCGGCGATCAGTTGCTCGTTGTGCATGTGACCGTCGCCGAAGTTCCATCCGACCGCGGTGCTGCAGATCCGTTCGCCGTCGGTGATGACGTAATCGTCCTCGTTCTGTCCCGCCATGGCGCGGTGCGCCAGCGTAAACAGCGCCCGGCCGTGGGTGTTGAAGCCGCGGAACGCGTATCCCATGTAGATCGGGATCTGCGCCGCCTCGGGGCTCCCGTAGAACCGCTCCAGCTGGGCCTGCGGCATGCTGGCGATCGCGACGATGCCCCGCGAGATCTTCTCGTTCGCCGATCCTTTGATGCACCACAGCGTGGTGTCCCAGTTGCCCGCGTAATAGCGCATGCCCGGCAGGAACGAAATCTTGCGCGGGAACATGTTGCCCAGCACCACGATCCCCGCGACGACGACGAACAGGGCCGCGACCCACACCGGGTGCCTCAGGTCGGCCAGCCCCAGGCGGGCGTGCGCGACGAACAACGACAGCACCCCGAAGATCATGAAAACGTTCCATTCCAGCGGCACCCCCATCGGGATCGACAGCAGGATGCCGAGGTGGAAGCACACCATCACGACGGCGGCGACGGTGATGGGCCAGCCGCTGTGACAGAAGAACAGCGGCAACGGCACGAACATCTCGATGGCCGTGCTGAGATGCGCCAGCCAGCGCGACAGCCGCCCGGGGCGCAGGTCGTCCGGGAACTTCTCGAAGAAGCGCCGTTTCAGCCACCGGGGCCGCATCAAGGGGTTGTTGGACATCATCGTGGAGATCACGAACGGGAAATGCTTGTTGAGCTTCGACGTCGCCGCGCCCATCCAGATGATCAGGAACACCACCTTGGACCCGACGATCATGTCGACGCCGCCGAAGAGGAAGGTGACCGCCATGGTGGCGTACACCTCGCCGCGGGCGGCCAGGAAGATCACCTTGTCGCGCAACCCGAGCACGCCGAGCGTCAGCAGGATCAGGACGATCTTCCACGACGGCAACAGCCCCACCGTGGTGCCGAGTTCGGGCACCGGGCCGGTGCCGTCGGCGAACAGCGCGCTCAGCAAGAGCAGCAGGAGGAGCCCGTACAGCGCGACGTCGACGGGCTTGCGCTTGGTTCCCCTCGTCCACGGGACGCGGTCGGGCCACGGTGGCAACCGGATGGTGCCGAACCGCATCCAGTAGAGGATCGAGCCCATCGGCGGGAAATACCGGTTGTTCAGGGGCCCGAAGCCGCAGCCCAGGCCGATCACCTCGAACAGCATCGTGTACAGGACGACCTTCTCGAACACGATCGGCTCGGACCACCACGACGCCACGTGGGTGATTCCGCCGAGCCCTTCGGTGGCCGACGCGAACAGCCAGCCGCCGAGGATGTAGAGGAGGATTTTTACGACGTAGAAGAGGTGCAGGGCGACGGGCGTGCCGAACCCGACCTCGGCCCAGTGTTTCGCCATCGGACGGATCTTCTCGCTGCGGGTGCCCTTGTTCCATTCGTCCATGTCGAGCTGCGGCAGGTCGGGCTTCAGGAATCCCATGTTCTGAAGACTAGAACCTGTTCTAGCCGCGCGCGATCACGTTCGGGCAAAGTTTCCTTTGCCCGCGGGTTCTTGGCCGGTTGCCGTCTGACGAAGGCGCGCCCGAGGAGGGTGCCCGGCCCGGGGCGGCCGTCCGCTAACCGAGCACCACCAACAGGTCACCGCCTTCGACTTGGGCGGTGGGCGCCACCGCGATCCGCGCGACCGTGCCGGCCTTTGTGGTGGTGACGGCGGCCTCCATCTTCATCGCCTCGATCGTCGCGACGGTCTGTCCCGCGTCCACCTCGTCGCCGACGTTGGCCGTCACGGTGACGACGCCGGCGAACGGCGCGGCGATGTGGTTGGGGTTTGCGCGGTCGGCCTTTTCGGCGGCCGGCACGTCCGCGGCGATGCCCCGGTCGCGCACCACGACGGGACGCAACTGCCCGTTGAGGATGCACATCACGGTGCGCATGCCGCGCTCGTCGGCATCGGAGATGGCCTCCAGGCCGATCAACAACTCCACGCCGCGCTCCAACTCGACGCGGTGCTCGTCGCCTTGGCGCAGCCCGTAGAAGAATTGGTTGGCGCTCAGCCGCGACGTGTCGCCGTACTGCTCACGGTGATCCTCGAGCTCTTTCGTGGGCCCGGGGAACAGCAGGCGGTTCAGCGTCCCTTGGCGCTCGACTCCCGACACGGCCAACGCCCGTTCGTCCGCCGTCGACAACGGCTGCTCCGACCTCGCCGGGCCGCGACCCTCTAATGCCTTGGTGCGCAATGGCTCCGGCCAGCCGCCCGGTGGGTCGCCGAGTTCCCCGCGCAGGAAGCCGATGACGGAGTCGGGGATGTCGTAACGCGCGGGATCGTCGGCGAAATCCCGCGCGCTGATGCCCGCGCCGACCAGCGCCAGCGCGAGGTCCCCGACCACCTTGCTCGACGGGGTGACCTTCACGAGATGCCCGAGGATCCGGTCGGCCCCGGCGTAGGCGTCTTCGATTTCCTCGAAGCGGTCGCCGAAGCCCAGGGCGATGGCCTGCTGGCGCAGGTTGGACAACTGGCCGCCCGGAATCTCGTGGCGGTATACGCGGCCGGTCGGCGCCGGCAGCCCGGACTCGAACGGCGCATACACCTTGCGCAGCGCCTCCCAGTACGGCTCCAGTGCACACACCGCCCCGAGCGACAGGCCGGTGTCGTAGCTGGTGTGCGCCGCCGCGGCCACGATCGACGACAACGCGGGCTGACTCGTGGTCCCCGCAAGCGAGGCCGCGGCGCCGTCGACGGCGTCGGCCCCGGCCTGCCAGGCCGCCGCGTAGGTCGCCAGCTGACCACCGGGGGTGTCGTGCGTATGCACGTGCACCGGCAGGTCGAACCGCGACTTCAGCGCCGACACGAGCGTGGCGGCGGCGGGAGCCCGCAACAGCCCGGCCATGTCCTTGATCGCCAGCACGTGCGCGCCCGCCTCGACGATCTGTTCGGCCAGCTTCAGGTAGTAGTCCAGGGTGTAGAGCTTTTCGGCCGGATCGCTGAGATCGCCGGTGTAGGACATCGCCACCTCGGCCACGGCGGCGCCGGTGCCGCGGACGGCGTCGATCGCGGGGCGCATCGACTCAACGTTGTTCAGCGCGTCGAAGATTCGGAAGATGTCGACGCCGGTTGCCGTCGCCTCGTCGACGAACGCGGTCGTGACTATCTCCGGATAGGGCGTGTAGCCCACGGTGTTGCGTCCGCGCAGCAGCATCTGCAGGCAGATGTTGGGGATCGCCTCGCGCAGCGCCGCCAGCCGCTCCCACGGGTCCTCCTTCAGGAACCGCAGCGCGACATCGTAGGTCGCCCCGCCCCAGCACTCGACCGACAACAGTTGCGGCGTGGTGCGGGCGACATAGGGCGCCACCATCAGCAGCCCGCTGGTCCGCACCCGGGTGGCCAGCAGGGACTGATGCGCATCCCGGAACGTGGTGTCCGTGACGCCCACACCGCGCGCGTCGCGCAGCCACGCCGCGAAACCCTCGGGTCCCAATTCGGTGAGACGCTGCTTGGATCCCGCCGGCGGGTCCGCCGAAAGGTCGATGTCGGGGAGCTTGTCGTGCGGATACACCGTCGAGGGACGCTCACCGTGGGGCTTGTTGACCGTGACGTCAGCCAGGTAGGTGAGGATCTTGGTGCCGCGGTCGGCCGAACTGCGGGCGGTGAGCAGTTGCGGGCGCTCTTCGATGAACGACGTGGTGACACGGCCGGCCCGGAAGTCCGCATCGTCCAGAACCGCTTGCAAGAACGGAATATTCGTCGAAACACCGCGGATGCGGAACTCCGCGACCGCGCGCCGCGCACGGCGCACGGCGGTGGCGAAATCACGGCCCCGGCAGGTCAGCTTGATCAGCATCGAGTCGAAGTGCGCGCTGATCTCGGCGCCCAGCGTCGTGCCACCGTCTAGGCGGATGCCCGCACCGCCCGGGGTGCGATAGGCGGTGATCCGGCCGGTGTCCGGGCGGAAGCCATTGGCCGGATCCTCGGTGGTGATCCGGCACTGCAACGCCGCCCCGTGGGGAACCACCGAGTCCTGGCTCAGGCCAATCTGTTCCAGGGTCTGCCCGGCGGCGACCCGCAGCTGGGCGGACACCAGGTCCACGTCGGTGATCTCTTCGGTGACGGTGTGCTCCACCTGGATGCGTGGGTTCATCTCGATGAAGACGTGGTTGCCCCGCTCGTCGAGCAGGAACTCCACCGTGCCCGCACACGTGTAGCCGATACTTCGCGCGAACGCCACGGCGTCCGCGCAGATGCGTTCGCGCAGTGCGGGATTTAGGTTCGGCGCCGGCGCGATCTCGATGACCTTCTGGTGCCGGCGCTGCACACTGCAGTCCCGCTCGTAGAGGTGAATGACGTCGCCCTGGGTGTCCGCCAGGATCTGCACCTCGATGTGGCGCGGGTTGAGCACGGCCTGCTCGAGGAACACCGAGGCATCGCCGAAGGCTGACTCGGCCTCGCGGCTGGCCGCCTCGATCGCCTCGGGCAACGCCGCCGGGTCGGCCACCCGCCGCATCCCCCGGCCGCCGCCCCCGGCCACCGCCTTGACGAACAAGGGAAACGTCATCGACTCCGCGGCCGACACCAGCTCTTCCACCGACGTCGAGGGCGCGGACGAGTCCAGCACGGGCAGACCCGCCGCCCGCGCCGCGGCGATGGCCCGCGACTTGTTGCCCGTCAGTTCCAGCACCTCGGCGCTGGGACCGACGAAGGTGATGCCGGCCGACGCGCACGCCGCCGCCAGGTCCGGATTCTCCGAGAGGAAGCCGTACCCGGGGTAGATCGCGTCCGCCCCGCACGCCACGGCCGTCGCGACGATGTCGTCGACCGATAGGTAGGCGCGCACCGGATGACCCTGTTCGCCGATCTGATAGGACTCGTCGGCCTTCAACCGGTGCACGGAGTTGCGGTCCTCGTAGGGGTAGACCGCCACCGTGGCGATTTCCAGCTCGTAGGCGGCGCGGAACGCGCGGATGGCGATCTCGCCGCGATTGGCGACCAGCACTTTGGCGAACACGGCCTCAACGATAGGGCGCGTCGTTAACCGCGGGGCGGGGCCCGTGCGGTCACGAGGAAGGAAGCGCGACCATCTCCCCGTCCCGGCAAACCCCCGACCACGGCCGAGCAGACGCAAAAGTCGCCATTCGCGCGGCGTGTCGGGGGCATTTGCGTCTGCTCGCGCGGTTGCGGCACCGGCAGCATCCGGGAGTTGCCAGTGCGTTCCTCAGAAGATTCCCGGCGGGACGGCGGGTGACGTGTCGAGTACCTGCGGATCGACCATGATGTTGAGCGCGCTCAGAGCGCCTGCCCGGCAAAGCTTCAGCCGCGGCCAGGAACCCCCTCGGCCAGCGCGGTGAACTTCCCGATGTACTGCTCGCGGCCGAACGGCCGAGCCCCCAACGGGTGGGGCGTCGGCGACGGCGATCTCGTCGACGATTACCTCCCCGCTCTCCAGGGCGATCTCTGCGCGGGCGCCGATACGCCTTCTCCACCGGGTCGGTCGAGTGGTAGCGCGGGTGCGCGCGGTGTAGTTTGCTGCTGGGGCGACACTCAGCGAGAAGCGGGCCGTGGCGGACGTCGATTACTGCGTGGTCGGTGCGGGATTCGCGGGCCTGGCGGCAGCCCTGCGGCTGAGCCGGGCGGGCCACTCGGTGACATTGCTGGAGGCGCGCGACCGCGTCGGCGGCCGCACCTTCACCGAAACCCACGCCGACGGAAGCTGGGTGGATCGCGGCGGCGCGTGGGTCGGGCCCGGCCAGGACCGCATCCATGCGCTGATGGCCGAATTCGGTGTGCCGGAATACAAGCAGCACAACGACGGCGACGCCATGATGATCGTCGACGGCAAGAAGCACCGCTACGGCGGCACCATCCCGTGGACCATGAGCCCGTGGGCCGTCGTGAACCTCGGGCTGGGGCTGCGCGCGGTGGAGAAGATGTGCAAGGCCGTGCCCAGCGAACGCCCCTGGGAGGCAGAGAGTGCCGCCGAATGGGACCGGATCAGCCTGGGCGAGTGGCTGGATCGGAACACGATGTCCAAGGCGGCCCGCGAAATGCTCGACATGGCGCTGGCGGGCACGTACACGTCGGCGGCGTCCGAGGTGTCGATGCTGTGGGTGCTGACCCAGATGGGCTCGGCCGGCGGTCCCACCTTCGTCATCACCGGGCGGGGCGGCTCCCAGGATGCGCGCCCGGTGGGCGGGATGGGCGCCGTCTACGGGCCGATGGCCGCCGAGCTGGGTGACGCCGTGCAGCTGTCGCGGCCGGTCCGGCAGGTCAGCCAGGACGCCGACGGGGTGACGGTCCGCGCGGACGGTGTCACGGTGCGGGCGCGCCGGGTCATCGTCACCGTCCCGCTGGCGATCGCCACCTCGATCGACTACGAGCCGATGCTCCCGGCGGATCGGGCGTGCCTGCACCAACGCATGCCCGGCGGTGCCGTCGTCAAGACCTCGGTGATCTACGACGAGCCGTTCTGGCGGGCGGACGGGTTGTCCGGCCAGTCGGCCGCACCCGGCTCCCTGGCAACGCTGACCATCGACGCGTGCACGGACACGGGCGACCCGGGGATCATGTGCGCCATCACCGAGGGGGTCGCGGCGCGCCGGCTGGGCGGGCTCACTGCGGCCGAACGCAGGGCGGCAATCGTCGGTGAGCTGGTCGACCGCTTCGGCGAGAAGGCGCGGACGCCGCTGGAATACCACGAGCAGGACTGGACCACCGAGCGGTACTCCGGGGGCGGCATGATCAGCCACGCCCCGACCGGCGTGCTCACCGAATTCGGCTACACGCTGCGCGAGCCGTGCGGCCGCGTCCACTGGGCCGGGACCGAGAGCTCGGCCGTGATGTGCGGGTGGATCGATGGCGCGGTCCGTTCGGGTGAGCGCGCCGCCGACGAGGTGCGGGAAGCCGAGACCGTGTCGGGCGGCTGAACGGCTCTGACCGTCACCCCGCTTGTTTGGCCGGCGGCCGGTAGAAGATCACCAGCTGGCCGATGGCCCCGGCGAGGCCGAGGACGACCGAGATCAGCAGGCCGTGCCAACCGTCGAACCAGTTCTTGCCGAAGATCAGCCAGTCCAGGCTCAGCCGCCCCGCGCCCAGGGTTGCCACGGCGACGGCGCTCAGCGCCAGCACCAGGTTGTATTCCCAGCCCTCCTTGACGATGAAGAAGCCGTTGGCCCGGTGCACGGTCCACGCCGCCACGAGCATCAGCGAGACGAAGCCCGCGGCCGGGATGGGCGTGAGCAGGCCCGCCGCCAGGCCCAGCCCAGCGGCCGTCTCGGTGCTTGCGGCGAGGGTGGCGTGAAACTTCCCGGGCTTCATGCCGATGCTCTCGAACCACCGCGCGGTTCCCGGGATGCGACCACCACCGAAGAACTTGTTCAGTCCATGGGCGGCTAGCGTCAGGCCGAGCACCAGCCGCAGGATCAATAACCCGATGTCGTAGGGAGTCATACGTGCAAACCTAGATCACGGGGCGGATCGGGTAGTAGCAGCGCGAACAGCTAACTTCACGGGTCCGTGTGGGAACATAGCGGGCGTTCCGACGTTGGCCGGATGAGCGGCGAATGCAGAGGGGTGCGACATTGGCGCGTGTTTCACGAGGCACCGTCTCCCCTCAGTGCACCCTGGAAAACGCCGTGGTCTTGCTGAACGGCCAGAGCGAGGATCCACGGGAAGTCCTCGGCAACAAGGGCTACGGGGTCGACGTCATGCGCCGCCACGGGCTGCCCGTGCCGCCCGCGTTCTGCATCACCACCGGCGTGGGGGCGCGCTACCTGGCGGAGCCCGGGCCGACGGTGGACGCGATCTGGGACCGCGTGCTCGACGGGGTCGCCTGGCTGGAGCGGGAGACCGCGCGCACGTTCGGGCGCGGTCCGCGTCCGCTGCTGGTCAGCGTCCGTTCCGGGGCCACCCAATCCATGCCGGGCATGATGGACACCATCCTGGACCTGGGCATTAACGACGCCGTCGAACGCGCCCTCGCCGAGGCGGGGGCGGGGCGGTTCGCCCGCGACACCCGCCAGCGGTTGGACCGGATGTATCGGCGCATCGTGGGCGACGCGGTCCCCGAAGACCCTCAGGCGCAGTTGCGCGCCGGCATCAGGGCGGTGTTCGACTCCTGGAATTCGCCCCGCGCGGTCGCCTACCGCGCGCATTACGGACTCGACGAGAGCGTCGGCACCGCCGTCATCGTGCAGGCGATGGTGTTCGGCAACAGCGGCCCGGGATCCGGTGCCGGAGCGCTGTTTTCCCGCAACCCGATCACCGGCGCCGACGAGCCGTTCGGCGAATGGCTGCCCGGCGGGCAGGGTGACGAGGTGGTGTCGGGATCGGTCGACGTCGAACCCATCGGGGCGCTGCGCGACGAGCAACCGGATGTCTACGACGAGCTACTGGGCGCCGCCCGCCTGCTGGAACGGCTCGCCTCCGACGTCCAGGAGATCGAGTTCACCGTCGAGGACGGCAAGCTGTGGTTGCTGCAGACGCGCGCGGCCGAACGGTCGGCGCAGGCGGCGGTGCGGCTGGCCCTGCAGCTGCGCCGCGAGGGCCTCATCGACGACGCCGAGGCGCTGCGCCGCGTGACGCCGGCGCACGTCGAGAACCTGCTGCTGCCCGCGCTGCAGCCCGAAACCCGTTTGACAGCACCACTTTTGGCCCGAGGGCTGCCCGCCTGCCCGGGCGTGGCGGCGGGCAGGGCATACACCGACGTGGACGAGGCGCTCGACGCCGCCGACCGGGGCGAGCGAATCATCCTGGTGCGCGACCACACGCGGCCCGAAGACGTGCTCGGCATGCTGGCCGCACAGGGCATCGTCACCGAGGTCGGCGGCGCCGCCAGCCATGCGGCCGTGGTCAGCCGCGAGCTGGGCCGGGTGGCCGTGGTGGGATGCGGCAAGGGCGTGGCGCAGGCATTGTCCGGCCGGTATGTCACGGTCGACGGCGCCGCAGGCGAAGTGCGAGAAGGCAACTTGACACTGTCCGCATGGTCGGAGAACGACACGCCGGAGCTGCGCGAGCTGGCCGACCTCGCGCGACGGGTCAGCCCGCTGCGGGCCCACGCCGAGGGTGATCACCCGCGCCTTGACGACACCTCCGATGCCGCGGTCCGAGCGGCCATGGACGCCGGCCTGTCCGATGTGACCTCGGCTGCCCCCCTGATCGTCATGCTGACCGCCCTGCGGCTGGCGGGCCGGGCCGCCGGGTGACCGAACTGGCCGTGCTGCAGGCGGTCCGGCTCAAGGGCCGGGTGCGGCCCGTCGAGCTGGCCGCAACCCTGAACGCCGACCTCGCGGACATCGCCGACACCATCGGGCGGCTGACCGAGGCGGGACTGCTGATCGACGGCACGGCGCTGCGGATCAGTCCGGACGGTCGCGCCAGGCTCGATACGCTGCTGCGGCACGAGCGCGCGGGCATCGACCACGAGGCGATGCTCGCCGTGTACCACGACTTTCGCGCCATCAACGACGACTTCAAGTCCCTGGTCACGGACTGGCAGGTGCACGGCGGCCCGCAGGGCCGCCCTAACACCCACGACGACGCCGAATACGACGCGGCGGTGCTCAGCCGCCTCGACCGCGTGCACGCGCGGGTGCTCCCGCTCATCGAGGCGGCCGCGGCGCAGCTGCCACGGCTGGGCGGCTATGCGGTCAAATTGCGTGCGGCCCTGGACAACATCAAGGCCGGCGACACCGCTTGGCTGACCAGACCGCTCGTCGACTCCTACCACACCGTGTGGTTCGAGCTGCACGAGGAACTCATCGTCGCGGTCGGCCTGACCCGCGCGGACGCCGCCAAATCCGATGGCGCGCAATAGGCTACAGCGCCGCATCCAGTAGCCGCACGTACGCGTCGATGTCGCCGACCGCCGACTCGGCCGCATGCACGCTGATCGCGACGGTCTCGCCGATGCCGTGCACGCCGTGGGTGAGGCCCATCGCCGGCGAAAGCGCCGGAAACCCGGCGGTCAACACCACGGCCGCCCCGCCGAGCCTTAGGTCGGCGGCACCCCGGTACACGCTGGACACCACGGTGTTCCCGGCCACCTCGGCCGGGCGGACATCCGAGTCGAACTGGGACACGCCCCACCGCAGCAGCGGCGCGGGCACCGCCGCGAACGCCCGATCGGCGGCGCGGGTGGCGGGATGGTCGAATCGGCGCCGGCCGTTGGCCAGGTCCGCGGCGATCCGCTCGGCGCGCACACCCGGCTCGAGGTGGGGATACAACCCGACGACGACGTTCCCGAAATGGTTGTTCGCCTGCCGTTCACCGGATTTGGCCATCGGGACCTCCGCCCCCAGCGAGTCGGCCGCCGCGCCGATCAGGCCGGACAGGGCGGCGGACACGGCGCCGAGCACGCCGACGGTGACGGTGGGCCCGGGCAGCCGGGTGCGGTCGCGCACCAGGGTGCGCACCGAGCGGGCACCGTCCGGGCGGGTGTTGGTGGGTAGCGGCGGCCGGGACCCGGGGCGAGGCGCCAGCAGGCCCGCGCGGGTGTCACGCTCGAACCGGCGATGGGTGCGGGCGGCGTCGACCACCCGCACCGGCGGGAAGCCCGGCCTTGGCACGGACACCCGCGGCACCGGGGAGGGCCGGCCGAACAGCCAGGCCGCCATCGCCGCGGCGCGGTTCCCGTCGGCCAGCGCGTGCGCCACCTGCAGGACGGCCACGACGCCCGGTCCGTCGACGCCGGGCACGCCCCGAACCGGACCGAACAGGTGCAGCCGCCAGGGCATCCGCCGGACGTCGAGCTGGTCGCGCGCCAGGCCGACCACCGCGGCAAGGCATCCGCTCCAGCTGTCGTCGCCGAGGTCGTGGTGAACCAGCCACTCCGGCCCGACGGTCGCCGGCACCCACCGCGGGTAGGCCAGCCGGCCGCGCTCCTCGACCCGGACCGCCAGCTCGGGGCATCCCCGCGCCCGAAGGACGATCTCCTCGGTCGCGCGCCCCGGATCCGCGGGCGCGCCGTCGAACGCATACAGCAGGAACTCGTCGCTGGGGATTTTCGCCGACATCCAGTAGAACTGGGCGTCGACGGCGGCCATCCGGCGCCCGGCTGCCATGGCGCGCCGCCTCAGGCGGCCGAACCGATGAATCCGAGGATCAGGTCGGCGACCTTGTTCGGTTGTTCGAGCTGCAGGAAGTGCCCGGCATGCTCGACGATGTCGGCCGCGCTGCCCGCGGGCAGCGCCTTCTCGGTCCAGCGGGTGAAAGCCGACGTCATGCACCCGTCGTCGCGGCCGTGCAGGTACAGGCACGGCAGCAGCGGTGCTTGCGTCCACAACCGGTGCAGCTCGGCGTACTGTGCCGGCGGCCGGGTGTTGCGGATCACGGCGCGGTATGGTCCCAGCGCCGCCCGCCAGCTCTCCGGTGTGCCGATCGCGGCGTCGACGTGACGCAGGTCCTCCTCGGCGCCGCGGTAGCCGGGCGACCACCGCCGCCACAGCAGCGGCAGCACCCACGACGCGGAATGTGCCGGCAGCACCGGCAACTGGAAGTAGAACATGTACCAGCTGCGCAAGAGTTGGCGCGAGATCAGGCCGGCGAGGCGGCCGCTCTCGGCCAGGCCGGCGCGCTGGCGGAGTCCGGCCGACACGGGCACCGACATGATCACCGCCCTGGCGAACGGGCTGTCGGGCATGGCGGCCAGGCCGGTGGCGGCGAGCGCACCCCAGTCGTGGCCGATCACGACGTCCCGTTCGGTGCCGCCGGCGGCCTCGCGCACCCGCAGCGCGTCGTCCATCAACGCGCCGATGTGGTAGCTGCCGTCGGCGGGAATCGAGGAGGGCGCGTACCCGCGCATGAAGGGTGCGACGACGCGCCACCCCGACTCGACGAGCAGGGGCGCCAGCTTGCGCCATCCGTACGCGGTGTCGGGGAAACCGTGCAGGCACAGCGCGAGCGGGCCGTCACTCGGACCCCAGGCGAGCGCCTTGAGGTCACCGGCCCGGCCCCGCGCGTCGACCCAACCCGGTTCACCCATGGCCCGCCACCTCGCCGAGTCCCGGCGCGAACCGGATGGCCCATCGAACACCGTCCGCCATGTTCCCTCCCTGCTCGGGGCGTCGCAGGACAAACCTACCCCTGCCGATTAGGGACGCACCGGCCGCGATCGGAAGTCGGCGAGGGCGCTACAACGGCAAACGATTTCGCGAACTGCTCATGGCACGCTCTGGCCGGCCGCCGCCCGCTCCAGGTCGGCGATGATGATCTTTCGCATGCCGTTCATCGCTCGGGTGGCCGCGGCGGCGCGGGCGCGATCGGGGTTGCCGATCAGCTCGTAGAGCCGGTCCGGGACGATCTGCCAGCTCAGCCCGAAGCGGTCCTTCAGCCAGCCACACTGCGACTCTTCGCCGCCGTCGCTGAGCCGGTCCCAGTAGTAGTCCACCTCGTCCTGGTCCTTGCAGTGCACCGTGAAGGACACCGCCTCGCTGAACGAGAACAGCGGCCCGCCGTTGATCCCGATGAACCGGTTGCCGTCGAGCACGAAGCTGCCCGACAGGACGGTGCCGGGTTCGCCGGGGCCGGCCTCGGTGGTCCGGTTCAGGCCTTCGATGCGCGAGTTGGGGAACACCGAGGTGTAGAACTCGGCCGCTTCCTCCAGGTCGTCGTCGAACCACAGCGTGGGGGTGATGGATGGCATGGGCGCCTCCTTGTCGAGGTTGTTCGAGATGGGGTCTACCTGACTGACCGCGGCTACGGCAAGAAGTCACCGCGGCCGCTTCCCCCGCCATCGGGGTACCAGTGCGAAGGTGGATAGACAACCTAGGTAACGTCGGAGGGCGATCTATCGAGAGGACGCCCGTGAGCGCCGTGAGCAGCACACCACTGACGGTCGAGTTTGCCGGCCGGGACGGGATCACCCTGGTCGCCGACGAATGGAACCGCGGCATCGATGCCCAGGGCCGCCCCTCGATCCTGATGCTCCATGGCGGCGGCCAGAACCGGTTCTCGTGGAAGAACACCGGCCAGATCCTGGCCGACGAGGGCTTCCACGTCGTCGCCCTGGACAGCCGCGGCCACGGTGACAGCGACCGCTCCCCCGACGCCGACTACGCCGTCGACACGCTGACCGCCGACGTCCTGGAGGTGCTGGACGCTATCGCCCGGCCCGTGATGATCATCGGGGCGAGCATGGGCGGGTTGACCGGCATCCTCGCGGCCCACCAGGCGGGCCCCGAACGGGTCACCCAGTTGGTGCTCGTCGACGTGGTCCCTCGGTTCGAGAAGGGCGGAAGCGCGCGCATCCGCGACTTCATGATGGGCAACATTGACGGCTTCGACACCCTGGACCAGGCCGCCGACGCGGTCGCCGAGTACCTGCCCTACCGGGCCAAGCCGCGCAGCCCGGAGGGCCTGAAGAAGAACCTCCGCCTGCGCGACGGGCGCTGGTATTGGCATTGGGACCCGGCCTTCATGACCAAGCCGGGCGACGACCCCGAGCTGCGGACGGAGAAGTTCGAGCACGCGGCCGCGAACCTGGCCATCCCGGTGATGCTGATTCGCGGCAAACTGTCCGACGTCGTCAGCCCCGAGGGCGTCCAGCACTTCCTGGACACGGTCCCGGCCGCGGAGTTCGTTGAGTTGTCCGACGCCGGGCACACCGCGGCCGGCGACGACAACGACGCCTTCAGCGAAGTCGTCGTCGGGTTCGTCAAGCGCGGCTGATCGCCGCTAGTGTCGTGAGTCGTTAAGAGTGCACCAGCATCTTCGGCCGTTCATCCCGCTGTGAACACGTCGAACGTGGGGGAAAAGTACAAATTCCCAACACTTTTCGTCCATAGGGCCCACGCCCGGAAACAGGAGCGAAGGCTGCACCCGAACCAATGACTCATGACACTAGCCCGTTGGCGGCGACCCGCTTCGCCCGGCTACGCCGCGCTCGCGATCGCCGCTAGTTGGCCGGCTTCTCCGCGTGCCCGCCGAACTGCTTGCGCATCGCCGACAGCGCCTTGTTTGCGAAGTCGTCGAGCTGCCGCGAGGCGAACCGAGACTGCAGGGCGGTGGTCAGCACCGGCGACGGGACGCCCTCGTCGATCGCCGCGATGGCCGTCCAGCGGCCCTCCCCGGAGTCCGACACCCGTCCGGAGAATTCCTTGAGGTCGGGCGAGTCGTGCAGCGCGATCGCCGTCAGGTCCAGCAGCCAGGAGCCGATGACGCTGCCGCGGCGCCACACCTCGGCGACCTCGGGGATGTCGAAGTCGTATTGGTAGAACTCGGGATTCGACAGCGGCGCCGTTTCGGCGTCGCCCTCCTGCACGTGCTTGCCGATGTCGGCGTTGCGCAGGATGTTGAGGCCCTCCGCGAGCGAGGCCATCATGCCGTACTCGATGCCGTTGTGCACCATCTTGACGAAGTGCCCGGCGCCGGAGGGCCCGCAGTGCAGGTAACCCTTTTCCGACCGGGCGACCTCGCCGTCACGGCCGGGCGTGCGCGGGGCCGCGTCGACGCCGGGAGCGACGCTGGCGAAGATGGGCTCGGCGTGCAGAAAAGCCTCGTCGTCACCGCCGATCATTAGGCAGTAGCCGCGCTCGCGGCCCCACACGCCGCCACTGGTGCCGCAGTCGAGCAGGTGAATTCCGTTCTCCGACAGGGTCTTTGCGTGGCTGATGTCGTCGCGGTAATAGGAGTTGCCGCCGTCGATGACGATGTCACCGGCCTCCAGCGTCTTGGCCAGTTCGTCGATGACCCCCGTCGTGATGGTCCCGGCCGGCACCATCACCCAGACCACCCGCGGCGCGGTCAGCTGCTCGGCGAGCTCCCGCAGCGACGACACCCCGGTGGTCCGCTCCTCCCCCGCCATCGCCTTGACCGCGTCGGGGTTGTGGTCGTAGACCACGCATTCGTGCCCATCATTGGCGACGCGGCGGACGATGTTGGCGCCCATCCGGCCCAGGCCGATCATCCCAAGCTGCATGTCGTGTCCTCCTCTGTTGTCAGCGTTACTGCGGCAGCCACGGTTGTTGCCAACTGCGGTGGCCATGCAGGAGTGACTGCGCGGCCTCGGGTCCCCACGAGCCGGGCTCGTAGTGGTGAATCCGTCCCGGCTTGTCCAGGACGGGCTGCACGATCCGCCACGTCTCCTCGATGCTGTCCTCGCGGGCGAAAAGCTGCCGGTCGCCGGTCAATCCGGCGTACAGGAGCCGCTCGTAGGGCCGGACGGGTTCGCCGAGGTCCTTGGCGAAGGACGAATCGAGGTGCACGTCCTGCCACGAGTCCTCGACCTGGGCGGACAGCTGCAGGCGCATGCCCGGGTCGGGGTCGATGCGCAGCACGATCTGGTTGGGCTCGCTGGGCCGATTGGGCAGGAACGCCAGCCCGGGAACGTGATGCAGGAACATCCGCACCTCGGTCACCCGCTGCGGCAGCGCCTTGCCGGCGCGCAGGAAGATCGGCACGCCGGCCCAGCGCCAGTTGTCGATCTCGGTGCGCAGCGCGACGTAGGTTTCGGTCTGCGAGTCCTTCGCCACGCCCGGGACGTCGGTGTAGCCGCGGTACTGGCCGCGGATGCAGCGCTCCGGGTCCAGCGCCGGCATCGCGCGGAACACCTCGGCCTTCTTGTCGTTCAGGTCGTCGGCGCTGGGGCCGACGGGGGGCTCCATCGCCACCAGCGCCAGGACCTGCAGCAGGTGGTTCTGCACGACGTCGCGCAGGGCGCCCACCGCGTCGTAGAACTTGCCGCGGTCCTCCACGCCGAAGTTCTCGGCCATGGTGATGTGGATTTCGGAGACCGCGTCGCGGTCCCACAGCTCGGCGAGCGCCCGGTTGGCGAACCGCAGGTACTCCAATTCCTCGACGGGCTGCTTGCCCAAAAAGTGATCGACCCGCAGGATCTGGTCTTCGTCCAGCACGGCTCGCAGCCGGGCGTTGAGATCGCGCGCGGACGCCAGGTCGTGGCCGAACGGCTTTTCGAGGGCGACCCGCGCATGCTCGAGCAGGTCGGCCTTCGCCAGGTTTTCGACGATCGGCGCGAACAACGCCGGCGGCATCTCCAGGTAGTAGAGCGGGCGCGACTCCGACGCGATCCGATTGCTCAGCTCCGAGTACAGCCCGCTGTCGGTGACGTCACCATGCAGGTAGGAGATCCGGGCGGCCAGCCGGTCGAACACCGCCTCGTCGAACTCCTCGCCGGAGTCCTTGATGGCGTGACGGGCCCGGTCGACTAGGGCGTCGAGGGACATGTCGTCACTGGCGACGCCGAGAATCGGGCAGTCCAGCAGCTTGCGGCGCTCCAACCGGTACAGCGCCCGATATGTCATCTTGCGGGCGAGATCGCCGGTGATTCCAAAGATCACCAGTACGTTCGACGCGCTAACGTCGCCGTCGGCCAAGACCGCACCTCCCGAAAGTCACCTGATGGGCTCCTTTGAGATCCACTACCCGCGGCGGCCGATCCCAACACTAGACATTGCCCCGGGGGAGCGACAACCGCAGCGCATCGCGGGCTTGCAAGGATGACCCACGTGGATGATGTGCTGCATATCGCGGTCTACGTCGCGGCGGGGATTGCGGTGCTGGAGGCCGGGGCCATCGTCGTGCTGTCGCGGCTGCTGGTGAGCAGCCGCCGGGAGATCGAAGAACTGCAGCACCGGACCGACACCCGCAATTGGCTGCTGTCGGGTGGGCGCGAGGCGGTCAAGACCGTGTGGAACACCGCCAACCTGATGCGCAAGGAGGGTTTCGGCGCGGTCGTGCGCAGCTCTATCGAGGACCTCGCCGACTGGGCCGAGGTGGAGCGGCCCGACCTGGCGCGGGTTACCCCCGACGGCCGGGTGGTGATCCTGTTCTCCGACATCGAGGAGTCGACGGCCCTCAACGAGCGCATCGGCGACCGCGCGTGGGTCAAGCTGATCAGCGCGCACGACAAGCTGGTGCACAAGCTCGTCCGCGACCACGGCGGGCACGTGGTGAAGAGCCAGGGTGACGGCTTCATGATCGCGTTCTCCCGAGCGGACGAGGCGGTCGGCTGCGCGATCGACTTGCAGCGCGCGTTGCGCGCGGAGGCGAAACGCAAGCGGCACAGCGAGATCCGCGTCCGAATCGGTATCCACATGGGACGTTCGGTGCGTCGTGGCGACGACCTGTTCGGCCGCAACGTCGCGATGGCGGCGCGCGTCGCGGCGGAAGCCGTCGGCGGTCAGGTTCTGGTGAGCGAACCGGTCCGGGACGCGTTGCGCGACTACGACGACATCCGGTTCGACGCGGGGCACGACGTTGAGCTGAAAGGCTTTTCGGGCAGTTACCGGTTGTTCGCCGTCGAGCCCGTGCCTGACCCGGACCTCGGCTGAAAGCTCTCGCCGTTGGATTCGGCCAGCCTTTGATGCAGGCGGGCCCGGACCTCGTCGGCCGTGTAGGCACGGCGCTTGCGTTGATCGCGAACGACCAGGGCGCCACCGGCGACCACTCCGGCGACACCCGCCAGTCCGAGCCATTTCCAGATGTTGCGCATCGACACAGGCTATTCGCCGCGGGGTTCGCCCGTTCACCGTTGTGGTTAACTTGAGTGCCCGTTCACTCGCGGGCAGCGGCGCGCCCGTCCACCCATAATCATCGAAAGATCAAGTGATGACCGGGATTACACGACGATGCTGACACTGAATCAAGCCGTTGACGAAACCCGGACCGGTGACCTGTGGTTGTTTCGCGGCGGTTCGCGCCCGGACCGCGCCATCCAGACGCTGACCAACAGCCCGGTCAACCACGTCGGAATGACGGTCGCCATCGACGACCTGCCCCCGTTGATCTGGCACGCCGAGCTCGGGGAGAAGCTCGTCGACGTGTGGACGGGCACCAACCACCGCGGGGTGCAGCTCAACGACCTCCGCGAAGCGGTGCGGCAGTGGATGGAGCGCTACCACCAGCGTTGCTGGTTGCGGCAACTGACGCCCTACGCCGACCGCGGCCAGGAGAACGCGCTACTACGGGTGATCGCGCGTATGGATGGCACCCCGTTTCCGGCCACCGCGCGGCTCACCGGCCGGTGGCTGCGGGGGCGACTTCCCACCGCATACGACTGGACCCAAGGAATCCCGTTCGTGGACAGGAAGGTTCGGGAATCGACCCGGCGGCGCAAGGCCCGGCAACGCGTGGGATTGGAGGCGGCGTACTGCGCGGAGACCGTGGCGATCACCTACGAGGAGATGGGGTTGCTCAACACGGAGAAGTACTCGAACTGGTTCGACCCCGGCTCATTCTGGAGCGGGGACCGGCTCCCCCTGGCCCCCGGTTATCAGCTCGGCGGCGAGATCGAAGTCGTCCTCGATTAGCCGGCCGCCATCTCCCCCAGCTCCGACCAGCCCGTCGCGTCGATCGTCTGGCTGATGATCTTCGGCGTCGACTTCACCGCCTGGGCCAGGTCGTGCATCGCCCGCTTGAAGTGCTCGCTGTTGACGTGAACGCTGCCCGCCTCATCATCGCGGAAGGCCTCCACCAGGACGTACTCCGCCGGATTGTCCAGACTGCGGGACCATTCGAACCACAGGTTGCCGTCCTCCGCGCGGGTGGCGTCGGTGAACGGACCGACCAGTTCCGGCCAGCGCTCGGTCCATTCGGGCTTGGTGTCGAACTTGACGACGATGAAGATCATTGGCCGCTCCCCGTCTCTGTGCCTCCACTGTGCCGGCTCGATCGTGCCGCGCAGCGCCAGGATACGTGCGGGCGTCGGCCACCTCATATGCCACAGGCGCACCGTCTCGGGACCGATGTGTGACCGCCGGAAGCGAGAGCGCGGGTGATATGGCTTTCGACGACCGGTCGGTGATCCGCCGGCCGGGCCGCGTCAGCAAATTCGCTATGGCACAAGCGCCGGGTGCGCCAACATTTTCCACAACTATCGATCGTGACGCACAACACACGGCGGCCATTTGTCGGATCGCTTCACACCGGCGCCAATTAGCTGTCGGTTAAGTGAACTCCGATGCGCTTTTCAAATAGTTATTGATTCGCCATTCCTGGGTCACCGGGCGGCGGCGGTGCGTCGGGCGCCGGCGGGGGCGCGTCGGGCGCCGGAGGCGGGGGTGGCGCGTCCGGCGGCGGGGGAAGGGCACCGTCACCGTCGGGGGGCATCGGCAGGAACATGTGGTGCGTAAATCCGGCCTGGTAGGCCCCGGGGCCGCCGACGTGCACGCCACCGCGTTCACCACTGGATACCGAGGTGCCGTCCGGCAGCGTGACCGCCGTGTGGCCGCCGTTCCACCCGATCACCACGGCGTTGGGCGCGGTTCCGTAGCGGAACCCCCGCGCCAGCAGTGCGGCTTCCTCGTTGCCCGTGTTGAAGCGATTTCCGAAGACCGGCCGGTCTGTTGCCGCGTTGGCGACCCAGGAGGCCAGCCCGGAGCAATCGGTGCCGGCGGGAGAATCCCCGCCCACAATATAGGGCGTCCCGGAAACCTGATTAATGAGCGAGACGAGTGTAGCAAGAACAACCATGGCCAGGCACGCTAGCAAGCGAGTTTATTGGTATCAAAAATTTGTGGCATACCTCATTCGCGGCACGGACAATGGCTTTCGTCGCAGATGCAGCAAA
Source organism: Mycobacterium sp. 050134 (assembly GCF_036409085.1). Taxonomy (NCBI): domain Bacteria; kingdom Bacillati; phylum Actinomycetota; class Actinomycetes; order Mycobacteriales; family Mycobacteriaceae; genus Mycobacterium; species Mycobacterium sp. 050134. Next base: position 297,664 of record NZ_JAZGLV010000003.1, read on the forward strand.
CTTATTAGGCGGTTGCGCGTTCGTGACCCACTGGTATCCCCGGCGCCCGGCCCGGCCGGGCGTCGCGCGTGCGGTCGAGAATCGTGCCGCTGCGCCACGTGGATCCGCACAAGAAGCGGGGCCGCCTCGACCGGGCGAGCGTCCGCGTCGATCGCCGGTGGGCCAGTTCGTCGCCCGGCACGTCGCACGCCACACCGATCCCTACCCGTTCGGGCTGACCGGCGTCCGCGTGAACATGGGCGCGGTCATCAACGCGCCGCTGGTCTCCATTGGGGCCAAGACGGGGCAGCGCGCCGAAGTGCAGCTGACCTACTTTCACGACGGGCCCGACGTCATCCTGCACGCGTCGAACTTCGGCGGGCACAAACATCCGCGGTGGCACTACAACCTCCAGGCCCACCCCGAGTGCCAGTTCGGCGGGGAACGCTTCACCGCATCGCTGGTGACCGACGCCGACGAATACGCAAGGGCTGTACGAACTCGCCGAGCGGGTTCATGGCCGATACGCCGACTACCGCGCAAAGACCGCCCCCGTGGGCCCACAGACCCCAATGTTCCGGCTCAGGCCGTGCTGACCGCCGAGGCGGCGGCCCACGGGATCAGCGCCCCGGCAGAGTCCTCCTCGCCTGCAGGATCACGCCGGGTGCGGTAGCCGCCAGGTCCGGCCGGCTCTTCGCGAAGGCGCGAATCGCACGGCATAACGCCCAAAGTTGCTGGGGAGTCGGAACTTTCGGCATCCACGCGAGCTCCCAGTGAATGCCGTTGATCGGGTCGTCGAAGAACACCGCGTAATAGCCGGGCCAATACTAGGGATACTCCTTCGGCTCGTCGGTGACCGGGATGTCCCGCGCGATCAGGAAGTCCCGGTGGAAGCGATCGACCTCTTTTCTGCCGCGCGCCCACAACGCAATGTGGTTGATGCCGACCGCCTGGTCACGGTGTGTCAGCTTGGCGCCGGTACGGGCCGGCTGAATCCCGATGTAGCTGTGCGGGTTCATATCCCGCGTCATGGAGTACGTCGACTGGTACTCCATTCCCAGGGTGGAGAAGCTGCTGTAGCCCAGCCACCCGAACAGGGCGTCGTAGAACGCGACCGACTCGTCATGGCCGCGCACCGCGAACTCGACGTGACAAACTCCGCGCCACCGCATCGCGCCCCCGCTCAGATCGGATTCCACACCCCGTTGTTCCAGAAGCCCCAGTTGCCACCCGTCGGGTTCCACATCAGTTGCGCCCCGGGCGCCCAGGACGGCGGTGGCGGCGCCGGCGGCGCCCACGGCGGCGGCGGCCCCCAGGGCCCGGCCCCCGCCGGGTAACTCTGGCCCGCCGCGCCCTGCCAGTCGTGGCAGTGGTTCCAGTCCCAGTCGTACGCCCTGCCCCAGCTGGGGTCCCACCCGTCGCCGGGACACCAGTGGGAGCTGGGCGGCGGGCCGGCCTGGGCGGCCGGGGCGGTAACACACGCGCAGACCGCCAACCCGCCCAACCATGCGCCGACAGACCGCCGAACCGCTTGCTTCACCGTCGCCACCTCCCCAGGATTTCCCGTGAGCGCCATCCGGGCAAGTGCCAGTTCCGCCGGCGGGCCCCCCGCCGCGCGTGGGGGCTACGGAGGAAAACGATGCCGATCGGCTGCATACCGCCCACGTTGGGCGCCCTCCGGCCGCATGGTTACATGGGGTCAACCGTCTATCAGGAGTACCAATGGCCGACGCCGATGCCGCAGCGATCCGAGAGGCGCTCGGTAACTGGATCAACGATCACCTCGACACCTACCTCGACTCCGGTGGCACGCGGGGCCACATCATGGACGTCACCGCGGTCGGGGGCAGGGAGATGACGACGCACTGCTTGATCAAGTGTGTGGGTCGCAAGTCGGGCAAGGTGCAAATCAGGCCCTTGATCTACGGCAACTTCGGCGGCGAGATCGTGGTCGTCGCGTCGAAGGGCGGCTCCGACACGCATCCGGGGTGGTACCTGAATCTCCGCGAGAGCGAGACGATCGGCGTGCAGATCGCGACCCAGGCGTTCGAGGCCGCGTGGCGTGAGCCCGAAGCCGAAGAGCGCCACGAGGTTTGGGCATACATGTCCCACCTCTACCCGCCGTACATCGCTTACCAGCAGTCGACCAGCCGCCAGATCCCGCTGGTGATGCTGACGCTCGGACGGCCGATCGACGTCTTCACCGCGGAGGACCTGCAATAACCCCGTGATGCGGTCAATCCGCGCCGCGGCCCGCCAGGTACGTGGCGAGGTTGGTCAAAGACGAGTCCATGCCGGCCACATGATCCTCGGCCGAGATCCCGGGCGGGACGTCGTCGGACCGCACGTCGACCCGGGTCCCGCCGTCCACCTCGGTCACGGACCAGGTGATGGTCATCGTTCCCGCAAAGGACGCGTCGTCGGACTGGAAGTCGACAGCCTGCACGACGCGGCTGTTCGGTTCGATCGCGACGAAGCGTGCCGCCACGACGTCCGATTCGGCGTTCGACTTGCCGCCCGCCGCAGGCGCGTCGGCATACGTCAGGGTCATCCGGTACGACCCGCCGGGGCGGGCGTCGAAGTGGTCGAATTGTCCCGTCATGCCCCGCGGCGGCAGCCACTCGACGAGCGCCCGCGGGTCCACCAGGGCGGCATAGACCCGCGTGAGCGGGGCTCCGATCAGCCGCGATGCGGTATCGGTACGTCCCATGTCTCTCCGATCGGCCACCGACGCACTCGACCAGGCCCCGCTTCATTCAGTCTGGGCTTTTTCTGCCCGCTCGAGCGCGACCGAGAGCGCCTTGGTATCCGGGCGGATGACCTCTTCGACCCGTCCAAAATAGACACCGCGATCGACGAGTCGTCCGTTCTGTTCGGTGTGGTACCGGGTCGACCACGGTCCACCCTCGACGAGCGTTTCGTCCACCACACAGCGGAAGTCTGGCAGCCTGAACAGCAACTGGTCGCGTAGCAATTCCCGAACCGCGTCCGCACCGCGGATGTCGGCCGCAAGCCGATGGTCACCGAGAAACACCAAGTGCATGCCGTCGACCAAGGGCGTCTCGTCGAACCGCTGCTCGGACAGCCGTTTCCAACCAGCCAGCGACAAATCATCGTGTCAGCGTATTCGGAAAGCCTTCCGCGACGCGGCGACGCAGGTTGCGGCGGCCCAGACCTTGAGTCGGAACTCTCACCGCGTCGCGTCACCGATAAACGTCACGTCGGTGTGCGATGTGGATGATCCTGACGACCACGCGGCCCTCGAAAACCCAATATATGACCCGGAACTCGCCGCGCCGAGCCGAATACCGGCCCTCAAGCTCACCGCGAAGGGGCTTACCAACCCGGTAGGGATTTTCGGCTAGCGGTCCGCGGATGAACTCCCAACACGCGACGGCGACGGATTCGGGCAGAGTTTCGGTGAGCGCCCGTTTCGCAGCCGCGGTCAGTTCAATCCGGTAGCTCAACGTGGGAGCCGGCCGGTGGCGCGCATCTCCTCGGTCACTTCGTCCAGCGTGAAGAACTCGGCATCCTGCTCAGCCGCGCGAACGTCGCGCATCAAATCCGAGTCGCTGAGGATGGCCAGCGTTTCCATGATCGAGTCATAGTCTTCGGCGCTCAGGATCACCGCAGCACGGCGCCCCTGTCGAGTCACCTCAATGCGTTGGTGCGTACGCACCGCCTCATCGACCAGTTTGGAGAGGTTTGCGCGGACCTCGGCGAGCGGCAGCGTCGTCATGTACAGAATTCTAGCGTGATGCGCTACGCCCGGCGCTGCATCTGGTGACTTTTCGGATCACTTCCGGCCGGCGGACGATCGCTCGCGCCGGTAATTAGCGACTTGCGGTCATACGTTGAACCGGAACTCGACCACGTCGCCGTCCGCCATGACGTAGTCCTTGCCCTCCATGCGGACCTTCCCGGCGGCCTTGGCCGCGGCCATCGACCCCGCGGCGATCAGATCGTCAAAGGACACGATCTCGGCCTTGATGAAGCCCTTCTCGAAGTCGCTGTGGATGACACCCGCCGCCTTCGGCGCCGTGTCGCCCTGGTGAATCACCCACGCGCGCGCCTCCTTCGGGCCGACCGTCAGGTACGTCTGCAGCTTCAGGGTGTGAAAGCCCGCCCGCGCCAACGCGTCTAGCCCGCGCTCGGTCTGGCCGATCGACTCCAGCAGCTCGGCGGCCGACTCGTCGTCCAGCTCGGCCAGCTCGGATTCGATTGCGGCGTCGAGGAAGACGGCGTCGGCGGGCGCGACAAGCTCGCGCAGCGCGGCCACCCGGTCGGCGTCGGTGAGGACCGACTCGTCGGCGTTGAAGACATAGAGGAACGGCTTGGTGGTCAGCAGGTTGAGCTCCCGCAGCAGCGACACGTCGACTCCGGCGGAGAACAGCGTCTTCCCGCCGTCGAGCACCTCCTGGGCCTTGACCGCGGCGTCGTAGATGGGCCTGCGCTCCTTGTTGGTGCGCGCCTCCTTCTCCAGCCGGGGCAGGGCGCGCTCGAGGGTTTGCAGGTCCGCCAGGATCAGCTCGGTCTCGACGACCTCGATGTCGGACTGCGGATCCACCCGCCCGGAGACGTGAGTGACGTCGTCGTCGGCGAACACCCGGACCACCTGACAGATCGCGTCGCATTCGCGGATGTGGGCGAGGAACTTGTTGCCCAGCCCGGCGCCCTCGGACGCGCCCTGGACCAGGCCGGCGATGTCGACGAAGGTGACGGGGGCCGGGACGATGCGCTCGGAACCGAACAGCTCGGCGAGCTTGCCCAGCCGCGGATCGGGCAGCGACACGACGCCCTCGTTGGGCTCGATCGTGGCGAACGGGTAGTTGGCCGCCACCACATCGTTCTGCGTCAACGCGTTGAAGAGGGTGGACTTGCCGACGTTGGGCAGGCCGACGATTCCCAGGCTCAGGCTCACGGGGAACCAAGTCTAGGGGCCCCGCCGGCGACCGTTCGCGCCGACGGCCATCGATCCGATACCGCCGGCGCTATCGGGCCCCAGGGACGACCACCCTCCCCCGTGGTAGCGAAGGGGCCGATGTTAAAGAAAGTGCCTCGTGGGTAAGTCGTGGCACACGACCCGCTATATACGGGCCTTTCGGCTCGTAGCCGGTACGGTCTAGATGTGTCAGCACAGCGGGCAAGGTCGGCGGTCGAAGCTTCCCACCGCTCGGTCCACCCAAACATCCCGGGCGTGCCGTGGTGGGCGGCCCTGCTCATCGCCATGGGCGCGACCGTCGTCGGATTCGCGATCGACGCCGGATCCGGCCACAAGGAGCTCACCGACGTCTTCGCCGGCCTCTACATCGCCGGTTGCGTGGCGGCGGTGCTCGCCGTGCGGCAGGACGGCGTGTTCACCGCCGTCATCCAGCCACCCCTGATCCTGTTCTGCGCCGTCCCGGGCGCCTATTGGCTGTTCCACGGACGCAAGATCGGCCACCTCAAGGACCTGCTGATCAACTGCGGGTATCCGCTGATCGAGCGCTTTCCGCTGATGCTGGGTACCGCCGGCGGCGTGCTGCTGATCGGGCTGATCCGGTGGTACTTGGGGATGTCGCACCGGCCCAACGCGGCGACCCCCGAGGAGGGCGCGGAGCCCGCGACCGGCGGGGACATGAAATCCCTCGTCAGCGGCATCGCCGCGAAGCTGCAGGCGATCCTGGGGCGCGGCCCCGAAGCGGGTGACGCCGACGGGGTGACCCCCGCCGACAAACGGCGGGCCCGCACGGCCCGCCGCGCCGCCGAAGCCCGCCAGGCGGCACGCGCCAGGCGATCCGCGGACAGGGCCCACTCGCGCCACGCCCGCCCGCCGCGAGACGACGAGCAGGACTCCCTCGCCGGGCGCCCGCGCCGCGCGGACCGCCGGGGCCAGGCCGGTTCCCGCGACTTCGACCCCACCGACACGCGCCGCCGCCCCCGCCGGCCGAGGCCCGAGGCCGGTGCCGACCCGCGGGGCCAGTCACCCCGGGAACCGCGCCGCGAACCGCGCCAGCGCCGCAGCCCCTACGAGCGACCCGCGCCCCGCAGCAGCCGCTTCGACGGCTACGACCGGTACGACCCGCCGGGCGCACCCGAGCACTTCAACCGCTACGAGCCGTACGAGCCCCACGAGCGTCCGGCCCGCCGCTCCGCACCCAGGGGCACCAACGGGTCGGACCCGACGCACCACCCCATCTCGCAGGTCCGGTACCGCGGGGGCCCGCTCGACGAGGCCGGGGCCGAGCGCCCGGGCCGGTCGCGGGCGTCAGGCCGATCGCGCGGCCGCCCACCCGCGGAAACCTGGGAATACGACGGCTAACCGTCTTTGAGAAGTGACCGAATCTCCCGGGGCAGCGCGAACACCAGCGTCTCCTGGGCCGTCGTCACCGGTTGCACCACGCCGTATCCGCAGTCGGCGAGCCGCTCGAGCACGCCACGCACCAGCACCTCGGGGACGGAAGCACCCGACGTGACTCCCACCGTGGTGACGCCCTCCAGCCAGGCCGGGTCGATGTCGTCAGCCCAGTCGACCAGGTGCGCGGCGCCAGCGCCGGCGCCCAGCGCCACCTCGACCAGCCGCACCGAGTTTGACGAGTTGCGCGAGCCGACCACGATCACCAGCTCGCACTCCGGCGCCATCGCCTTGACGGCCACCTGCCGGTTCTGCGTCGCGTAGCAGATGTCGTCGCTGGGCGGGTCCTGCAGCTTGGGGAACCGCTGGCGCAGCCGCTCGACGATCTCCATGGTCTCGTCGACCGACAGCGTGGTCTGCGACAGCCACACCACCTTGTCCTCGTCGCGGACCGTCACGCGATCCACGGCGGCCACCCCGTCGACCAGCTGCACGTGCTCGGGCGCTTCCCCGGCGGTGCCGACGACCTCCTCGTGGCCCTCGTGGCCGACCAGCAGGATGTCGTAGTCGTTCCGCGCGAATCGCCTGGCCTCGTTGTGCACCTTGGTCACCAAGGGGCAGGTGGCGTCGATGGTGCGCAGATTGCGTTCGGCCGCCGCCGCGTACACCGTGGGCGCCACGCCGTGCGCGGAAAACACCACGATGGCGCCCTCGGGAACCTGGTCGGTCTCCTCGACGAACACCGCGCCGGCTTTCTGCAGGGTTTCCACCACGTGCCGGTTGTGGACGATCTCGTGGCGCACGTAGACGGGGGCGCCGTGCTTTTCCAGTGCGCGTTCGACGGTCTCGACGGCCCGGTCGACGCCCGCGCAGTAGCCGCGCGGTTCCGCCAGGAGCACTCGTTTGCCGGTGGGGTCGTCGGCTACCGACCTGGACGCACCGGGAATCCCCACATCAACAGTCGGCGGCATGCCGTCCAGGGTACTTACCGGCGACACGGGCCCGCCAGCTCGCGCGGGCGGGGTTGGCGTTAGCGGCGGCTTAAGGCAATCTTGGTCCCATGGCAACTGCACCGTATGGAGTTCGGCTGCTGGTCGGCGCGGCGACAGTCGCCGTAGAGGAGACCATGAAGCTGCCGAAAACCATCCTGATGTACCCCATGACTTTGGCGAGTCAGGCGGCGCACCTGGTGATGCTCTTTCAGCAGAACCTGGCGGAGCTGGTGATCAAGGGCGACAGCACGCTGGAGAACATCTTTCCGCCCAAGGACGAACAGCCGGAGTGGGCCACCTTCGACGAGGACCTGCCCGAGTCCGAGATCCCGGCGGCGATCCCCGCGGCCGAGGACGGCGACCGGCTGACCGAGGGCCGGTTCGCCCTGTACTCGGTTGCGGACGCGGCCGAGGCGTCGGCCACTCCCCCCAAGCGGTCCACCAAGCCGGCGCCGGCCGTCCCCGCACCGCAGGTGGTCGACGAGCTCGACTACGCGACGCTGACGCTGGCGCAGTTGCGGGCCCGGCTGCAATCGCTGAGCGTCGACGACCTGGAAGCCCTGCTGGCCTACGAGCAGGCCACCAAGGCGCGCGCGCCGTTCCAGACGCTGCTGGCCAACAGGATCACCCGCGCGAACGCGAAGTGACCCGAGCGGCGAATTCCGAGGCCAATTCCGCCGAGAACCCGTTTCCGGTGCGCGCGGTGGCGATCCGGGTGGCGAGCTGGATCGACAAGCTCGGCACGGTGTGGGTCGAGGGGCAGCTGGCCCAGATCAACATCCGGCCCGACTCCAAAACGGTCTTCATGGTGCTGCGCGACCCGGCCGCCGACATGTCGCTGACCGTCACCTGCCCGCGTGACCTGGTGCTCGGCGCGCCGGTGAAACTGGTCGAGGGCACCCAGGTGGTGGTGTGTGGCAAGCCCTCGTTCTATACCGGTCGGGGCACATTCTCGTTGCGGCTCAGCGAGATTCGCGCCGTTGGCGTCGGTGAGCTGCTGGCGCGCATCGATCGGCTGCGCCGCCTGCTGGACGCCGAGGGCCTCTTCGACGCCCGGCTCAAGCGGCCCATCCCCTTCCTGCCCAACATGATCGGGCTGATCACCGGCAGGGCGAGCGCCGCTGAGCACGACGTGCGGACGGTGGCGGGGGCCCGCTGGCCGGCCGTGCGGTTCGCGGTGCGCAACACCGCGGTCCAGGGACCGAACGCCGTCGCGCAGATCGTGGAGGCGCTGCGCGAACTCGACGGCCACGCCGACGTCGACGTGATCGTGGTGGCCCGCGGCGGTGGCAGCGTGGAGGACCTGCTGCCGTTCTCCGACGAGACGCTCTGCCGCGCCATCGCGGCGTGCCGCACGCCTGTGGTGAGCGCGGTCGGCCACGAGCCCGACAACCCGCTGTGCGACCTGGTCGCCGACCTGCGGGCCGCCACTCCCACCGACGCGGCGAAGAAGGTGGTACCCGACACCGCCGCCGAACAGCGGCTGGTCGACGACCTGCGCCGGCGCAGCGCCCGGGCGCTGCGCAGCTGGGTCGCCCGCGAACAGCGCGCGCTGGACCAGGTACGCAGCCGGCCCGTCCTCGCGGAGCCGCTGACGGCGCTGGCGGCGCGCTCCGACGAAATTCACCGGGCCCGCACGGCCGTGCGCCGTGACATCACCCGCCTGGTCGCGGGCGAAACCGAGCGGGTCGGTCACCTGGGCGCGCGGCTGGCCACCCTGGGCCCCGCGGCCACCCTGGCCCGCGGTTACGCCGTCGTCCAGGCGGTTCCCGACGGGGCGACAGCAGCCGTGCTGCGGTCGGTCGAGGACGCCCCGGCGGGCACGCGCCTGCGCGTGCGGGTGGCCGACGGCGCAATAGCGGCGACGAGCGAAGGACGCACCGATGGCCCGTAAGGACGACGACGCGGTTACGCCCATTAGTCAGCTGGGCTACGAGGCGTGCCGCGACGAGCTGATGGAGGTCGTCGCGCTCCTCGAGCAGGGCGGCCTGGACCTCGACGCGTCGCTGCGGCTCTGGGAACGGGGCGAACAGCTCGCCAAAAGGTGCGAGGAGCACTTAGCTGGCGCGCGCAAGCGGATCGAGGACGCGCTGGCCTCGGGGCGCGCCGACGACGCCTGATCCGCGCCGTTTCGCGAAACCGGCCACCCGGGGCATTGTCAAACTGGAACACGTTTCAGTTATGCTTCGCCGATGGGTGATCCAGCACTGACATCCGAACCCGGCCACGCCCTGGTCACCGGCGGCTCGGGATTCGTCGGCGCCAACCTGGTGACCACCCTGCTCGACCGGGGCTACCGGGTGCGCTCCTTCGACCGCGCCCCCTCCCCGCTGGCCGAGCACCCGCGGCTGGAGGTGCTGCAGGGCGACATCACCGACGCGTCGACCTGCGCCGCCGCGGTGGACGGCGTCGACACGATCTTTCACACCGCGGCGGTCATCGACCTGATGGGCGGCGCGTCGGTGACCGACGAATACCGTCAGCGCAGCTTCGCCGTCAACGTGGGCGGCACCCAGAACCTGGTGCACGCCGGGCAGGCCGCCGGGGTGCAGCGGTTCATCTACACCTCGTCCAACAGCGTGGTGATGGGCGGGCAGAACATCGCCGGCGGCGACGAGACCCTGCCCTACACCGACCGGTTCAACGACCTCTACACCGAAACGAAGGTCGTCGCCGAGCGATTCGTGTTGTCCGAGAACGGCTCCGGAAATGGGGGGGCCGGAATGCTCACGTGCGCGATCCGGCCCAGCGGCATCTGGGGCCGGGGCGATCAGACCATGTTCCGCAAGCTGTTCGAGAGCGTCATCGCCGGCCACGTGAAGGTGCTGATCGGCCGCGAGTCGGCGCGGCTCGACAACTCCTACGTGCACAACCTGGTGCACGGCTTCATCCTGGCCGCGCAGCATCTGGTGCCAGGCGGCGCGGCGCCCGGCCAGGCGTACTTCATCAACGACGCCGAGCCCATCAACATGTTCGAGTTCGCCCGGCCCGTGGTGGAGGCGTGCGGGGAGCGCTGGCCGCGGGTGCGGGTCAACGGCCCCATGGTGCGCGCGGCCATGTCGGGCTGGCAGCGCCTGCACTTCCGGTTCGGCATCCCCGCACCGCTGCTCGAGCCGCTCGCGGTCGAGCGGCTGTACCTGGACAACTACTTCTCGGTCGCCAAGGCGTCCCGCGACCTCGGTTACCGCCCGCTGTTCACCACCGAACAGGCCCTCTGCGAGTGCCTGCCGTACTACGTGGACATGTTCCACCGGATGAAGAAGCAGGCGCAGCAGGCCAGCAGCGCCGGTTAGCTACCGGAAGCCCACCATCTCGCTGCCCCACGCGGCGCGGATGTGCGCGTCGACGTCACGCGCCACGGTGTCGCGCTTGTTGACGAGCAGGCAGGCCCGGCCGGCGGGACGGTAGGGCGCCCAGTCCGGCTCGCCGGGCGGGCCCTCGGGGTCGCCGCGCGTCGCGAAGTTGATCCACCGCGTGCGCAGGCGCTTGGACACGGCCCGGGCCGTCTTGGCGCCGCCGAGCTTGAGCGTCGGGTCCTTGGGCCCGCCGAGATTGCCCCACACGTACGGCAATTCGGTGGCGTGGGCGGCATTGACCAGCAGCAGCCGAAGCAGCGGGGTGGCGTAATCGAACCGGTAGAGATGCACGGGCGCCACCCGGGAATGGCCCTCGGCCAGCCACACCGACGGCATGCGGAACCCGACGTCGGTCGCGATGTTCAAACTCCTCGCGCGGCGCCGGAATCGCGAGTACGCCGACCCCATCTGCTCCTCGGTGGGCAACTGCAGGTCGGGTTGTTCGGCGGCGATCTGGTCGAACATCGACGTGATCGCCCGCGGCGTGATCGGCACCAGAGGCGACCTCATCAGCCGGAAGAGCGCCGCCTCGTGCTTGTTGGTGCCGACGATCAGCGGGATGGGTAGCGAACGGCCCTCCTGAGCCACCTTGACCGGGTAATCGTCCAGCAGTTCGCCGTCGACGATCGGGACGAACGCCAGGATGCCCGGGTTGCGCACGGGCACCTCGTCGAAGACTTCCTGGGACGCCGCGAGGAGCACCGCGGTGGGCACGCCGAGCAGACTGTCGACGTCGGACGGCGCGACGTCGAGCCGGTCCATGATGGCTTCGGCGACGCGCCGCGCCCTACCCCGGTCGTACACCGATGTCGCCGGCGAGCTCTGGGCGATCGCGCGGGCGAACAGGCCGTCGGCAGCCGGGCTGGCCAGCAGCGTCGTGACGATCCCCGCGCCGGCGGACTCCCCGAACAGCGTGACCTGGTGCGGGTCGCCACCGAACGCCGCGATGTTGTCGCGCACCCAGCGCAGCGCCGCCAGCACGTCGCGCAGCCCGACGTTGGAGTCGAACCGACCCTTGAACGACGACAGGTCCATGAAGCCGAGCGCCCCGACGCGGTAGTTGACGGTCACGACGACGACCTCGCCGCCGCCGGCCAGCCGGCGCCCGTCGTAGAGGGCCTGGCTGCTGGAGCCCAGCACGTAGGCGCCGCCGTGCAGCCACACCATCACCGGCTTGCCGTCGCCGGGCCGGGTGCCGGGCGAGGCCCAGACGTTCAGCCGCAGGCAGTCCTCGCCCTGCGGCGCCCCGAGGTCCAGCGGCATGTTGGGAAAGACCGGCTGCGGGCAGACCGGCCCGTAGCGGGTGGCGTCGGCGACCTTGGTCCATCGCGCCGGCGGCTGGGGCGCGCGGAAACGCAGGTCACCGACGGGCGCCGCCGCATACCGGACGCCCTTCCAGGCCCGGGCCGGGCCCAGGTCGATTCCGCGGACCGGGCCGTGGGCGGTCTCGACCACCAGGTCGTCGATCACCATGCCGGTCCCCTAGGCGAGGCGCTCAGTGAGGAACTCGACGACCCGCTTGCGCGCCTCGTACGCCGGGTGGCCGTCGACCTCGCGAACCTCGCTCGTCAGGACCGAGTGCGCGCCCCTGCCGAAGCCACCCGAGTTGCCGGGGCCGGAATCGATCTCGATCACCTCGAAGGCGTCGCCGAGCCGCTGCTTGAGCGTGGCGAACCGTTCCGCGGGCGCCGTCTTGTCCTCGCTGAACCGCAGCCCCATGGCGCACAGCCCGTCGTTGGCGCAGCGCTCGGCGACGGTGGCCAGCTCGGCTTCGCTCAGACCGGCGTCGCGGCGCCGGGCGGCACCCAGCGGCAGCGGCACCGACGGCTGGCTGAGGACCGGGGCCAGCACGCTGTCGTCGACGGCGGCGGCCAGCGCGAAGCCGCCGGTGAAGCACTGGCCGATCACGCCCACGCCCTTGCCCGGCGTCGACGCGTTGAGGTCGCGGGCCAGCGCCCGCAGGAACATCGCCACCGGCCGCTGCTTGTTGGTGGCGAACGCGGCGAATTCCCGCGCCACACACGCCCGCGCGAGGCTGGCCGCGATGGAACCGGTGGTCTTGGCCCTGCCCGGCTCGCCGAACAGCGACGGCATCGCGACGGTGAACCCGTTGTCGACGAGGTGGTTACCGAGCGCCAGCACGCCGGGATGGATGCCGGGTATCTCCGGGATCAGCACCACACCCGGCCCGGCACCCTTGCGATAGACGTCGTGGGTGTAGCCACCGCCGGTGAACGGCGCCACCGACCATCCGGAAAGGTCTGCCTCGGGTGCGGTCACGCTCTGCCTTCCTTCGAACCCGTCAGCGCGCGGGAAGCGGCGGCTGCGATTGGGTAGCCGCCGCCAGCGTACGGAATTGGTCGGCGTTTCCGGCGCCGGTGATCGCGAGCTGGGTGGCGCCCGCCGGCCCGGCGAGCCGGGTCGTCCACACCGGTTCGGCGTCCGCGCCGCTCTGGCCGCCGCCCTGATAGACGACCCAGTTGGTGCCGTCGACCTGCACCGCCCCGGTCGGATACGCCGACGGATGGATGGAGCCCACCAGCTTGTCCTCGTCGGCATTGCTCTGAGTCAGGCTCAGGTACATGCCGGTCGGGCTGATGAATCCCACGACCGAGGTGGCCGCGTTGAGCCGCTGACCCGTCGCCGGATCGGTTCGCCCGCTCTGGATGAACCCGCGGCTGCCCGAGTTGGCCCGCCAACCGGCGGGCAACTGCGGTTGCCGGATCGGGAAGCCCAGCGCCTGGGCGTCGGCGCGCAGGGCCCCCGCCGCGTCGTACGCCGGGATGGGGACCTTGTTGGCACTGCCCGGCTGGAAGGAGCACATGCCGACCAGGCCGGCCAGCAGGATGCAGGCGATCACCAGGGGCGCCAGCGACCAGAACATATCGCGGCCGTCCTGCAGCAGGCGAGGTTTGGCGGGCTTCGGCGCGGGCGCCGGCTCCGCGGCTACCTGGGCTTGCGAGCTGCCATTCGGCTCCGACTCCGGGGTCACCCCCCGAGTATCCCAGTTCTCCGGCAACGATCCGCTTCTGGGACAATCACCAACCATGACAGCTGAGGGCACCCGCTCGTCTGGACCCGGTTCCGCGTCCCATTCGGAGCAGGACGCCAGCGCGGGCGGAGGCCCGCCCAAGGGGCGGGGGCGGGGCGAGGCCCCGGACCGCAACCTGGCCCTCGAGCTGGTGCGGGTCACCGAGGCCGGCGCCATGGCCGCCGGCCGCTGGGTGGGCCGCGGCGACAAGGAGGGCGGCGACGGCGCGGCCGTCGACGCGATGCGCGAGCTGGTCAACTCGGTCTCGATGCGCGGCGTGGTGGTCATCGGCGAGGGCGAGAAGGACAACGCCCCGATGCTCTACAACGGCGAGGAGGTCGGCAACGGCGACGGCCCGGAGTGCGACTTCGCCGTCGACCCCGTCGACGGCACCACCCTGATGAGCAAGGGCATGCCCAACGCCATCTCGGTGCTGGCGGTGGCCGAGCGCGGCGCCATGTTCGACCCGTCCGCGGTCTTCTACATGAACAAGATCGCCGTCGGGCCCGATTCCGCCGACGTGCTGGACATCACCGCCCCGATCGCCGAGAACATCCGGGCGGTCGCCAAGGCGAAGAACCTGTCGGTGCGCGACATGACGGTCTGCATCCTGGACCGGCCCCGGCACGCGCAACTGATCGAGGACGTCCGGGCGACCGGGGCCCGCATCCGGCTGATCACTGACGGCGACGTCGCCGGAGCGATCTCGGCGTGCCGGTACCTGTCGGGCACCGACATGCTGGCCGGCATCGGCGGCACCCCGGAGGGCATCATCGCCGCGGCCGCGATCCGCTGCATGGGCGGGGCGATCCAGGCGCAACTGGCGCCCAAGGACGACGCGGAGCGCCAGAAGGCCATCGACGCCGGCCACGACGTCGACCGGGTGCTGACCACCGAGGACCTGGTGTCCGGGGAGAACGTGTTCTTCTGCGCCACCGGCGTGACCAACGGCGACCTGCTCAAGGGCGTGCAGTACTACCCCGGCGGCTGCACCACGCAGTCGATCGTCATGCGCTCGAAGTCGGGCACCGTCCGCATGATCGAGGCGTACCACCGGCTCTCGAAGCTCAACGAATACTCGTCCATCGATTTCACCGGCGACAGCACCGCCGCCTATCCCCTGCCCTGACCGACGAGCAAAGAGGATTGCCACCTATGGCCGATAGCGCCCTGCAAGACAACGCAGACACCGAGTACCGCATCGAGCACGACACCATGGGCGAGGTCCGTGTCCCGGCAAAAGCCTTGTGGCGGGCGCAGACTCAGCGCGCGGTGGAGAACTTTCCGATCTCCGGGCGCGGGCTGGAGCGCACCCAGATCCGGGCGCTGGGCCTGCTCAAGGGCGCGTGCGCGCAGGTGAACAAGGACTTGGGCCTGCTGGCGCCGGAGAAGGCCGACGCCATCATCGCCGCCGCGGCCGAGATCGCCGACGGCCAACACGACGACCAGTTCCCCATCGACGTGTTCCAGACCGGTTCGGGGACCAGCTCGAACATGAACACCAACGAGGTGATCGCGTCGATCGCGGCGGCCAACGGGGTCACGGTGCACCCCAACGACGACGTCAACATGTCGCAGTCGTCCAACGACACCTTCCCCACCGCCACCCACATCGCGGCCACCGAGGCCGCGGTCCGCCACCTCATCCCGGCGCTGGAGGTGCTGCACGACGCTCTGGCCGGCAAGGCCCGCGAGTGGCACACGGTGGTCAAGTCGGGCCGCACCCACCTGATGGACGCCGTCCCGGTGACGCTCGGCCAGGAGTTCAGCGGGTACGCCCGGCAGATCGAGGCCGGCATCGAGCGGGTCCGGGCCACGCTGCCGCGGCTGGGCGAACTGGCGATCGGCGGCACCGCCGTCGGCACCGGTCTCAACGCGCCCGACGGGTTCGGTGCCCGGGTGGTCGAAACCCTGATCGCCTCGACGGGCCTGAACGAACTGCGGCCGGCGAAGAACTCCTTCGAGGCGCAGGCGAACCGCGACGGGCTGGTCGAGGCCTCCGGCGCGCTGCGCACCATCGCGGTGTCGCTGACCAAGATCGCCAACGACATCCGCTGGATGGGATCGGGCCCGCTGACCGGCCTGGCCGAGATCCGGCTTCCCGACCTCCAGCCGGGCAGCTCCATCATGCCCGGCAAGGTCAATCCTGTTCTGCCGGAGGCGGTTACGCAGGTCGCCGCGCAGGTGATCGGCAACGACGCGGCGGTCGCCGTCGGCGGCCTGTCGGGCGCCTTCGAGCTCAACGTCTACATCCCGATGATGGCCCGCAACATCCTCGAGTCGTTCAAGCTGTTGAGCAACGTCTCGAGGCTGTTCGCGGAGCGCTGCATCGTCGGGCTGGCCGCCAACGTCGAGCACCTGCGCGAGCTGGCCGAGTCGTCGCCGTCGATCGTGACGCCGCTGAACTCGGCCATCGGCTACGAGGAGGCCGCGGCGGTCGCCAAGCAGGCCCTCAAGGAGCGCAAGACGATCCGCCAGACCGTCATCGACCGCGGCCTGATCGGTGACAAGCTGTCCGAGGAGGAGCTGGACCGCCGCCTCGATGTCTTGGCGATGGCGAAAGTCAAGCCGGAAGACTAGAAACGACGGCGACGGCCAACGAGACGAAGAGTAAGGGCGGTTCAGCGATGACGGCTCCTCCCGGGGGTCCCTACGGTCAGGATCCCTACGGGTCGAACCCCTATGGGCAGGGGTCCTATTGGGGCGGCCAGCCGCAGGGCGGCTCCTACCCGTATCCACCGCCCGGCGGGCCGTACCCCAATCCGCAGGGAGGTACGGACCCCTACGCCGCGGGCGGTTACGCGCCACCGCCCGGCCAGCACTACCCACCGCCCGGCCAGCAGTACCCGCCGCCCGGCCAGGTTCCGCCGGGCTGGCCGGGCGGGCCGTACCCGCCGGGACCGCCGCCGCGCGGTCCCGGCTCCAAACTGCCCTGGCTTATCCTGGCGGGTGTCGCCGTCGTGGGCGTCATCGCGTTGGTGGTGATCCTGGTCATCGGGCTCAGCAGCGGGAACAAGTCGACCAAGGCCTCCCCCACTCCGTCGAGCGCACCGACGTCGCAGCCGAGCAACTCGATGCAGACGGCGACAGGTTGCACGCCGAACGTGTCGGGCGGCGACAAGCCGACGGGCGACACGATCAGCGCGGGCAAGCTCTCCTTCCCGGCCAGCGCGACGCCGGGGTGGGCGGGCTTCACGGATGACCAGAGCCCCAACCTGATCGGGGCGGTCGGAGTCGGCCAAGAAGTGCCGGGCGCCAACCAGTGGATGATGCAGGCCGAGGTCGCGGTCACCAACTTTGTCACCAGCATGGACGTCGGAGCCCAGGCGTCCAAGCTGATGGACTGCGTGGCCAGCGGCCCGGGTTACGCCAACGCGTCGCCCACCCTGGGGCCGACGAAGACGTCGTCGACCACCGTCGACGGAGTCAAGGCCGCCCGCGTCGACGCCGACATCTCGATCGCCGACCCCGCCCGAAACGTGAAGGGCGACTCCGTCACCATCATCGCGGTGGACACCAAGCCGGTCACCGTCTTCATGGGCGCCACCCCGATCGGCGACGCGGGTTCGGCCGGCATCATCGGCAAGGTGATCGCGGCGCTCAAGGTCACGAAGTAGCCGGTCCGGTCGGCGCACAGACGTGGGTCAGTTCCGACCGGCCGCGCAGCACGGTGGAATAGCGCTCGGTCCAGTGCGCGCGCTCCGACTCGCTGGCGCGGTCGATCGCCGCGCCGAGCGGCCCCAGCAGCAGCACCACGATCACGTTGCGCGCCGGGAAGGCGACCGCCGCGTGCCTTCCGAGTGGAATCAGAATGGCCGACGCGTCGAGCAGGCCGATAACGTAGGCCAGGGCGAGGTCAATGCCGTAGCGAATCGCCAACCGGCGGGCGGACTTTCGGTGCCCGGGACCCAGGTCTTCCGGCCACCGCGGGACCCGAGGCCTGCGCCCGCCCACTAGGCGCCGTTGTTCGGTCCGCCCGAGTTCTGGCCCGGGATGTCGGTGATCGGGAAGTTCGGCATCGGCTTCGGCGAGGGTGTGTTCGGCAGCGTGGGGATCTGGTCGGCCGGGAGGTCGTGCAACCCGTTGGCGGGCGGCCCGTTCTCGCGGCTGCCGTAACTGCTGCCGGGTGCCCGCGGGCCCAGCAGCTCGCTGACCGTCACCAGGCGGTAGCCGTTGGCCTTGAGTACGGGAATGAACTGGTACACCAGATCGACGGTGCTGGAATAGGTGTCGTGGAACAGCACCACCGAGCCGGGTTTGATGTAGGTCATCAGCATGTATCGCGTGGCCGCCGTGTTGGAGTCGTTCGCCCAGTCGAACGGGATGACGTCCCAGAGGATCTCGGCGAGGCCGAAGCGGGCTGCGGTCTGCCGGACCGCGTCGTTGGACAGGCCGCCGGCGGGGCGGTAGAGGTTCGGGGTGCGGCCGGTCGCGGCCGCGATGGCGTCGTTAGCGCGGGAGAACTGGCCGGCGATGTCGTCGGGCGGGATCGTCGCCATGTTGGGGTGCTCCCACGTGTGGCTGCCGATCTCCATCCCGGCGTCGGCGACCTCTTTGGCACCGGCGGGGTTCGCCGCCACCTTGTTGCCGATCTCGAAGAAGGTGGCCTTGGCGTCGTTGTCCTTGAGGATCTGCAGCAGCCGCCCGTCGAACGGGCTGGGCCCGTCGTCGAAGGTCAGGGCGACGCACTTGGTGACCGAGCAGCTCAGGCTGTCGGCGCGCGTCACGTGGCCGGTGAGACCGCCGACCACCAGCACCGCCGCGGCCGCGACCACACCGGCCACGGTGCGCCAGTAGCGCCAGGCCTGGGTGTCGGGTCGTTTCGGCACGCTGGAAGCCTACCCGCGCATCGGGGGTGCACTCACGCGCCGAGTGCCGGGGTCAGTGCGGTCCGGCGATCTCCTCGAGCATCTCGGTGACCAGCGCGGCGATCGGTGAGCGCTCGCTGCGCAGCAGCGTGATGTGGGCGAACAGCGGGTGGCCCTTGAGTTTCTCGATCACCGCGGCCACGCCGTCGTGGCGCCCGACCCGCAGGTTGTCGCGCTGCGCGATGTCGTGGGTCAACACCACCCGCGAGCCCGTTCCCAGCCGGGACAGCACGGTTAGCAGCACGTTGCGCTCCAGCGACTGCGCCTCGTCGACGATGACGAACGAATCGTGCAGGGAGCGGCCCCGGATGTGGGTCAGCGGCAGCACCTCGAGCATGCCGCGCGAGAGCACCTCCTCCAGTACGGCCGGGCTGGCCAGGCCCTCAAGGGTGTCGAACACCGCCTGCGCCCAGGGGCCCATCTTCTCGCTCTCACTGCCCGGCAGGTAGCCCAATTCCTGGCCACCCACGGCGTACAGCGGACGGAACACCACCACCTTGCGCTGGGTCCGGCGTTCCAGCACCGCCTCCAGACCCGCGCACAGGGCCAGCGCCGACTTGCCGGTGCCGGCCTTGCCGCCCAACGACACGATGCCCACCGATTCGTCGAGCAGCAGGTCGAGAGCGACGCGCTGCTCGGCGGAACGACCGCGCAGCCCGAACACCTCGCGGTCGCCACGCACCAGCTGGACGCGCTTGTCCGCGTTGACCCGGCCCAGCGCGTGGGAGCTGCCACCAAGCAGCCGAATCCCGGTGTGGCACGGGAGGTCTCGCGCCTCGACCAGATCGATCTCGCCCTCGGCAAACAAGGCGTCGATGTCCTCGGTGGCGGTCTCGATCTCGCGCATTCCCGACCATCCGGACGCCACGACGTCCTGCGCGTGGTACTCGTCGGCGGCCAGACCCACGGCGGCGGCCTTCACGCGCAGCGGAATGTCCTTGCTGACCAACGTGACCCGCTTACCCTCGGCGGCGAGGTTGGCGGCGCAGCTGAGGATCCGGCAGTCGTTGTTATCGCCGCGGAAGCCGGCGGGCAGGACCGCGGGGTCGGTGTGATTGAGCTCGACGTGCAGCGTCCCGCCTTGTGCCCCAACGGGAATCGGCTGGTCCAACCGTCCGTGCTCGAGCCGGAGATCGTCGAACAGCCGCAGCGCCTGGCGGGCGAACCACCCCAACTCGTGGTGGTGGCGTTTGGCCTCCAATTCGCTGATCACCACCAGCGGAACCACCACCTCGTGCTCGGCGAACCGGCTGCACGCCCACGGATCGGACAGCAGCACGGACGTATCGATCACGTAAGTCCGGATTTCGGTCACGTAGCGCTCCTCGAGCGGGATGAGCCCGCGCGGACCCGCACGGGCATGTCGGCGGGAACCGCGGCACCAGGACCGGGGCCGGTCCTGCCCTTCTCGTGACGGGAGGTGCCGCCCTGGCAGCAGAGCTTGTCGCTGGCCATCGAGACTGACGCTACTCCCGTCGCGGCGTGCGCGCCGCGCAGGCGCGCCGAGGTCAGCCGGGCGAGGGTGTGAGAGGCGCGACGCGCGCGCGGGCCGAGCTAGCCGACGACGAACCGCTTGAGCGCGGGCTCGTCGGCCACTCCCCACTCCCTGATGCGGTCGGAGATGGCCTGCCGAAGGTCCGCCTCACCGAAGATGCCGGCGTCGGCCACGTTCTGCACCTTGTCCGTGTACTCGTCGATGTCGGCGCCGACAACCTGAAGGTCGGCCGCGCGGGCGGCGATGGCCGCGATCGTCTCGTCGCGGGTGTAGTCGAGGCAGTGCGCGACGAGGTTCGAGAAGAACAATTCGTGGCGCGCCTCGTCCCGCGCAATCCGGTCGATGAGCCCGGCCAGCACCGGCTCCTCGATCTGGGCGGCCAGGTTCTGGCAGAAGACGCCCTGCGTGCGCTCGGTCAGCGCCATGTACACCAGGGTTTCGACCTGCGTGTATTGGTCTGCGCGGTAACCCTTGATCACATACCGAACCCGAGCCTCTTCGTTCGCGGTCGGGTCGACCTCGCGGGTGACCACCAGGTACTCCCGCAGCGCGATGGCGTGCAGGTGTTCCTCGGCGGTCCACCGGCCCAACCAGCGACCCCACCAGTCCTCGAGGATGAAGTGCTCGACGAGCTCGCGGTGATGGCCGGCGAGGTTGTCCTTGAGCAGGAGCAGGATCTCGCAGGCGTCGGTGATGGGCCGGGGCAGCGTGGCCTGGGACGGCTCCCAGTCCCGCCCGCCGAGAAAGGCGAAGTTCTCGCCCCGGTCGAACGGAACGTAGTCGTGGGCGAACCAGAGATCCTCGGTGTTGAGGTGGCGGTCCATGTTGACCTCGCACACCGGCTCGAGTTCCAGGGTCAGCGCGTTAGGGACAGGTTTCTGTGCCATGCGGTTACTGTAACCCGCGTTCACAGGTGTTGTGAAATTTCCTGCCCGTGTCGGGACGAAGTGGTGACTTTGGTCCTTTCGCAGGCTCTTTCGGGTTCCGCTCGCCGGCCCGCGCCGCGAAAACGCGGCCTACCGGTCGACCAGGGTCCACTCCTCGAGGCCCTCGTACAGCGGAAACTCCCGGGCCAGGCGGATGACCCGCTCGCGGAGCGCGGGCAGGTCCGCGCTCGCGCCGCCCACCAGCGCCGTGGCGATGATGTCGGCGACCTCGGCGAATTCCGCGTCGCCGAAGCCGCGGGTCGCCAGCGCGGGGGTGCCCACCCGCAGGCCCGACGTCACCATCGGCGGACGGGGGTCGTTGGGCACGGCATTGCGGTTGACCGTGATGCCGATCTCGTGGAGCAGGTCCTCGGCGGCCTTACCGTCCAGCGGGGAGTCGCGCAGGTCCACCAGCACCAGGTGGACATCGGTGCCGCCGCTGACCACCGACACACCGGCCTTGGCGACGTCGGAGGCCAGCAGCCGCTCGGCGATGAGGCGGGCGCCCGACAGCGTGCGGCGCTGGCGGTCGGCGAACTCGGGCGTCGTGGCGATCTTGAGCGCGACCGCCTTGCCGGCGATGACGTGCATGAGCGGGCCGCCCTGCTGCCCGGGGAACACCGCCGAGTTGATCGCCTTGGCGTATTCCTGCTTGCCCAGGATCATCCCGGACCGGGCGCCGCCGAGGGTCTTGTGCACGGTTGTGGAGACCACGTCGGCGTGCGGCACCGGCGACGGATGCAGACCTACCGCCACCAGGCCCGCGAAGTGGGCCATGTCGACCCACAGCTTGGCGTCGACCTCGTCGGCGATGGACCGGAACGCCGCGAAGTCGAGGATCCTCGGATAGGCCGACCAGCCCGCGATGATCACCTTGGGGCGCAGCTCAAGCGCCCTGCCCCGCACCACGTCCATGTCCACCAGGTGTGTCTTCGGGTCCACGCCGTAGAAGCCGGCCTGGTACAGCCTGCCTGAGAAGTTCAGCTTCATCCCGTGGGTCAGGTGGCCGCCGTTGGCCAGGTCCAGGCCCAGCAGGTGCTCGCCCGGGCTCATCAGCGCGTGCAGCACCGCGGCGTTGGCCTGGGCACCCGCATGCGGCTGCACGTTGGCGAATTCGGCGCCGAACAGCGCCTTGGCCCGGTCGCGCGCGATGTTCTCCACCACGTCCACGTACTCGCAGCCGCCGTAATAGCGCCGCCCGGGCAGTCCCTCGGCGTACTTGTTGGTCAGCACGCTGCCCTGGGCCTGCAGCACCGAGCGCGGGACGAAGTTCTCCGAGGCGATCATCTCCAGGGTGTCGCGCTGGCGGCCGAGCTCCTTGCCCAGCAGCTCGGCGATATCGGGGTCGACCTCGGCCAGCGGGGCGGACATCACGGACGCGCTTCGGGGGGCGGCGGTGCGGGCATCAGGTGCGGCGGTCACGGGGGCAAGTCTATCGAGCGGCGGAATTCGCCAGCCCAACCGTCGGCCGCGGGGCCGCCCCTGCAACACTGTGCACTATGCCGCGGCTTAGCGAGCCGAGCCCTTATGTGGAGTTCGACCGGAAGCAATGGCGTGCGCTCCGTATGTCGACGCCGCTGGCCCTCACCGAGGAGGAGCTCGTCGGGCTGCGCGGTTTGGGCGAGCAGATCGACCTGCTCGAGGTCGAAGAGGTCTACCTGCCGCTGGCCCGGCTGATCCACCTGCAGGTGGCCGCCCGCCAGCGACTGTTCGCCGCCACCGCGGAATTCCTCGGGGAACCGCAGCAGAATCCGGACCGGCCCGTGCCGTTCGTCATCGGCGTGGCGGGCAGCGTGGCCGTGGGCAAGTCGACGACCGCCCGCGTGCTGCAGGCGCTGCTGGCGCGCTGGGATCCCCACCGCCGGGTGGACCTGGTGACCACCGACGGATTCCTCTACCCCAATGCCGAGCTCGCTCATCGAAACCTGATGCATCGCAAGGGGTTTCCGGAGAGCTACAACCGCCGGGCGCTGATGCGGTTCGTCACTTCCGTCAAATCCGGCTCCGAATACGCGTGCGCGCCCGTCTACTCGCACCTGAAATACGACATCATCCCCGGGGCCAAGCATGTGGTCCGGCATCCCGACATCTTGATCCTCGAGGGACTCAACGTGTTGCAGACCGGCCCGACCCTGATGGTGTCCGACCTGTTCGACTTCTCGCTGTATGTGGACGCCCGCATCGAGGACATCGAACAGTGGTACGTGTCGCGGTTCCTGTCGCTGCGCAGCACGGCGTTCGCCGATCCCGAATCGCACTTCCACCACTACTCGGCGCTCAACGACACCAAGGCCGTGGCCGCCGCCCGCGAGATCTGGCGATCGATCAACCGGCCGAACCTGGTGGAGAACATCCTGCCGACGCGCCCCCGCGCCACGCTGGTGCTGCGCAAGGACGCCGACCACTCCATCAACCGGCTGCGGCTGCGCAAGCTATAGCGGGGCCCCGCGGTCGGAGCCCCGCCTTCAGCCTGCGCTAGGTGGCGAGACGACGGACCCCGAGGTACTGCAACACCGCGAACGTCGCGGTGTACGCCCCGGTGGCCAGCGTCGCGGCCACGCCGAGCGACGTCATCGGGACCGCCTCGGCGGCGACCACAGCGGCCCCGGTGCAGACCACGTTGGCGACCACGACACCGATCCCGATGCGGCGCAGGTTGGGCAGGGCCGCCAGGCTGAAGACCACCAGGCCGTAGAGCACGAAGGTGGCGCCCAGCGCGTATTCCTGGAAGGACGTCAGACCGGTCAGCGACGAGAGCGGGTCGGCGACGAAGGCCACCGCCAGGCCGCACAGCCCGGTCAGGGTGGCGTCGGCGCGCATGGCGAAGCGCAGCAGCGAGTCGGTGGAGTCATAGAGGCGGCGGGTGGGGGGACCTGATATGGCGGTCATGCGATTGCTCCTCGGGGGTTGGGTCGAACGAGCGTCGGACAGTTCCGAGCGTTGCGACCGGGCACTGCCATATCGACCCGTGGCACTGCCAAGTGCTGCCAGGCAGCGAGCGACGTCCCCTTTTACGCGGCCGCGAGCGTAGCGGGAGTGCGAAAATCCGGGCCGGAAATCGCGGTGGCGTTACGCTCGGCGCGCCGAGACGACCCGTACCCGCCCGCGCAGATCGGCGGCGATCAGCCGGGCGGCGGCGTTGTGCCAGTTGTGCAGCCCGCTCCAGCGGGTTGTCCGGCGCGCCGCGGGGCGGCCAGTCGCTCATCGATGACCCCAACGGATGATGAGGTCGCACCGCGGTATCTCTACCGCTATCGAATATCGCGCTACGGCGCGATCCGCTCGCTAGCCCACGGCGGGCAGCAGCAGAACCCCTCGACATTGTGCGCAAGATCGGCGTTGCGGTGCCGCGCCGACGCTTTCCGACAGTTTCATGGATAATTTACATTTCCCTGAACCGCCCGGAGTGGGATTGACCGCCTGTCCCCGTCACCACCAGTAAGAATGCGGCCTCGACAGCCACGCCGCAGCCGAAACACAATCTTGGCAAGGACCAGCGTGGGCAATGATGATCGACCGGCGGCCGTCACAGGTGTCAGCCGATCCGCACTCGCCGAGTTTCTGCGGGCGCGGCGCCATTTGGTCCGCCCCGAGGACGTCGGGCTTGCTGCCGGCGGCCGTCGTCGAGTTGCCGGCTTGCGACGTGACGAGGTGGCGAGGCTGGCCGGCATCAGCAATCAGTACTACCAGCGTCTCGAGCAGGGCCGCGACCGACATCCGTCCGAACAGGTCCTGGTCGGTCTCACGCGAGCGCTGCGCCTAGAGAGCGATGCGGCGCGGCATCTCCGCGAGTTAGCCAGTTATCAACCGGCGCGGCGATATTCGCCAAATACGCCAACACCGCATGTGGATCCGATGATCAAGCAACTCATTGACAGCTGGCCAATGACGCCAGCCCAGGTATACCTCAACCGGACACTGACCGTCGGCGCGGCCAATCTGCTGGCCATCGCGTTGTCGCCATTGTTCGGGCCTGGCCATAATTCGCTGCGGACGCTGTTCTTCGAGCCGCAGATGCGAGAGTTCTACCGGAATTGGGAGCAGCTGACGGTCGCGACGGTCCCGTACTTGAGGTCACTGTTGGGCGCAAATCGCGCCGATGCCGAATTGATTCGGCTAATCGGCGACTTGAGCGCCGAGAGCGAACGGTTCCGTGCCCTTTGGCAGCGCCACGACGTGGAGTACAACCCGCGGGGAGTGATGCTGATCAGGCACCCGGAGGTGGGGGATCTGGACCTGCGCTACCAGCAGCTGGTCATGCCGAACACCGGCCAGCTGCTAATTCCTTATTGGGCGGAGCCAGGCTCAATCTCAGAGCAGCGGCTTCGACTGTTGGCGGGTGTCTGATCGCTGCGTTTGCGTTCAGCAGCGACGCGGTAACGCACCTCGGGTGCCACCTCCTTGGCGAATCTTTCGATCTGCGTGGCAGTTTCGGCGCGGTAAAGCAGAAATGCGCTCATGCCGTCGGTGAGCGCCAGCTCGGTGAGCTGCTCGGCCCAACTTGCAGGTGAGCCCCGTAGGAACCCGCCGCCGCCGTAGAAGTCGCCATCGATGTTGTACGCACGTCGCACGGCGGCAGGCGAGCGGCCTGCGCTGTGCGCGGCGTCATCGATGATGGCGTTGGCGGCCGGGATCCTGTCGGGCGGCAGGAACGGCGAACTCGGAACCCACACATCGGCCAATCGTCCGACCAGGCGAAGCATGCGGGGCTGGTAAGCCCCCACCCAGATCGGAATGTCGTGTGCGGGCCGCGGTCCCGCGGGTACGCCGTCCAATTGGTAATGGACGCCATCGAAGTGGACTGGTCCGCCGGCCGCCCAAAGGGTGCGGAGAATGTGCACCGCCTCATCCAGGGCCGCGACCGATTCGGCGGCGTCGCGATGTGGTCCGCCGTCCGCCACGATCTGGTGCCACAACTGTTGTGAGCCGGTGGCGAGGCCCATTTCGAAGCGGCCGCCGCTCAGCAGGTCCAAAGTTGTTGCAATGCGGGCCAACGCAACTGGCGGGCGCAGCGGCAGGTTGGCGAGGTTGGTCAGTAGTCGGACGCGTTCGGTCTTAGCGGCGATCGCCGCGAGCAGGGTCAGCGTGTCGAGGCGCTCCGGCCAATAGGGGTGGTCGGACAGGCTGACGAGATCGAGTCCGAGACCATCGGACAACTCGGCTAGGCCGATGACATCGAGCGGCCGGTTCGCGGGCGGCTCGATCAGCGTCCCGAACAGGATCGGGTGTCCGTAGTCGGTCATCCTGGCTGCCCTCGGCGAAGATCGGTGCTGCGTCGGGGTGTGACCGTTTCGTACAACTGCAGCGAGTATTGGGCAAAGCTGTCTGCCGCAAGTTGGCGAACGGCGGGCTGTGCGTCGGCCGGTATAGCGGCGATCGCGGTCGCCAGAACATCGGGGTCAGCCTCGTATGCGAGCATGCCCAGACCCAATAGGAGATCCTGTGGGTCTGCGTCGGCGGCGCCGAGTTGGACCATCGCATCCCATTCGGCGGCCGTGATGTGCATTTGCATGAGGGGCACCACCTGCTGCTCTTCGACGCGCAGATGTTCGTCTAGTGCGGCGTTGAGCTGGTCGACGCTATCGAAGGCAGCCGCCGCGTGCTCCAGGTCGGATTCTGAAACCCACCGCCTAACGCATACGCGCGACGACTCCAGCAGCGCGGCTAGTTCGCAGTGCTGGGTCTCGAGGACGTCGACGATCGATGAAGCAGCGACGCTTCTCTTCAGGAGCTGCGGCCAAAGATGGTCGTCTTCAGCCTGGTGATGGTGATGCAGGATGTTGGCGATGAGATCGAAGTGCGCGGAGATGGCCGCGCGGCGCTCCGCGTCGCTTGCGGTTGTTGCGCGCAACAGATCGGGCAGCAGCCCGAACTCCCGTCTGAGCATCGTGTGCACCATCACCATTTCTCTTGGGTCGAACATCTGGTTCTCGCGTTCGCTCATGTGCGTCCCGTTTCGTAGTTGATACCAAATCGGAGAACGGGGTTTGGCGCGGGAATGTTCGCGTTGAACGTGGCCCTGTCGCTACCACTTTCCTCAGTGCGATCCGACGTGGGACGTCGTGCAACTCGGAACCTTCGTGCTCGACCACGGTGACAAGATGCTTCGATGGCCGGGCGATCCCGCATTTCCGCCGTTCATAGGCCTTTCTGTAGCGCGTTCGATTCAGTCTTCGGGCAGCGGAGTCACGGCCAGCGGCACCGCAAAGACTGACGCGATCCTGCCCACGGATCAATGCGTCGACGCCCCAGCGGCTCGACCGCCATCAAGCTGTGCGCGAGCACCCGCGATACCTGTTGACCGTCGTTGCGACCGATGCCCAACCGCGTGCCGACTACGTCTTCAGCGCGGATGGCGGCGAGCTACGGGCCAGGCTATGACCTGGCGATGAGCTCTAATGCGGCGGCGACGACGGGTTTGGCCCACGCCGGGGTGGAGGCCAATTCGGGCGGCCCCATGATGCGGCCGCGATGCAGGTGCAGCACCAAGATCGGCGTGGGTGCGTGCCCGGTGGCAGGGTCGGCAGTCGCCGAGTTGTCATAGACCCGTAACTCGGTGAGCACCGGGAGTAGTTTCACGAGATTGATCAGGCTGTGCCGGTAGCGGCGGCGGATGTCGGCGTCGGCAATGTCGTGCCCGCCGGCGCGCACGCGCTGTCGCACCCGTTCGATGTGGGCATCGGCGCTGTGAAGGCCGACGTAGAGGACGCGGACCTCGATGCCCCGGTCGGCCGCCTCGGCGAGCAGTCGCGGCATCGTGTTGCCGCCGAGGGTGGTCTCGAGAGTGAAGTCGAGGCCTTGATCGATTGCTTTTTGCAGCAGTTTTCGGCCCTGGTCCCAGGCTGCCGCGTTGGCCTGGGTTTGGCTTAGTGCGGGGTTGGCCGCCATGATCTGGCGCGCGGCCTCGTCGGGGTTGTAGTACTCGCCGCCGTTATTTCGGATGGTCGCGCCGATGATGCTGCTCTTGCCTGCGCCGTTGACACCTGCCAACACGTGTATCTGCGCCGGTGTCGTGGTTTTGCGTGCCATGGGGCGCGCGGGGTCACCGCGGTTGCGCGGCGCGGGCCGCCTTCACTGCGGCGGCGCCCATTTCCTCCGGTGTCGCGTTGAATGCCGCAGCGACCGCGGCTTTCGCCCTCGGTGTTTGCATGCTGGCCAACAGCGTGTCGAAGCGGTCGCTGAGGTCGTCGAGGGCGGGAGTGGCGGATGCGGTCAGGGCCTGGAATTCGGCGTAGGACAGCAGCACCGCCTTGGGAGTGTCGTGCTTGGTGATCACGACCGCCCCGTTGACGGCGGCCTGCTCGAAGACGGTGCCGAATTCGTTTTTGAGGCGGGTGGCGGCCACCATGGGTATGTCGACGAGCTTGCCGTCGCGGTTGCGGAACGCGACGGTGTGCGTGGTGCTGTCCTCGTTGGTTACCGACATGCCCACTATTCTAGGCTTTCTGTCTATTTTGTGCGAATAAGACATTTATCCGGACGGGTGCGGCCCCGCGGGCGTAACGTCACCGCGAAAGTTGAGGCCCGAACTCGCGGTGGCGTTACGCTCGGCGCGCCGAGACGACCCGTACCCGCCCGCGCAGATCGGCGGCGATCAGCCGGGCGGCGGCGTTCTGCCAGTTGTGCAGCGAGCGCTGCGGCACCTCGGTCACCAGCCACTGCCAGGCCCGCCGGGCTGTCGGATCCAAGCCGGACGGCGTGGCGTTCTGCGCGTAGGCCCGCACGCCGACGACGTACGGAAAGTACAGCGAGTTGTAGTGCCGCCACTGCTCGGTGGTGCCGAACTCGCCGGCGTCGCGCGGCTTGAGCCGGCCGATGGCGTCGGCGAGCACGGCCTTGAGCTCGTTGGCCCGCTCCAGCGGGTTGTCCGGCGCGCCGCGGGCGGCCAGCCGCTCGTCGATGGCGGGCAGCGCCGTCAGCGGGCTGGCCACCAGCTTGGTCAGGTCGCCGTAGTGACCCAGCGCCCGGCGCGTGAGCCGAGCGAACGCCTCGTCGTCGACGTCATGCAGGGGGTCGAAGGAACGCAGCGGCAGCGCGGCCTCGGTTTGCCGCAGCGCGGCCCGGTCGGCCCGCAACGCCGGCGACTTCCGGAACGCCAGCCGGTCGAGCACCCCGGCGAGGGGATCCGCGAGCACCTGCACCGTGATGGCGATCGCCAGCGTGGTGAACAACAGCACGGTCAGCGCGGCCTGCGCGGTGGGTTCCCCGCGGGTGGCCCCCAGCCCGATCAGCGCTTGGCCGCCCAGCAGCACCGCCACCGACATCGACCCGGCGAACGAGCGCAGCATGTCCGCGCGCAGCGCCTGACCCTCGTCGAACGCGTCCCAGAGGGCGACCGCCACGCCCAGCAACAGCAGGTCGAATCCCGTCGACGCCAGCGCCAGCCAGCTGGGCACCAAGCCCAGCGGGATGATGAGGATCGCGTTGGCCAGCGCGAAGAACAGCGTCGCCACCACGACGACGCCGAGGACGGACACCGGCTGCGCGGGGCGCCGCAGCGCCGCCACCATCGCGCCGAGCGTGGACACCGAGATCACCCCGAACATCAGCACATGCCCCGGCCGCAGCGGACCGTCGACGCTGCCGGCCACCGCCGCGCCGACCAGCGTCAGCGCGGCGACCGCGGCCACCAGGAGGAACTCCCGGGTGCGGGCCCGCCAGTGATCACACGGCCGGGACAGCTCGACGAGCACCGCGAACCACGCCACGCTGGGCACGGCGACCAGATACACCTCGATCCGGCCGAATGCGGCGATGTGGGTGATGCCGCCGGTGCGCACCGCGTCCAGGGCGACCACCAGCGCGAAACCGCACAACCCGGTCGCCGCCAACGCCAGCACCGGTTTTCGCGGATCACGGGCCAGCAGGTACAGCCCGAGCCAGCCACTCAGCGTGAAGACCACCGCCGACAGCGCTGCCATGGATCCAGTCTCGCACGCAGCGCGGCCCCCGAAGCGGTCCTATTTGCCGTACCGGCGGTGCCGCTGGCTGTAGTCGCGCAGCGCGCGCAGGAAGTCGACCCGGCGGAACGCGGGCCAGTGCGCCTCGGTGAACCACATCTCCGAGTACGCGCTCTGCCACAGCAGGAAGCCAGACAGGCGCTGCTCCCCCGAGGTGCGGATCACCAGGTCGGGGTCCGGCTGCCCGGAGGTATAGAGATTTTCGGAGATGCCTTCGACGGTGACGGCGTCGATCAGCTCCTCGGCGGTCGCGCCGTTGGCGAGTTCCTTGCTCAACAGCGCCCGCACCGCGTCGACGATCTCGCGGCGGCCGCCGTAGCCCACCGCGACGTTGACGTGGAACGGCGCAACGCCCGGCGTGGAGCCCACCGCATCGCGCACCCGGCGGGCCGGTTCCTCGCCGATTGCGGAGAGGTCGCCGACGGTGCGCACGCTCCAGCGATTGGCCGGCGCGCAGATCTCCTCGACCACGTCGGTGATGATCTCGATCAGACCGGCGAGCTCGTCGGGGTCGCGCTGCAGATTTTCGGTGGAGAGCAGGTAGACGGTGGTCATTTCGATCCCGGCTTCCTGGCACCACCGCAGCATCTCGGCGATCTTGACCGCGCCCATGCGGTACCCGTAGCTGACGTCGTCGTAACCGGCGTTGCGTGCC
This sequence comes from Mycobacterium sp. 050134, assembly GCF_036409085.1. Lineage (NCBI taxonomy): Bacteria > Bacillati > Actinomycetota > Actinomycetes > Mycobacteriales > Mycobacteriaceae > Mycobacterium > Mycobacterium sp. 050134. The sequence continues at coordinate 328,260 of NZ_JAZGLV010000003.1, forward strand.
CACCGCCGGTTTCCGTCGCACAGGACCGCGATGTGGCGGGGAAGTTCGGACTTGGAGGCCGCCAGCCCCTGCCTTAGGCGCAGCTCGTAGACGCGGTACAGCGGCTCTTTGAGGCGCGGCGGGATGATCTCCACGAGGATCCACCCTACTGTGACCGGCGCCGAATTCCGGGCCGCATCTGGGCCAATGTCACCGCACGGCGACACCGACTCGTGACGGTTCGCGGCTACTGTTGACGGGTACCAGCACTGGCAACCCCGATTGCTTCGCCAACAGCCCGGACAAGGCAACAGGAGACATGAGCAGCCAGATCGACACGCCCGCCGGCAAGGACCCTCAGCCCGAGACGATCAACCCCGGCAACACCGTCGAAGAGCTCGTCGAAAGCGCCGCCCACATCCTCTCCAAGCCGCGCATGCGCGGCTGGATCCACTTCTACTCGGCGTGGCTGGCGGTCATCACGGGCGCGACGCTGGTGTCGGTGTCGTGGGCGGCGTCCTCGCCGCGCGCCGGGCACTCGACGCTGGTGTACGCCGCCTCCACGGTGGCGATGTTCGCCGTCAGCGCGACCTATCATCGGGTGCAGTGGAAGACCGAGGCCGCTCGCAACCTGATGAAGCGCCTCGACCATTCGATGATCTTCGTCTTCATCGCCGGCAGCTACACGCCGTTCGCGCGGCTGGCGATGCCGCAGAAGACCGGGATGCTCGTGGAATGCATCGTCTGGGGTGGGGCGGCGGCGGGGATCCTGCTCAAGGTGTGCTGGCCGACGGCGCCGCGCTGGCTGGGCGTGCCGCTCTACATCCTGCTGGGCTGGGTGGCCGTGTGGTTCTGCCCGACGATCCTGCACGAGGCGGGTGTCGCCGCGATGGTGCTGCTGGCGGTCGGCGGCGTGCTCTACAGCGTCGGCGGCATCTTCTACGCGCTGCGCTGGCCCGACCCCTGGCCGAGCACGTTCGGCTACCACGAGATCTTCCACGCCTGCACCGCTGTCGCGGCGGTCCTGCACTACATCGCCATGTGGTTCGCGGTGTTCTACACCGGGACCGGCGCCTGGCTTGCCGGCTAGAGCCGCGTGACGTCGGCCGCCGACCAGTACGACTTCATCGCCGCGATCTTGCCGGCGCCGTCGAAGACCATGACGTCGATCGGCTCGATCACCATCCGGTGTTCCCCGGCCGCCACGGTGAGCCGGAACTGGAAGGCCGCCTCGTTGCCGGCCACCCGCAGCGACACCAGCTCGCATTCCCGCTCCACGTTGTTGACCGCGGAGTAGAACCCGTGGATGGCGCCGTGCCCGATGTGCACCTCGCCGCCCACGGGGTCCTCGACGGTGGCGTCGTCGGCATACAACTCGACCAGGTCGTCGGCCGTGCCCTTGGCGACCAGCTCGATGTAGCGGTTGACGGTGTCGGTGATGTGTTCGGCGCTCGGCATGAAACCTGACGCTACCGTGGCACGGCCAGCAGGTCCGCGAGGTCGTCGACGCCGGTGACCGGCAAGTCGCAGACCTGCCCTCGGCAGACGTACGCGGCGTCGGCCCCCGCCACCCTGCCCCGGCCCGCGAGCAGCGGCGCCGAGTCCTCGGCGCCGCCGAGCACGATCGCTCCCCCCGGCGCCAGCCGACGCGCGCCGGCCAGCAGCGGGGAGCGCGCAGGGTCGCAGGCGACCGCGATCTGCAACGGCCCGCACACCGCCGCCTCGGCGACGGCCAGCCAGTGTCCGGCCGAGCGCGGCGCCCGCTCCAGCAACACCGAATGCTCGCGGAACGCGTCGCCCGCCGCCCGCAGATACCGCTCGGCCCGGTCGGCGCCGACGAGGTGGGCGGCGGTCAGCAGCGCCTCGGTGATCGAGGACGCCCCCGACGGGGTGGCCCCGTCCAGCGGGTCGGCGGGCCGCAGCACCAACGCCTCGGCGTCGTCGGCGGTGTCGAACCAGCGTCCCGGCCGCTGCGGGTCGACGAAGTGCGCCAGCGCGGTGTCCAGCAGGTCGGCCGCCGACGTCAGCCAGGTGTCCTCCCCGGTCAGCTGGTACAGCGCGAGCAGGCCGGTGGCCAGCATCCCGTGGTCCTCGAGGATGGCGCCGCTCGCCCCGACGGCCCCGCCCAGACTCGCGCGCCGCAGCCGGCCGTCGACGAGGTGCAGGTCCAGCAGGGCCGCCGCGCAGCGTCGCGCCGCGTGCGTCAGTCCGGGGTCGTCCAGCGCCACGGCGGCCTCGGTCAGGGCGGTGATCGCCAGCCCGTTCCACGACGTGACCACCTTGTCGTCGCGGCCCGGCTGCGCCCGGGTCGACCGCGCGGCGAGCAACGCCGCCCGCACGCGTTCGGCCCGGTCCGGATCGCCGGGATCGGCGCGCAACTGCAGCACCGAGCTGCCATGCTCGAACGTGCCGGATCGGGTAACCGCGAAAAGCTCTGCGGCCCAAAGCCCGTCGTCGACGCCGAGCGCCTCGGAAAGCTGTCCGGGCGTCCACACGTACGTCGAGCCCTCGCGGCCGGCGGCGTCGGCGTCCAGCGACGAGGTGAACAGGTCCCCGTCGGCCAGCTCGCCGAGCAGGAAGGCCGCGGTCCGCGCGGCGACCCGGCCCGCCAACGGGTCCCCGGTGCGCCGGGCCCAGTGCGCGTAGGCACGCAGCAACAGCGCGTTGTCGTACAGCATCTTCTCGAAATGCGGCACCACCCAGGCGTTGTCGACGCTGTAGCGGGCGAAGCCTCCGGCGAGCTGGTCGTAGATGCCGCCGCGGGCCATCGCGCCGCCGGTGCGCTGCACCGCCCGGAGCGCGGCCGGCGAGCCGGTGCGCTCGTAGTGGCGCAGCAGCGCCTCGAGCAGCGCCGACGGCGGGAACTTGGGCGCACCGCCGAAACCACCGTGCACCGTGTCCTGATCCCCCAGCACCGCGGCGACGGCGTGGTCACACAGTTCGGGGGCCAGGTCGGGCCCGCCGCCGGGCAGGCCCGACGACATCCTGCGCAGCTCACCGGCGATGTGGTCCGACGCCTCCTCGACCTCGCCGCGGCGCTCCCGCCACGTCTCGCCGACCGCCGAGAGCAGTTGCAGAAACCCGTCTTTCGGGTAGTAGGTGCCGCAGAAGAACGGCCGGCCGTCGGGGGTCAGGAAGCACGTCATCGGCCAGCCGCCGCGCCCGGTGAGCGCGACCGTGGCGTTCATGTAGACGGCGTCGAGGTCGGGCCGCTCCTCCCGGTCGACCTTGATGCAGACGAAGCCGGCGTTCATCACCGCGGCCACCTCGTCGTCCTCGAACGACTCGTGGGCCATGACGTGACACCAGTGGCAGGCGGCGTACCCGATGGACAGCAGGATCGGCACGTCCCGCGCGGCCGCCTCCGCCAGCGCCTGTGGCGTCCATTGCTGCCAGTGCACCGGGTTGTCGGCGTGCTGACGCAGATAAGGGCTCGTCGCGAGCGCGAGGGTGTTCGTCCCGGGGTCAGCCGGGCTCATCGCCGGGCCCCGGCCCGCGCGCCGCCCCGTCCGGCCGGTCGGGGGGCTGCTCGACCGTGTCGGTGCCCTCGTCGGCGGCCTGGTCGGGTTCGGGGTGCTTGGGGTCGAACGAGTCGGGAACCTTTTTCAGCTGCCGGTTCATCGATCGCAGCAGCAGCAGCGTGGCGATCAGCAACAGCACCACGATGAGCAGCCCGACCGGACTGGCCTTCCCGAAGTCGGGCCCGGTGTTGCGCGGCGCGTTGTCGGCGAGGACCGCCAAGAGAAGGTGGGTCACGCGTCACGCCCGATCCCGGCGAACAGGTCGTCCTCGGGCAGCCGAACGGGAACCCTCGACCGGGCCAACTCGAATTCCTCGGTGGGCCAGAGCCGTTGCTGCCACGAGATGGGCGCGGCGAAGAACTCGGCGTTGGGGTCGATCTGGGTGGCGTGCGCGCGCAGGGCGTCGTCGCGCTGGCTGAAGTACGCCGAGCACTCCACCCGCGTCGTCACCCGGGACTCGAACGGGTCGCTTTCGGAGTCCCAGTGCTTGAGCCACTTCGTGAACGGGCCCTCCTGGCCGCGCTTGACGAATTCGTCGTGCAGCAGCTGCATCCGCGCCCGCACGAAGCCGTGGATGTAGTACAGCTTGGACACCGCCCACGGCTCGCCGGCGCCCGGGAAGCGCCGGTAGTCGCCGGCCGCCTCGAACGCGCCGATCGACACCTGGTGGCACCGGATGTGGTCGGGGTGGGGGTAGCCGCCGTTCTCGTCGTAGGTGGTCATCACGTGCGGCCGGAACTCGCGCACCACCCGGACCAGCGCTTCGACCGACGCCTCCAGCGGCACCAGGGCGAAGCAGTCCTCGGGCAGCGGCGGGGGCGGGTCTCCCGAGGGGAGCCCGGAGTCGACGAAGCCCAGCCAGGTGTGCTCGACGCCGAGGATCTCGGCGGCCTTCGCCATCTCGTCGCGACGGATCTCCGCCATGTGCTCGAGCACGTCGGGGAAGTCCATCGCCGGATTGAGGATGTCGCCCCGCTCGCCCCCGGTCAGGGTCACCACCATCACCCGATGGCCCTCGTCGGCGTAGCGGGCCAGGGTGGCCGCCCCCTTGCTGGACTCGTCGTCCGGGTGGGCGTGCACCGCCATCAACCGCAGTTCGCTCACGTGCCCCCTTGTCGGTCCGCTGGTCGCCCGGTCTGAACCCTATAATTCCAGTTCCGTATCCCTGCACGCGCCGGCGCCCGTCCGGCCGGCCCACACTCCCCCGATACCCAGGCATGACTGAAACTCCCATCCCGCGTCCCGAGTCCCGCTACGGGCGTTCGCGACTGACGCCCACGTCCCGGCGGAGCGCGGTGATTGCCCTCGCCGTGCTGGTCGTCGCGGCCGGTGTCGCCGTCGCCGTCATCGCCTACCAGCGGCTGGCCACCAGCAGCGTGTCGGGCTCGCTGGCCGGTTATCGCGTCGTCGACGACGAGACCGCGGCGGTAACGATCAGCGTGACGCGATCCGACCCGTCGCGCCCGGTGGACTGCATCGTGCGGGTGAAGGCGAAGGACGGCAGCGAGACGGGCCGGCGCGAAGTGCTGGTCCCGCCCGCCGGTCAGGCGACCGTCCAAGTGACGACGACGGTGAAGTCGTCGCAGCCGCCGGTGATGGCCGACATCTATGGTTGCGGCACCGAAGTGCCCGGCTACCTGCGCCCCTCCTGACCGCGCCGGCACAGTCGACCCGATCGAACGGGGTCATCTTTTGTTTGCGCGGTGGTAACATGGATGAATGCACGGTTCCGGCTGGGACCGTGTATTGCTGCATTAATGGCCGTCAGGATCACGGGCCGGCAGCACGCGGGGGGAGGACCCGGTGACCCCGGCGGCGGGGCTGACAGGCTTACGCGAATACGCGAACGACAATGAGGAGCACGACGAGATGACGGACACTTCGGTGACTTGGCTGACCCAGGAGTCACACGACCGACTGAAGGCCGAGCTCGACCAGTTAATCGCCAACCGTCCGGTCATCGCAGCGGAAATCAACGACCGCCGCGAGGAGGGTGACCTGCGCGAGAACGGCGGCTACCACGCCGCCCGCGAGGAGCAGGGCCAGCAGGAGGCCCGCATCCGCCAGCTGCAGGATCTGCTCAACAACGCCAAGGTCGGCGAGGCGCCCAAGCAGTCCGGCATCGCGCTGCCCGGTTCGGTGGTCAAGGTCTACTACAACGGCGACAAGTCCGACACCGAGACCTTCCTGATCGCGACGCGCCAGGAGGGCGTCAACGACGGCAAGCTCGAGGTGTACTCACCCAACTCCCCGCTCGGCGGTGCCCTGATCGACGCCAAGGTCGGGGAGACGCGCAGCTACGTGGTGCCCAACGGCAACACCGTCGAGGTCACGCTGCTCAGCGCGGAGCCCTACCACTCCTAGGCCGCTCGACCATTCCCCGCGAGCAGACGCAAAAGCCCGCGCGCGCCCGGCGTGTCGCCGGCTTTTGCGACTGCTCGGCCTACTAGCTCAGCGCCTGCTCCAGGTCGCCCAGCAGGTCGGCGATGTCCTCGATGCCCACCGAGAGCCGCACCAGGTCGTCGGGCACTTCCAATTGCGAACCGGCCGTGGACGCGTGCGTCATGGCGCTGGGCAGCTCGATCAGCGACTCGACCCCGCCGAGCGACTCGGCCAGGATGAACACCTTGGTGCGGCCGCAGAGCTTCTCGGCGGCCGGGCGGCCATCCCGCATGCGCACCGACACCATGCCGCCGAAGTCGCGCATCTGCCGTGCGGCGACGTCGTGCCCGGGGTGGCCGGGCAGACCGGGATAGAACACCGCACTGACCGACGGGTGCCCGGCGAGGTACTGCGCCACCGCCATGCCGTTCTCGCTGTGCCGCTGCATCCGCAGCGCCAGGGTCTTCAGGCCGCGCAGCGTCAGGTAGGCGTCGAACGGGCCCGGCACCGCGCCGGCCCCGTTCTGCAGGAAGCCGAAGGCGGCGTCGAGCTCCTCGTCGTTGGTGATCAGCGCGCCCCCCACCACGTCGGAGTGCCCGCCGATGTACTTGGTGGTCGAGTGCAGGGCCACGTCGGCCCCCAGCGTCAACGGCTGCTGCAGCGCGGGCGAGGCGAACGTGTTGTCCACCAACACTTTCGCCGAGCCTTCGGCGGCCAGCTGCGCGATGCCCGGGATGTCTGCGATGGTCAGCAACGGGTTGGTCGGCGTCTCCACCCAGATCAGCCGGGTGCGGGGCGTGATGGCCGCGCGGACGGCGTCCAGGTCGGACAGCGGCACCGGCGTGTACTCGACGTTCCAGCGGGTGAAGACCTTGTCGATGAGCCGGAACGTCCCGCCGTAGGCGTCGTTCGGGATGACCACATGCTCGCCGGGCCGCAGCATGGCCCGCAAGGCACAGTCGGTGGCGGCCATCCCGGAACCGAACGCCCGCCCGAATGCGCCCTCCTCGACCGCCGCCAGCGACGCCTCGAGCGCGGCCCGGGTCGGGTTGCCGGTGCGCGCGTACTCGAACCCGCCGCGCAGCCCCCCGACGCCGTCCTGGGCGAAGGTGCTGCTGGCGTAGATCGGGGCGTTGACCGCCCCGGTGGCCGGGTCCGGGCGGTAACCGGAATGGATGGCTTTGGTCGCGAATCCGGTGAACGGGTGGTGCCCGTCGCTGTCGTGGCTCATCGGCGTCCAGCCTAGTGGCGCGCGCCGCTCACGCCTCCTGGACCGGCAGTACCACCGTTGTCATGATCTTGTCCGCGAGCGTCTGCCGTTTCGAATCCCACAGCGGGAAAAGGAAACCGATGAAGCAGATGACCGCGTCGACGAAGTGCGCGATCTGGCGGACCACCGACATCCCAAAGCCGATGGGCTGGCCGGTGACCTCGCTGACCACCTTGATCTTCATCACCGACTTGCCGAGGCTCGAGCCGGTGTTGCCCTGCCGGTAGCCGTAGTTCCAGACCAGATACGCCAGGCCGATCAGGCTGGCCAGCCACTGGGACAGCTGGCCGATCATCGACGGCTGGGTGGCGCAGAACTGGCTGACGTCGTATTGGGTGATGTCGGTGACGCACGACGACTGCTGGGTGCTGAAGTAGATCGCCGAGCCGATGCCCACCACGACGGCGTACGGAATGTAGTCGATGATGAATGCCAGCACCCGGGTGAGCCAGGGCGCATAGGAAGCCGTCGGCAGGGTGCGGATCGCCGGCCCCGGGGGCGGTGGCGCGTACCCACCGGACGACGGCGGGGGCGGGGGGTAGGAGCCGCCGGGCGGTGGCGGGGGCGGCGGATAGGAGCCGACACCGGGCACCGACGGCCCAGCCGGCGAGGACGGCGCCTCGTGCGCGCCGGACGGCGGCTCATGACTACCGGGCGGCGGGGGCGGCGGCGGGTAAGCGCCGCCGGGCGGCGGTTGATCGGTCATGGGCAACCCTTCCACTGCGGATTGGCTCAACTCGGCGGCATTACAGTACCTGAGCGCCGAGCGGCCCGGCGAGAGCGGAAGCACGCCTCGGCGGGCGTCCCTACCGGCGCCCCGCGAGCCCCCGCGGCCCCTCGGACAGGAACCCCAGTAGGTCGTAACGGGTGATGACCCCGACGGGTTTTCCCTCCTCGACGACCATCAGCGCGTCCCAGTCGCGCAGCGCCTTGCCGGCGGCGCTGACCAGCTCGCCCGCGCCGATCATGGGCAGCGGCGGGCTCATGTGCTGGGAGACGGCGTCGGCCAGCTTCGCGCGGCCCTCGAAGACCGCCGAGAGCAGTTCGCGCTCCGAGACGCTGCCGGCGACCTCACCGGCCATCACCGGCGGCTCGGCCCCGACCACGGGCATCTGGGACACGCCGTACTCGCGCAGGATGCCGATGGCGTCGCGGACGGTCTCGGCCGGATGGGTGTGCACCAGGTCCGGCAGGGCCCCGGACTTGCCGCGCAGCACGTCGCCGACCCTGGCCTCCTCGGTCGACCCGTCGAGCCGGGTGCGCAGGAAGCCGTACGACGACATCCACGCGTCGTTGAAAATCTTCGCCATGTAGCCGCGCCCGCCGTCCGGCAGCAACACGACGACGAGCGCGTCGGGACCGGCCTCCTCGGCCACCTTCAGCGCGGCCACCACCGCCATCCCGCACGACCCCCCGACCAGCAGGGCCTCCTCGCGGGCCAGCCGCCGGGTCATGTCGAACGAGTCGGAGTCGGACACCGCGATGATCTGGTCGGGCACGGTGCGGTCATACGCCTGCGGCCAGAAGTCCTCGCCCACCCCCTCCACCAGGTAGGGCCGGCCGGTGCCCCCGGAATACACCGACCCCTCGGGGTCGGCGCCGACGACGTGCACCGCACCGCCCGACACCTCCTTGAGGTAGCGGCCGGCGCCGCTGATCGTGCCGCCGGTGCCGATGCCGGCGACGAAGTGGGTGACCTTGCCCTCGGTGTCGGCCCAGATCTCGGGCCCGGTGGTCGCGTAGTGGCTGGCCGGCCCCTCGGGGTTGGCGTATTGGTCGGGTTTCCAGGCGCCGTCGATCTCGCGGACCAGTCGGTCGGAGACGCTGTAATAGCTGTCCGGGTGGTCGGGCGGCACGGCCGTCGGGCAGACGACGACCTCCGCGCCGTAGGCCAGCAGCACATTGCGCTTGTCCTCGCCGACCTTGTCGGGGCAGACGAACACGCACTTGTACCCGCGGCGCTGCGCCACCAGAGCCAGGCCGACCCCGGTGTTGCCCGAGGTGGGCTCGACGATGGTGCCGCCCGGTCGCAGCTGTCCGCTGGCCTCCGCGGCGTCGATCATCTTGACCGCGATCCGATCCTTCGAGCTGCCACCGGGGTTCAGGTATTCGACCTTGGCCGCCACCGTTCCGACCCCCTCGGGGACGACGGAGTTCAGCCGGACGAGGGGCGTGCCGCCGATGAGGTCACTGATGTGCTGCGCGATCCGCATGCGTTCATCGTCTCAAGCCCGTCCGGCGGGCGCACAGCCGCGCCGTCGATCAGCCGGTGGCCTCGCGGATGTAGTCGCCGATCTGGCGTAGCGAACGGATCGCCTCCGGCAGGATCGGTGCGGCCAGCTGGAAGTCGTGGACCTGCCCAGGCCACACCCGCACCTCGGCGGGCACGCCGGCGGCCGCCAGCCGGGTGGCCGCCAGCTGCGCGTCGTGCAGCAACACCTCCGAGCCCGAGACGTGAATGAGGGTCCGCGGCAGGCCCGGCTTGATGTGCTCCAAGGGCTCGTAGATCTCCTCGGGTTTGCCGTCGGTCGTGTTCTTGGCGGCCGCGCCAGCAACGAGGTCGATGAGGGCGTCGAAGGCCTTCGGCGGGAACATCGCGTCGGTCCTGATGTTCGGGTGAGCCTGTTTGAATTCCTTTGCTAGCTGCAGCAGCGGCGAGATCGCGACCAGCGCGGCCGGCGCCTCTCCCTCCTCCTGCAGGCGTTGCGCCAGCGCCAGCGCGAGATACCCGCCGGCGGAGTCACCGGCCAGCACGATCTGGTCCGGTGGATAGCCACGCTCGCGCAGCCATTGGTAGGCGTCGTGACAGTCGTTGAGGGCCATTCCCACCGAGTGTTTGGGCAGCAACCGGTAGTTGACCACCAGGATGGGCGAGTCAGCAAACTTCGACAGGGCCTCCACCAGCCGGCCGTGCGAGTTGGCCCCGCACGTCAGGAACGCGCCGCCGTGCAGGTACAGGACGACTCGGCGGGTGCCGTCGGCGGGCAGCACTCCGGGCGCCCGCACGAGCTGCGCCGAAGCGTTTGGCAAGTTCACCGTCTCGCGGACGGTGGCCGACACCGGCAACACGACGCGGGCCGCCAGATCGATCAGGCCCCACGGCCACGGCAGGTTGGGGACGTGGCTGCCGACGGCCAACACGGGCCGGATGGTCAGCCGGGATGCGAGGGTGGCCAGCCGCGCAGCAACGCTCGGTCCGGACTCGAGGACCTCGACCGGCGCGCCGTCGCTGATGGCAAATCTTCGAGCCTCGAGTTTACGAGCCCTGAGGACGTCATGTGGGCGAACGGAATACCGAGGTGAGCCGGGTACCTTGCTCGGTGCGGTCATGCTCGACACTCCTACGCCTTCGTAGTGCATACAGCATGGAACGAGGCAGCCGAGCGTCTGGTTTAACCCAAGTTTCCCGTACGTTCAGCCAGCCACTTGAACTTAGCTTGACAGGTGTTCATGAGTGCAACGTTTGAAGAATCTGATTCGATACCACATTTGATTCGCACCGTGACCACATTGTTCGTTAGCCGCCCGCGCAAACCCTCGAGCCGAACTAAACTGGCGCCGTGACCATCCGGGTGCCGCGTCGTTCGACGATCGCCCTGGCCACGGCGGGCGCACTCGCTTCGACGGGCACGGCCTATCTGGGCGCACGCAACCTGCTGGTCGGCCAGGCGACTCACGCGCGCACCGTCATCCCTAAGTCGTGGGACATCCCGCCGCGCGCCGACGGCGTGTACACCCGCGGGGGCGGGCCGGTGGAGCGCTGGCATCGCGGCATGGCCGTGGACCTGCACCTGATGATCTTCGGCGACTCGACGGCCACCGGGTACGGCTGCATGGACGCCGAGGAAGTCCCGGGCGTCCTGATCGCCCGCGGACTGGCGAACCAGACCGGCAAGCGCGTCCGGCTGAGCACCAAGGCCATCGTCGGCGCCACGTCCAAGGGCGTCTCCGGTCAGGTCGACGCCATGTTCGTGGCCGGCGCGCCGCCCGATGTGGCGGTGATGATGCTGGGCGCCAACGACGTCACGGCCCTCAACGGCATCAGCCAGTCCGCGCAACGGCTGTCCTTGACCGTCCGTAAGTTGCGGGCCCGCGGCGCGGTCGTGATCGTCGGGACCTGCCCCGACCTCGGGGTGATCAGCGCGATCCCGCAGCCGCTTCGTTCGCTGGCGCACGAGCGGTGCGTTCAGCTCGCCCGCGCCCAGACCGCCGTCGTCCGGGCGGCCGGCGGTGTGCCGGTTCCACTGGCCCAGCGCTTGGCACCCCACTTCCGCAAGAAGCCGCAGGTGATGTTCTCGGCCGACGGCTATCACCCCTCGGCGACCGCCTACGCGCTGGCGGCCGACGCCCTGCTGGTCGCGCTGTGCGAGACGCTCGGCGAGGACGTCGAGGAACCCATGGTCGCGTTGCCGGCACGGCCGGCAACGCCGATGCTCGACGCACGTCATACGCGGCTGAGCATGCTGTCGCGGCTGTGGCGGCGCCCGCCGCCCGGCGCGGGTGCCCCGTCTTCGTGACCGCCCTCGCGCGGCGACTAGATTTGTGCCAGCCCGTCTGGGTGCCGTAGCAGCCGCTTGTGTAGCGAGCCACATCCCATTGGAGGGAATCCCCATGCCCGAAGCCGTCATCGTCTCCGCCACTCGTTCGCCGATCGGCCGCGCCATGAAGGGGTCGCTGGTCAGCATGCGGCCCGACGACCTGGCCGCGCAGATGGTGCGCGCCGCCCTCGACAAGGTGCCCGCCCTGAACCCGCATCAGATCGACGACCTGATCCTGGGCTGCGGGCTGCCTGGCGGTGAGTCCGGTTTCAACATGGCCCGTGTGGTCGCCGTCGAGCTCGGCTTCGACTTCCTGCCGGGCACCACGGTGAACCGGTATTGTTCGTCGTCCCTGCAGACCACCCGGATGGCGTTCCACGCGATCAAGGCGGGCGAGGGTGACGCGTTCATCTCGGCCGGCGTCGAGACCGTGTCGCGGTTCGGCAAGGGCAACTCCGACTCCTGGCCGGACACCAAGAACCCGCTGTTCGACGAGGCCCAGGAGCGGTCGGCCGCCGCGGCGTCGGGAGTAGACGAATGGCACGACCCCCGGACCGACGGCAAGGTGCCGGACGTCTACATCGCGATGGGGCAGACCGCCGAGAACGTCGCCCTGATCACCGGCATCGGCCGCGAGGAGCAGGACCGCTGGGGCGTGCGCAGCCAGAACCGCGCCGAGGAGGCCATCAACAGCGGGTTCTTCGAGCGCGAGATCACCCCGGTGACGCTTCCCGACGGCACCACCGTCAGCAAGGACGACGGCCCGCGGGCGGGCACCACCTATGAGAAGGTCTCCGAGCTGAAGCCGGTGTTCCGGCCCAACGGCACGGTGACGGCGGGCAACGCCTGTCCGCTCAACGACGGCGCCGCCGCGCTGATCATCACCAGCGACACCAAGGCCAAGGAGCTGGGGCTGACGCCCCTGGCGCGCATCGTGTCCACCGGGGTCAGCGGCCTCTCGCCGGAGATCATGGGGCTCGGCCCGATCGAAGCGTGCAAGCAGGCGCTGGCGCGCGCCGGCATGTCGATCAAGGACATCGACCTCTACGAGATCAACGAGGCGTTCGCGGTGCAGGTGCTGGGCTCGGCCCGGGAGCTGGGCATGGACGAGGACAAGCTGAACGTTTCCGGCGGCGCCATCGCGCTGGGCCACCCGTTCGGCATGACCGGCGCGCGCATCGCCACGACGCTGATCAACAACCTGCAGACCCGCGACAAGACGTTCGGCCTGGAGAGCATGTGCGTCGGCGGCGGCCAGGGCATGGCGATGGTGATCGAGCGGCTGAGCTGACGCCCGCGAGCTGACCCCGGGCAGCCCCCGCCAGCTCTCGCGAGCAGACGCAAAAGCCTGCCGACACGCCGCGCGGCGTGAACTTTTGCGTCTGCTCGCCCGGGGAAACGACGCCCGCCGGCAAGCCGCTCGCCCGGGGAAGCGGCGCCCGCAGGCAAGCCGCAACCGCGGTGCATCACACATAAGAAGACCGGCACGCCCATCGGCGTGCCGGTCTTCTTGCATCAGGCCTTGCTAGTCGTTCTGCAGGTAACTCAGCAGACGCAGGATCTCGATGTACAGCCAGACCAGGGTCACGGTCAGGCCCAGCGCGATGCCCCAGGCGGCCTTCTCCGGCGCGCCGGCGCGGATCATCTGGTCGGCCGCGTCGAAGTCGATCAGGAAGCTGAACGCCGCCAGACCGATGCAGACCAGCGAGAAGATGATGCCCAGGGGTCCGGGGCTGCGCAGGCCGAGGCCCTCGCCGCCGCCGACGTTGAACATCGCCAGCACGAAGTTGCCGAGCATCAGGGCCAGCACACCGAACAGCCCCGCGACCAGCATGCGGGTGAACTTCGGCGTCACGCGGATGGCGCCGGTCTTGTAGACCACCAGCATTCCGAAGAAAACGCCGATCGTGCCCATGATCGCCTCCCCGATCAGCACGCCAGCATTGGCCGACGACACGGTGAAGTGGGCCATCACGAACGAGACGGCGCCGAGGAACAGACCCTCGAGCACCGCGTAGCTCAGCACGACGGCCGGGCTGTCCTGCTTGCGGCCGAAGGTCGCGAGGAGCACCAGCCCCAGCCCGCCGAGCGCGCCGACCAGGGTCAGCGGCATGGCCAGCGCGAGGTTGGACGCCACCAGGAAGTAGGAGACGACCGCCGTCGCAGACAGGACGGCCAGCGTCAGGCCCGTCTTGGTGACGACGTCGTCGATGGTCAGCGGACGGGACGCCCTGGTCTCTTGGTAGGGGGCGTAGGGGTTGCTCTGATAACCCTGCATCGGGGCCGCGCCAGTGCCGAATTGCGCGTATCCGCCCCGCTGCTTGGGCAGCGAACGAAATACCGGGTTGCTTGTCTCCCGCACCGTCGGTTCCTCTCTCGATGGACTGTGGTTCGAGCTGTGCGAACACCTGCTCAACGATCGGCGCTCCGCCCGGGTTCCCCGACGGGTCTGCTGTTCGTCGGTGCCGCCGGCCTGACTCCGCCGCGCTCGTCGGGACCAACATATCGCTTACCCGCGGGCGCCGCCTCCCCCGTGACGATCTAGATTGCTGGTCGAGACCCAGCGGCGATGGGAGGGCACGCGTGACTGAGCGATCCGATGAGGTTTTGACGCGGGTAGCGGGAAACGTCGGCCTGATCACGCTCAACCGACCCAAGGCGATCAATTCGCTGAACCAGCCGATGGTGGATGCGCTCAGGGATGTGCTGGCCCGATGGGCCGACGACGACGCCGTCCGGACCGTGTTGCTGACCGGCGCCGGGGACCGCGGATTGTGCGCGGGTGGCGACGTGGTCGCGATCTACCACAGTGCCCGAAAGGATGGGGTCGAGGCGCGCCGGTTCTGGCGCGACGAGTACCTGCTGGACGACCAGATCGGCCGGTTCCCGAAACCGTTTGTGGCGGTCATGGACGGCATTGTGATGGGCGGTGGCGTGGGTGTCAGCGCCCACGCCGGCGTTCGGGTGGTGACCGACCGCTCCAAGGTGGGGATGCCCGAGGTGGGGATCGGCTTCGTCCCCGATGTCGGCGGCGCTTTCCTGCTGGCGCGCGCGCCGGGTGAGCTGGGGCTGCACGCGGCCCTCACCGGCGCACCGTTCTCCGGGGCCGACGCCATCGCGATGCGTTTCGCCGACCACTACGTCCCGCATGATCGGCTCGAGGCGTTCACACGATCGATCGTCGACGACGGCGTCGAGGCCGCGCTGGCCGACCATGCCGTCGAGCCACCGCCGAGCGAGCTTGTCGGACAACGAGATTGGATCGACGAGTGCTACTCGGCCGAAACCGTCACCGACATCGTCGCCCGCTTGCGGAACCACCAGAAGGGCGGTGGCCCGGCGCAGGCGGCGGCTGATCTGATCGCCACCCGCTCCCCCACCGCGGTGTCGGTGGCGCTGGAGGCGGTGCGACGCGCCGCCAAGCTGGACACTCTGGAAGACGTTCTGGTGCAGGACTATCGGGTTTCCTCGGCGTCCGTGCACTCCCACGACCTGATCGAGGGCATCCGCGCGCAGCTGATCGACAAAGATCGCAACCCCAAGTGGTCCCCGGCCACCCTCACCCAAATCACCCCGGCCGATGTCGACGCGTATTTCGCTCCCGTGCAAGACGACCTGAATTTCTAGAAAGGCGGTTCGGTGACCGACAGCAGCCCCAAGAATTACGAGACCATCCTCGTCGAGCGCGAGGACCGCGTCGGGATCATCACCCTGAACCGGCCGCAGGCGCTGAACGCCCTCAACACCCAGGTGATGAACGAAGTGACAGCCGCGGCAGCCGATTTCGACGAAGATCCAAGCATAGGGGCGATCATCATCACGGGCTCGCCCAAGGCGTTCGCCGCCGGGGCCGACATCAAGGAGATGGCCGGCCTGGCCTTCGCGGACGCGTTCGGCGCCGACTTCTTCGCCCCCTGGGCCAAGCTGGCCGCCGTCCGCACCCCCACGATTGCCGCGGTGGCCGGGCACGCGCTGGGCGGCGGCTGCGAACTGGCGATGATGTGCGACCTGCTGATCGCGGCCGACACGGCGAAGTTCGGCCAGCCCGAGATCAAACTCGGTGTGCTGCCCGGCATGGGCGGCTCCCAGCGCCTGACCCGGGCCATCGGTAAAGCCAAGGCCATGGACCTCATCCTGACGGGTCGCACGATCGGCGCCGAGGAAGCCGAACGGAGCGGTCTGGTTTCGCGGGTGGTCCCGGCCGACGACTTGCTGACCGAGGCCAAGGCCGTCGCCACCACCATTTCGCAGATGTCCCGCTCGGCGGCCCGGATGGCCAAGGAGGCCGTCAACCGGGCCTTCGAATCCACCCTGGCCGAAGGGCTTCTCTACGAACGGCGCCTGTTCCATTCGACCTTCGCGACCGACGATCAGTCCGAGGGCATGGCGGCGTTCATCGAGAAGCGGCCCCCGAACTTCACCCACCGGTAGGACGCGATGAGCGAAGCGCCCGCCGCGAACACCGCCACCGGCGACGACTCGGCCGGCGTCGACGGACCCACCGAAGCGAAATCCGAAGGCGGGCAACCGGAGGTGGGACCGCGGCGGGCGGACCGGCAGTGGTGGGTCCGTCACTACACGTTCACCGGTACCGCCGTCGGCCTGGTGTTCGTCTGGTGCTCGATGACGCCGTCACTGCTGCCCCGGGGCGCCCTGTTCCAGGGACTGGTCAGCGGGATCTCCGGCGCCATCGGCTACGGGCTGGGCGTCTTCGCCGTGTGGTTGTACCGATACCTCTGGGCCCGCGAGTCCAGCCCGCCCGCGCCGCGTTGGGCGTGGATGATGCTGATCCCGGCGGGCGCGGTCGGAATGGTCGTGATGGCGATCGGGTTCCACGACTGGCAGGACGACGTGCGCGACCTGATGGGCGTCGACCATCTGAAGTGGTACGACTACCCGATCGCCGCCGGCACGTCGCTGGTGGTGCTGTTCACGCTGGTCGAGATCGGGCAGTTCGTCCGGTGGTTGGTCAGCTTCCTGGTCGGGCAGGTCGACCGGTTCGCACCGTTTCGGCTGTCGGCGGCCATCGTGGTGGTGCTGCTGGCGGTCCTCACCATCACGCTGCTCAACGGCGTGGTCCTCAAGGCGGCCATGCGCACAATGAACAACACGTTCGCCTCGGCCAACAACGAGATGAGTCCGGACACCGCGGCCCCGAAGACGCCGCTGCGCTCGGGCGGCCCCCAGTCGCTGGTGTCGTGGGATTCGCTGGGCCGAGAGGGCCGCATCTTCGTCGAGAGCGGTCCGACCACCGACGAGCTGACCAGGTTCAACGGCGCGCCGGCGATCGAGCCGATCCGCGCCTACGCCGGACTGAACTCAGCGGACGGCATCACGGCGACCGCGGAGGTGGCGGCCGAGGAGCTGGAGCGTGAGGGCGGGCTGCAGCGCGCGGTCGTCGCGGTCGGGACGACCACCGGCACCGGCTGGATCAACGAGGCGGAGGCCGACGCGCTGGAGTACATGTACAACGGCAACACCGCGGTGGTCAGCATGCAGTACTCGTTCCTGCCGAGCTGGCTGTCGTTCCTGGTGGACAAGGAGAACGCCCGGCATGCCGGCCAGGCGCTGTTCGAGGCGGTCGACAGGCTCGTCCGGCGGCTGCCCGAGGGCCAGCGGCCCAAGCTCGTGGTGTTCGGCGAAAGCCTGGGCTCGTTCGGCGGTGAGGCGCCTTTCATGAGTCTCAACAACGTGCTGGCCCGCACCGACGGCGCCCTGTTCAGCGGACCGACCTTCAACAACACCATCTGGACCGACCTCACCTCCACGCGAGACGCCGGTTCGCCGCAGTGGCTGCCGATCTACAACGGCGGCCGGAACGTCCGGTTCGTCGCGCGCGCAAGCGATTTGGATCGCCCCTCACCCGACTGGGACCACCCGCGCGTGGTCTACCTGCAACACGCCTCCGACCCGATCGCCTGGTGGACGCCCGACCTGCTGTTCGCCCGGCCGGACTGGCTGCGCGAGAAGCGGGGTTACGACGTGCTGCCCCAGACCGAGTGGATTCCAGTGGTGACCTTCCTACAGGTCACCGCCGACATGGCGGTCGCCCAGAAGGTGCCGCCCGGGCACGGTCACGACTACGTGGCGGACGTCGCCAACGGCTGGGCCGCGGTGCTGGCCCCGCCGGGCTGGACGCCGGAGAAGACCGAACGGCTGCGCCCGCTGTTGCACGCCAGCTGACTTGCGACACGGCTCCGTCGAGATCGACGTCAACGCGAAGAAGTGTGAGTGGAAAGCACGCTGCCGTCGATTTCGGGCCCCGAGCAGCCCGCTGTTGCACGCCAGCTAGTCAGAGCCAGCGGTGACCGGGGTGGCCGGCGTCGGCCAGCCCGGTCCGGCGCGGGTCGGCCAGCCCGAGCAGCTGGTCCACCACACCTGTGGCGGCCAGCTCCCGGTAGCCGCCGATGACGTCGGTGGCGTTGTGCAGGCCGATGTCGAGCAGCGCGGCGGCCGCCAGGCTCGAGGTGTAGCCCTCCGAGCAGACGATCACCCATTCGACGTCGTCGCCGCTGGCCTCGGCCAGCTTGGCGTCGCTGGTGGGATCGCAGCGCCACTCCAGCACGTTGCGCTCGATCACCAGCGCCCCCGGCAGCTCGCCCTCGCGGAAGCGCTGCGCCTGCGGCCGGATGTCGACGAGCACGGCACCGCGCCGCACCGCGTCCGGCACCTCGGCGGCGGGCAGGCGGCGAAACCGGCGCCGGGCGGATCTCAAAACAACGTCGATGCGGCTCATCAAGCCCCCTCCGGGTGATCGGTCAATTCGGTGCGCTTGCGGCGCAACCTGTTTCGGTCGGTGACCTCGTAGTAGGACATCGCGGTCAGCGGTGGCGAGTAGGCGTGCACGCTCAGCGTGGGCGCCGTCTCGACGGCGGGCGCCGGGATCGGCCTCGGCGCCCACACTACGTCGTGCACCCAGCCAAGCGGGAAGCCGGCCTGATCACCCGGATCGAGCCGCCGGCGCCGCAGGGTTTGCCCGTCCCAGCGGAACTCGTTGAGAGATCCGGACAGCACGGTCAGCGCGCCGAGGGACCCGCCGTGGTCGTGCAGCTCGGTGGGGTGGCCGGGCACCCAGCTGATCAGCCAGACGTCCAACTCGTCGTCGCCGTAGACGCGGGTGAACCAGCGCTGGGAGTCCGGCAGGCCACCCTCGGGCAGCAGGTGGTCGCAGCGCCCGCTGAGCACGTCGTCGGCGGCCCGGTCGGTGGCGTTCAGCAGGTCGGGCACCCGCAGCCGCGTGGGCCCCGACGACGGGCCCGCCGGGCGCAGCGCGGGAAAGGTGGCGACAGGCAGGGGCCTGGTCAGGGACAAAGACATGGGGAGAACTCCAGGGAAGACGGACGAGCGGCGGCGCGTTAGGGCCGACAACACTCGCAAAATCCGAAGCGCTCCATCACGGCCGCCAGTGTTGCATAGATTGGCTACGTGCGCTGGTGCAGTCAGGGGCCCTCGCGCTGGGCCGGGGTGGTTCTCGTCGCCGGCGTTTTGGCGGTCGCGGGGTGCTCCCGCAACGACCGCAACGCCCAGCCCGGCCCTCCGGCGACGACGTCGGCGCGGCCCCCGGACATCCCGCGCGGGCCGACGTCGGCGCCGCCGGGCGCCGTCGGTCTCTCCCCCGCCGGCACCACGACCAGGGTCGACGTCCCCGCCGACTCGACCGAAGAGGAGTACTACCAGGCCTGCCACGCCGCGAAGGTCTGGATGGAGGGCCAGCCCAAGACCGGTCAACCGCAGTTCGAGCCGTATCTGGCGATGGTGCAGGCGTCGCCGACGGGCACCCCGGGCACGTGGAACGCCCGGTGGGCCGATCTGACCCTGGCGCGGCAGGCCGCCGTGATCACCGCCGCGCGCGCCGCCGCCAACGACGAGTGCGGGTAGCGCAGACCCGCCGGGCGTAGTTGAAATCACCGATACCCGAAGTGCCGGCCCGGCCGGTGCCGGCCCGCCACGCCGCGCAGAATGAGGGGATGGCCGGCACTCCCGAACCTGCGCGCCCGCTCGGGGCGCCCCGGGTGGCGTTGGCGCTCGGCAGCGGCGGCGCCCGTGGGTACGCCCACATCGGGGTGATCGAGGCGCTGAGCGCCCGCGGGTACGAAATCGTGGGCGTCGCCGGCTCGTCCATGGGCGCCGTGGTCGGCGGTCTGCAGGCCGCGGGGCGCCTCGACGAGTTCGCGGACTGGGCGAAGTCGCTGACGCAGCGCACCATCCTGCGGCTCCTGGATCCCTCCATCACCGCGGCCGGGGTGATGCGCGCGGAGAAGATCCTCGACGCCGTGCGCGACATCGTGGGCCCAGTCGCCATCGAGGAGTTGGCCGTCCCCTTCACCGCCGTCGCGACCGATCTGCTGACCGGCAAGTCGGTGTGGTTCCAGCGCGGCCCGCTGGACCAGGCGATCCGGGCATCCATCGCGATCCCGGGCGTGATCGCCCCGCACGAGGTCGACGGGCGCCTGCTGGCCGACGGCGGCATCCTGGACCCGCTGCCGATGGCGCCGCTGGCCGCCGTCAACGCCGACCTGACCATCGCGGTGAGCCTCAGCGGCAGCGAGGCGATCCCCAACCGGGCCCCCGAGCCGGGCGCCACCGCCGAGTGGTTGAACCGCATGGTGCGCAGCACCACCGCCCTGCTAGACACCGCGGCGGCGCGATCGCTGCTGGACCGCCCGAGCGCGCGGGCCGTGTTGAGCCGGTTCGGCGGGGCGGAAAGCTGGGGCGCAGACGCCGACGACTCCGAGAACAGCGAAGACCTCGGGGATCTCGGCGCCCAGCACGCGGGCGTCGACGCGGAGCCGGCGGTCCCGCCCGGCGTGCCCAAGCTCGGCAGCTTCGAGGTCATGAACCGGACCATCGACATCGCCCAGGCGGCGCTGGCGCGCCACACGCTGGCGACCTACCCGCCCGACCTGCTGATCGAAGTGCCCCGCTCGACGTGCCGGAGCCTGGAGTTTCACCGGGCGGTCGAGGTGATCGGCGTGGGCCGGGCGCTGGCCGACCGGGCGCTGGACGCCCTCGATGCCGGGGACGACGGCGGCACGCCGCCCGCGATCGAGGCCTGACCGCTAGGCGCCCAGGAAGCGGGCGACGGCCGCGGCCTCGCGGCGGCCCTGCGCGCGGCCCGCCCGGGCCGAGTCGACGCGGCACCGCGGATCGAGCGGATTGGGACCGAAGGCCGCCAGCGAGTCCCCGTCGGCGAACACGCCGAGCGTGGCGCCGGGAAAGGCCGCGATCTCCGCGGCGGGCCCGTCGCCGAACGGCGAGGGCGAGTCCGCGCCCGACGGCACCAGCACCACCGCGGCGTCGCAGTCACCGGCCACCCCGAGGTTGACCGAACTGGCCACCCCGCCGTCCATGTAGCGCCGGCCCCCGATGGTCACCGGCGGCCACGCCCCCGGGACCGCGCAGCTGGCCGCCACCGCGTCGACGAGGTCCACCCCGGAGTCCCGGTCGAAGACGACCAGTTCGCCGGCGCCGACGTCGATCGCGGTGAGACGCAGCACCCGGTCGGGCCAGTCGTGGGAGGGCAGGCGCTGGGCGATGACGGCGCGGCGGACGGGTTCGGCGACGGTCTCGGTGGCCGCGGCCACGGCCCCGATCCGCCGCATCTGCTGGCGGGTGATGTCCCGGGGGTCGTCATAGGGTGCGCGCAGGGCCGCCAGGAACATCCCGGTGATGGCCTCCACATCGACACCCGAGTCGATCTCGGCCGACGCCTTGGCCACCTGCCGGTCATACAGGTCCGCGAGCGGTGTGCCGCTGCCGATCTGCGCGGCGACCGCCGAGCCCGCCGAGGTGCCCACCAGCACGTCGGACTCCAGCAGCAGCCTGGCCGCCGCCGGTGACACGTCGGCGATGCCCCGCAAAAGTCCGGTCTCCCAGGCGATCCCGGCGATCCCCCCACCGCCCAGCACAAGGGCTCGTCTGGCTGCCACGCCCATCCACTATGCCAGTGCCGCAATCTCAGGCCGTGACGTGCTGCGCCCGCTCGACGTCGGGGCTCAGCGCCGACCGGCGGATCAGCCGCTGCGGCGGTTCGGGCAGCGCCACGCCCCGGGTGATCCGCAGCCGCGCGTCGACATGCACCAATTCCCCCGGTTCCAGCAACCGCCAGCGCTCGTCGTCGTCCATCGGTTCGCTGGCCAACACGACCGAGGACCGGGTGCACAGGTGCCGGGAGTACGCGCGGATCCGGTCGGTGCGCATGTGAAAGTCGGACGCGGCCGGGCCGTCGTGGCGGCGGTCCAGCAGGTACAGCTCATGGGTGTCCGGATAGCGCAGCGCCCACATGTCGGTGGCCGTGCACAGCAGCACGTTGACCGCGTAGATCGGCACGTTGGCGCCGAGCCAGCGCATGGCGTCGAGCAGGCCGGCACGGACGTCGCCGGCGTGGGCGGCGATCGACGCGGTGACGAGCGCGAACACCCGCTCGGAGTCGGTGTCGCCCAGCACCAGGCCGTCGGCGCCGAGCTCGCGCAGCCGCTCATCCACGACATCGAGCCCCTCGACGACGCCGTTGTGCGCGAAGATCCGGCCGTCCTGCAGGAAGGGGTGGGTGTTGCGGACCTGGTGGGATCCCGTCGTCGCGTACCGCACGTGGGCGAGGAACGTCGTGCCGCTCAGCTCGTGCGCCTCGGTGGCGAAGGCGGCGTCCTCCCAGGCCGCCATCGGCTGCTTGTACAGCTGCGGGCGCCCGTGTTCGTCGAAGACGCCGAGACCCGTGCCGTCCGGGTTCTTCCTGCTTTGGTCGGCCAGGCTGTCCGGGGCGTCGAGTAGCCAGAACGTCGCCGTGCACACATCGGTTCCGGCGTGCAGGCCGAAGAGTCGACACATGACGCCGACGCTACCCACCTCGGTCGGCGCCAGCGTGCTCGACGGGCTCGGCGTGCTCGACCACCCACCGCGAGCAGACGCAAAATCCTCCTGCAGCGCGGCGTGTCGCAGGCTTTTGCGTCTGCTCGCGGGATGTTGGCGGCCCTCAGTCGGTGGCCTCGACCACCCAGTAGCCGTGCTCGGCGTATCGCGACCGGATGGCCTTCTTGTCGTACTTGCCGACACTGGTCCGCGGGATCTCGTCGACGAACGTCCACCGCTCCGGCAGCCACCATCGAACCACCTTGTCCGCGAGGTACTTTCGCAGGTCTTCGGCGCTCACGGAGTGCTTGGCGACGACGACGGCGAGCGGCCTTTCCTGCCATCGTTCGTCGGGCACCGCGACCACCGCGGCCTCGACCACGTGGGGATGCCCGACGAGACAGTTCTCCAGTTCGACCGACGAGATCCATTCGCCACCGGACTTGATGACGTCCTTGGCGCGGTCGGTCAGCGTGACGAAGCCCCGCTCGTCGAGGCGGCCGACGTCACCGGTGCGCAGCCAGCCGGAGTCGAACTTGGACTCGTCGTGCCCCAGGTAGTACGAACCGGTGATCCACGGTCCGCGGACCTCCACCTCGCCGACCGAGGCGCCGTCGTTGGGCAGCACCCGGCCCTCGTCGTCGACGACCCGCATCTCCACGCCACACATGGGCTGCCCCTGGGTGGCGCGGAAGGCCCAGTGCTGATCCGCGGGGATGTCGGGAGGCGGCCACGCCATGGTGGCCATCGGGGAGGTTTCCGTCATGCCCCACAGCTGCCGGATCTGGACGCCGTGGTTCTCCTCGAAGGCGCGCATCAGCGAGACGGGAACGGCCGACCCGCCACAAACGACGAGCCGCAACGACGACATGTCGTGCCCGGGCTCGTCCTCAAGCCGGTGCAGGACGTCGTTCCAGATCGTCGGCACCGCGCCAGCCAGGGTGGGCCGCAGGTCCTCGACCATGCCGATCAGCGACCTGGCGTCGAGGTGGCTGTCGGGCATGACCAGGTCGGCCCCCGCCATCAGCGCCGCGTACGGCAGACCCCACGCGTTGGCGTGGAACATCGGCACGATCGGCAGCACGCTGTCGCTGGCGCCGACGCCGATGCCGTTGGTGGTGCACGCCGCCATGGCATGCAGGAAGCTCGACCGGTGGCTGTAGACGACCCCCTTGGGATTGCCGGTGGTGCCGCTCGTGTAACACATTGCGGCGGCCGATCTTTCGTCGACCTCGGGCCAGTCGAATTCGGCGGACTCGCCGTCGATCACGTCGCGGTAGCGCAGCACGGTCTTGCCCGACTCCTCCAGCGGCGCGGTGTCGCCGTCGCCCGCCAGGATCACCGTGTGCACCGTCTTGAGCTCGCCGAGGATGGGCGCCAGCAGCCTGGTCAATGACGAGTCGACCAGCACCACCTGGTCCTCGGCCTCGTTGGCGACGAAGGCGATCTGCTCGGGGAAAAGGCGAATGTTGAGGGTGTGCAGAACCGCACCCATCGCCGGGACCGCGAGGTAGGCGGCCAGGTGCTCGCTGTTGTTCCACATGAACGTCGCAACGCGCTGGTCGCCCGTAACGCCCAGGCGGCGCAACGCGTTTGCCAACCGGGCGGCCTCTTCACCGAGTTCACGGTAGGTGCAGCTGCGGTACCCGTCCCCCGTCGAGGTGGTGACGGTCCGGGCCCCGTGCACTCCGCAGCCGTGGCGCACAATCGCGGCGATGGTCAACGGGAAGTCCTGCATCGTGCTGTCCATCGATCTACCGCCTCTGTGGGTCTCGGCGCGGCACCGCCTATTGCGCAATCGGGCGAATGTTATCGCCGCACGCAGCTGCGCGAAAACCGGTTACCCCGACTTGCCCCATTGTCAACTGAATCGACCGAGCCAGCAGCGCCGGCGCGGTCGAGCGCCAACCGCGACGCGCGGGGCCGGCCTAGACGAACGCCGGTTCGCGCGGGGCGAGATCGGCGAGCAGGAGGCCCCTGGGCGCGGCCTCGTCGTCAATGCCCAGCGCCGGGATCGAGCCGACGGGGACGACGGTGACCGCCCCGGAGTGGTCCGCCACATAGAGGCGGCGCGCGTCCGGGCTTTCGATGACGCGTGACGGCCGGTCGGTAGCGGTGACGGTGCCGAGGACATCGTGCGTGAGCGTGCACAGCACCGTGATCCCCGTGTCGCTGACGACGTAGGCGCGGTCGCCGTCGCCACTCATCGTGAGCCCGGTGAGGATGCCGCCGAGATCGCCGACCTTGCGCGTGCGGGTGACCTTGTGGGCGCGGGTGTCGACGACATCGATCACCGCTCCGGCGTCCGGGGCGCAGCTGGCGACGTAGGCAACGGCGCCGTCGGGGCTCAGCGCCACGTCCCGGATGGGCAGCCCGACTCCGACGGCGTTGATCACGCGCGGGCCGGCGCCGCCCGCCCGCAGCACCACGAGCTGGCCGCCGGCCGGGCCGTTGGTGGCCACATAGGCGCGCGCGCCGTCGGGACTGATGCGCACGCACGCGGTTGTGTGCCCCGCGGCCGGCAGGCGGACCTCCTCGAAGCGGCCGGTAACAGCCTCGAGGATCGCCAGGTCGGCCCCGCCCGGCCCGCTCCGGCCCACGTACACGTGGCCGCCGTCCCGGCTGATCGCCAGGTCGCTGATGCGGTGGGCCAGCGGATGGGTGGCGACGACCTCGCCGGCGCCAGGGTCGATGACCGCGATCGCGTCGTAGGCCGGCGTCGCGACGCTGACGAACGCGCGGAAACCGCCGCGGCCCGTGGCGATCGCGAACGGCTCGCTCAGGCCGGCGATCGTGTCCGTGACCTGGCAGGCGTACGGGTCGATGACGGAGACGCTGTCGTGCCCGTAGTTCGTGACGAGCAGCCGGCCGCCGTCCGCGTCGGCGACGATGTCGCTGATCGGGCCGTTTCCGACCGCAATGCGGACCGCCCCGTCGGGGAGGAGACCATCTCGATCATGTGCGGCCTTCCGGCCGTTCATCCCGCTCATACTGAGCACCGCCTAACTGGGTCCGAGTCGCTGGCGCGTGCTGTTCGCGGCCCGGAGTACCTCGGTTTTCGCGCCGATCGACGCCGGTCCGACGCGAGTTTAGTGGCGGAATTCGGGCCGGCCGGGATAAACAGGTTCACTAGCGGGCGTCCCCCGAGCGCTGTCTTATGCACCTCTTAATAAGCCGCTGTGCGAACGCATTTGGCGGAAGACGGAGCGAAGATAGACACACCGCCTGCCGGCATCTAGGGCCCTGCAGCTAACGATTACGGCGAAGTTCCCCCATTGCACGTTTGACAAGAATTTCTCAGGCACGGGCCGCCGGGGAGGCGCAGATCACAGCCGTTGAGATCGGCGCCCGGCGCAACAGAATCGATAACCGCGGCGCCCCGTTATCGAATTCGCCCCTCGGCCGCGCTGAAATGTCCCGTCGCGGGACACCCCCGGCCCGCGGTCGACACGGTCGGCGTTCGGTGTCGTCGCGGCGGGGGGTGGGGCGCGGTGCGATGAGAGCGAGCAATGAATCGAGGGATCGCTGCGCGGCAGCCGCTCTGACGTGCACCGGGCCGGGCTTCACCGCATCCCCGTCCCCCCCGCAAGGCCACCCGTGTGGGGGATGGATACGGGCCGCACGGATCGGACGATGAAAGCCCGTCTTCCGAACGCCTGTCGGCCGTGTGCCGCCCCGCCAAAGGTATTGCGCATGCTCACCAACCGCACCACGCTGGTCAAATTCCTGATCGAGGAACGCCGACGTCACCCCGACGCAAGCGGCGAACTCAACTCGCTGATCCTCGATGTCGCCCTCGCCTGCAAGGCCATCTCGACCCGGGTGGCACAGGGAGAACTGGGCGGCGTGCTCGGCGCCGCCGGCGCGGTGAACGTGCAGGGCGAAGTCCAGCAGAAACTCGACGTGCTGGCCAACGACTATTTCCTGCGCGCAACCGAGTGGGGCGGCCAGGTGTCGGGGATGGCCTCGGAAGAACTCGCCGAGCCCTATCTGCTGCCGACGCAGTATCCCCGCGGCAAGTACCTGCTCGTCTTCGATCCGCTCGACGGATCGTCGAACATCGACGTCAATGTCTCTGTGGGAAGCATCTTTTCGATCCTGCGCGCATCCGGCCCGGGCGGCGACCCGGCGCCGGGCGACTTCCTGCAACCAGGTTCGCGGCAAGTGTGCGCCGGGTACGCGATCTACGGCCCGTCGACCATGCTCGTGCTCACGGTCGGCACGGGCGTGCACGCCTTCACGCTGGATCCGACACTCGGGGAGTTCGTTCTGACCCGGCAGGCCATCCAAATCCCCGCCTCCACATCCGAATTCGCCATCAACGCGTCGAACAGGCGGTTCTGGGAGCCAGCGGTTCAGCGCTACATCGACGAGTGCCTGGCGGGCCGGACCGGCCCGCGCGGCAAGGACTTCAACATGCGGTGGGTCGCGTCGCTGGTCGCCGAAACGCACCGAATTCTGACCCGCGGCGGTGTGTTCCTGTACCCGCGGGATGACAAGGACCCCGACAAGCCGGGGCGCCTCCGGCTCCTGTACGAAGCCAGCCCGATCGCGTTCCTCGTCGAACAGGCGGGCGGCGCGGCGAGCACCGGCCGCGGCCGCCTGCTGGACGTCGTCCCGACGAGCCTGCACCAACGCGTGCCCCTGATCTTCGGGGCGGCCGACGAGGTCGAGCTGATCGAGGATTACCACCGCAAGGACTACGTAAGGCCTTCCACGTCACCGCTTTACGGCGTCCGGGGCCTGTACCGCACCGGAGTCGGCTGACCCCGATCGTCTTTGGAGGAAACACATGTCGCGCCTGCACCCCATCATTTCGGTCACCGGCTCGTCCGGAGCGGGGACAACATCCGTCATGCGGACCTTCGACCAGATATTCCGCCGCGAGGGCATCAACGTCGCGTTCGTCGAAGGGGACAGCTTTCACCGATATGACCGCGTCGCCATGAAGGCGGCGATCGCCGACGCCCACGCGCGCGGCGATCACTCCTTCAGCCACTTCGGTCCGGAGGCCAATCTCTTCGACGAGCTGCAGCAGCTCTTCCAGACCTACGGCGAGACCGGAACCGGCAAGGTCCGGCGTTATCTGCACGACGAGCAGGAGGCCGAGCCCTTCGGCCAGGAACCGGGCACCTTCACGCCGTGGGAGGAGATTCCCGAGGACACCGACATGTTGTTCTACGAGGGGCTGCACGGCGCCATCGTCACCGATGAGGTCGACGTCGCCGCGCATGCCGACCTGCGGATCGGCGTGGTTCCTGTGATCAACCTCGAATGGATTCAGAAGTTGCACCGCGACAAGGTGTCGCGCGGATACTCCTCCGAAGCGGTGACCGACACCATCCTGCGACGCATGCCCGACTACCTCAACTACATGTGCACCCAGTTCTCGCACACCGACGTCAACTTTCAGCGGGTGCCGGTGGTCGACACGTCCAACCCGTTCATCGCTCGCTCCATCCCCACCGCCGACGAGTCGATGCTGATCATCCGCTTCCGCGACCCGCACGGCATCGATTTCCCGTATCTGCTTGCCATGCTGCATGACTCGTTCATGTCCCGCGCGAACACGATCGTGTGCCCGGGCGGCAAGATGGACCTGGCCATGCAGCTGATCTTCACCCCGATGGTGCTGCGCCTGCTGGAGCTGCGCGAAGCGCAGCTGGCCGCGGCGCGCTAACCCGGGTGCCGGCGGCGCCGGCCCGGTCACGTCGACCTATTACGTTCGGCCAAAACGAATTACGAGCGCACGGGCCCGCGTTCGAGGTCCTCTTCGCGTTTGATTTCGAGGGCGATGTCGATGAGTTGGTCTTCTTGGCCGCCGATGAGTTTGCGTTGGCCGGCGCGGTGGAGGAGTTGGTGGGCGGG